>NZ_JAHWXK010000001.1:1204166-1505208 GCF_023091155.1 Microbacterium sufflavum | reverse complement strand
GCCAGCGGAGCCCCGGCCGAGGTGCTCACGGCCTCCCGGATCGAGCGGATCTACGGGCAACCCGTCGACGTGTTCCCCCACCCGGCCACGGGCGTGCCCCTCGTGGTCGCGCGACGCTAGGGCCGCAGCGGCAGCACCCCGGCGAGGTCGGCCCTGGTGCCGGAGGCGTGCACCCGACCGGACTCGGCCGCGGCGGTCCAGGCCTCGGCCCCCGTGGCGACCGCGATCCAGGTCGCCGCGTCCATCTCCACGACGTTCGGCGGGGTGCCCCTGGTGTGCCGCGGGCCCTGGATCACCTGCACGGCCCCGAACGGCGGCACCCGCACCTCGACGCTGTTGCCCGGTGCCTTCTCGTCGAGCAGCTGCAGCAGATACCGCACCGCGGTCGCGAGCGACGTGCGCGGGGGCCTCTCGCCCGCCGCCTCCGCCGCCCGGACGGCGTCGAGCGCCGCACGACCGTCGATGATGTCGATCTTCCTCGCCATGGCTCCACCCTAGAACCGCGGCCCCCGCACCCGGCCGCGGCCTAAGCTCGGGGTATGAGCATGCACCCCCAGGGCGCGCGCGCCGAGCTGCTCGCCGCCGCCACGGATCACACCTGGGGCGTGCCGATCCCGCCGCTCGCCGACCCGCGCACCGCGCACGACGCCGCCGTGCTCATCCTGTTCGGCGTGCTCGACCGCACCCCGGCCCCCGCCGCCGACGCCGCCGTCTCGCGCGACCTCGACGTGCTGCTGCAGCGCCGCGCCCCCACGCTGTCGTCGCACCCCGGGCAGGTATCGTTCCCCGGTGGTCGCGTCGAGCCGACCGACGCGGATGCCGTGGCCACCGCGCTGCGCGAGGCCGAGGAGGAGACGGGACTCGACCCCGCGGGGGTCGAGGTGCTGTCGACCCTCCCGGTCATCCCGCTCGCCGCGAGCAACCACCTCGTCACGCCCGTGCTCGCGTGGTGGCAGTCGCCGTCGCGGGTCGTCGCCGTCGATCATGCGGAGACCGTCGAGGTGTTCCGCGTGCCGGTGGCCCAGCTGCTCGACCCCGCGACCCGGTTCACCTCGACGCTGTCGCGGATGGGCCGCACGTTCCGCGGCCCGGCGTTCGACGTGGACGGCACCATCGTGTGGGGGTTTACGGCCATGGTGCTCGATGCCCTGTTCGACGCCACCGGCTGGACGGTGCCGTGGGATGCGACCGTGGAGCGGCCCATCGAGCTGTGACGCGCGGGCGGCCGAAACCCGCCGTACCGGCCTCGGTAGGCTGGACGGGTGAAGATCCTCGTCCTCGGTTCCGGTGCCCGTGAGCACGCGATCATCCTCGCCCTGCGCGCAGAGGAGGTGGAGCACGAGATCGTCGTCGCCCCGGGCAACGCCGGCATCGCGCACGACGCGACGCCCGTGTCGGTCGACCCGCTCGACGCGGCCGCGGTCACGGCGTTCGCGAACGAGCACGCGGTCGACCTCGTCGTGATCGGGCCGGAGGCTCCACTGGTCGCCGGTGTCGCCGACGAGCTCCGCGAGCGCGGCATCCCCGTGTTCGGACCGGGCAGGGCCGCGGCGCAGCTGGAGGGGTCGAAGTCGTTCGCCAAGCGGGTCATGGACGCCGCGGGCGTGCCGACCGGGCGGGCCGTGCGTGCGGCGACGACCGCTGAGGTCGAGGCCGCGTTCGACGACCTGGGCGCCCCGTACGTGGTCAAGGCCGACGGGCTCGCCGCGGGCAAGGGCGTGATCGTGACGGACGACCGCGCCGAGGCGCTCGCGCACGCCGCGCAGTATCTTCCCGCCGGGCCCGTGCTCGTGGAGGAGTTCCTGTCCGGTCCCGAGGTGTCGCTGTTCTTCCTGAGCGACGGCGACACCGTGCGGGCGCTCAGCCCCGCGCAGGACTTCAAGCGGGCGTACGACGGCGACGCCGGTCCCAACACGGGCGGCATGGGCGCGTACTCCCCGCTGCCGTGGCTCGCGGAGCAGTTCGGCAGCGAGCAGGCCTTCGTCGAGGAGGTCACGCGCGACGTGGCGCTCCCCGTGGTCCGGCAGCTCGACGCGGAGGGCACGCCGTTCATCGGGCTGCTGTACGCCGGGCTCATCCTCACCCCGAACGGCGTGCGGGTGATCGAGTTCAACGCGCGCTTCGGCGACCCCGAGACGCAGGTCGTGCTGCCGCGGCTGCAGACCCCGCTGTCGCAGTTGCTGTTCGCCGCGGCCTCGGGCACGCTCGAGGATCAGCCGGAGCCGGAGTTCCGTGACGACGCCGCCATCACCGTGGTGCTCGCGAGCGAGGGCTACCCGGAGTCGCCGCAGACCGGCCGTCCGATCGAGGGCCTGGACGCGGCGGCCGAGGTCGAGGGTGTGCGCCTGGTGCACGCCGCGACCGCAAGCCCCGACGCGCCCGGAGGCTCCCTCATCGCCACGGGCGGCCGCGTGCTGAACGTGGTCGCCGTCGCCCCGGACTTCCGCACGGCGCGCGACCGCGCGTACGACGCGATCGCGCGCATCCGACTCGAGGGCGCGCACTTCCGCAGCGACATCGCCGCCCGCGTCGCCGAGTAGCGCGCGGCCCCGCGGGAGGGAGCGTTCGCGACAGGGGTCGCGCGAATCCTGCCGTTCTGCGGGGACCGGCTTGACACCGCCGACTTTCTTCAAGAAAGTGACGGCATGCCCCTCCGTTCCGACTGGTCGTCCGCGACGTGCCCGATCGCCCGCTCGGCCGACGTGCTCGCCGACCCCTGGGTCCTCCTTCTTCTTCGAGAGCTGTTCTCCGGCCGCACCCGCTTCGACGAGCTGCGCGCGGCCACGGGTGCCGCCGACTCCGTGCTGTCGCGCCGGCTCACCGCCATGCACGACGCCGGGCTCCTGACCCGCGAAGACCCGAGCGAGGCTCGCAGCGGCTACCGCCTGACCGACGCCGGACTCGCGACGCTGCCGATCCTCCACGCGTACGCCCGCTTCAGCCGCACGACCGATCCGGACGGCCCCTGGGGGCTCGAGGTCTCGTGCGCGCGCTGCGGTGACACCGCCGTCTCCGTGGACTGGTGCGCGCACTGCGGCGCCCCGCTCGACGCGCACAGCACCCGGTGGGCCCGGCGCAGCATGGGCGGCCAGCCGTTCGCGCTGCACACCGGGGCGAACGCATGACCGCCGAGTCCGTCGACGAGCCCGTACAGGACCCACCTGCACGCCGTCGCCGCCTCCACCCCGCCTGGACGGTCGCGCTCGTCGCCCTCATCGCCCTGATCGGCGCCGCGGGGTTCCGGGCGGCGCCGGGCGTGCTCATGGTGCCGCTGGAGGAGGAGTTCGGCTGGACGACGGCCGAGCTGTCGCTCGCGGTCTCCGTCAACCTGCTGCTGTACGGGCTGATCGCCCCCTTCGCGGCCGCGCTCATGCAACGCTTCGGCATCCGCGCGGTCACCGTCACCGCCCTGTTCGTGATCGGTGCGGGCGCCGCCCTGAGCGTGCTCGTCGCCACCCCCGCGCAGCTCATCCTCACGTGGGGCGTGCTGATCGGACTCGGCACCGGGTCGATGGCGCTCGTGTTCGCTGCGACCATCACCGACACCTGGTTCGCGACGCGCCGCGGTCTCGTGTCCGGCGTGCTCACCGCGGGCAGCGCCACCGGACAGCTGATCTTCCTGCCGGTCATCGCGGCCGCGGCGGAGGACATCGGCTGGCGAGGGGCGTCGTTCATCATCGCGGGCGGCGCGCTCGCGGTCGCGCCCCTGGTGTGGATCTTCGTGCGCAACCGCCCGAGCGACCTCGGCGTCGGACGGTACGGCGAGCCCGCGCCCGCCTCCCCACCGGCACCCCTGCCCCGAGGCAACGCCTGGGGTGCCGCCGCCCTCGCCCTCCGCACGCTCCGCGAGGCCGCCCGCACCAAGACGTTCTGGGCCCTCGCGATCGGCTTCGCGATCTGCGGCGCGACCACCAACGGCCTGATCGGCACGCACTTCATCCCCAGCGCGCACGACCACGGCATGCCGACCACGACCGCCGCCGGACTCCTGGCCGTGGTCGGGATCTTCGACATCGCGGGCACCGTGTTCTCCGGCTGGCTGACCGACCGCGTCAACCCGCGCATCCTGCTCGCCGCGTACTACGCCCTGCGCGGGGTGAGCCTGCTGTTCCTGCCCAGCCTGCTGTCGGCCGAGGTGCAGCCCAGCATCATCGTGTTCATCGTGATCTACGGCCTCGACTGGGTCGCCACGGTGCCGCCGACGATCGCGCTGTGCCGCGAGGTGTTCGGCGACCGCGGCCCGCTGGTGTTCGGCTGGGTGTTCGCCGCCCATCAGATCGGTGCGGGCATCGCCTCGATCCTCGCGGGGCTCGTGCGCGACCACACCGGTCAGTACACGGTCGCGTGGTTCGCCGCGGCCGGCCTCTGCGCCGTCGCGGCGCTGGTCAGCGCGACCATCCGTCGCCACCCCGCACCCGTCCGCGAGTAGCCCGCTCCTTTCGCGGAACGACGCGGATGCGTACGGTCAGAGCACCTTCGACAGGAAGTCCTGCAGGCGCTCGTTCTTGGGGGAGCCGAACAGCTCGGCCGGCGCAGCCTCCTCGACCACGACCCCGCCGTCCATGAACACCGTGCGGTCGGACACCTCGCGCGCGAAGCCCATCTCGTGCGTCACGAGCACCATGGTCATGCCGCCCTCGGCGAGGTCGCGGATCACCTGCAGCACCTCGCCGACCATCTCCGGGTCGAGCGCGCTGGTGGCCTCGTCGAACAGCATGATCTCGGGGTCCATCGCGAGCGCACGGGCGATGGCGACCCGCTGCTTCTGGCCGCCGGAGAGCGATGCGGGCTTGGCGTCCGCCTTCTCCGACAGCCCGACGCGCTCCAGCAGCGACAGCGCCCGCTCGCACGCCTGGGCCTTGGTCATGCGGCCGAGCTCGACCGGCGCGAGGGTGATGTTCTCCAGCACGGTCATGTGCGGGAACAGGTTGAAGTGCTGGAAGACCATGCCGATGCGCTGGCGCACCTCGTCGAGCTTGACGCTCTTGTCGGTGAGGTCGACGCCGTCGATGACGACGTGCCCCGAGGTCGGCTCCTCGAGCTTGTTGAGGCAGCGCAGCAGCGTGGACTTGCCCGAGCCGGAGGGCCCGATCACCGCGACGACCTCGCCGTCGTCGACCGTGAGGTCGATGCCCTTCAGGACCTCGTTGTCGCCGAACGACTTGTGCAGGTTCCTGACGTCGATCTTGCTCATGCGTTGAGCGTCCTCTCCAGGCGGTTCGCGAGCAGCGTCAGCAGCGTGATCACGACGAAGTAGATGATGGCGACGATGGTGAGCACCTGCGCCGACAGGTAGGTGGAGGCGATGATCTGGCGCGACACGAAGGTCAGCTCCGCGAGGCCGATCACGCTGATGAGCGAGGTGTCCTTGAGGGTGATGATGCCCTGGTTCACGAACGAGGGGATCATGATGCGGAACGCCTGCGGCAGCACGACCTTGCGCATCGTCTTCCAGTGGCTCAGGCCCAGCGAACGCGAGGCCTCGGCCTGACCGGGGTCGACCGCCTGGATGCCGCCGCGGATGATCTCGGTCATGTACGCACCGGTGTTGAGCGACAGGGTGATCGCGCCGGCCACGAACGGGTCGAACTTCAGGTCGGGGATCAGCTGCGGGATCGCGAAGAAGACGAAGAACGCCTGGATCAGGATCGGGGTGCCGCGGAAGACGTACACGTAGGCCGTGGCGACCCAGCGGAACGGCGCGAACTTCGAGATGCGCCCGAAGCCGAAGATGATGCCGAGGATGAAGGCCGCGACCACCGCGACGATCGTGGCGAGGATCGTGAGCCACAGACCCTGCATGAGCGCGGGCCAGTACTTCACCGCGACGGAGATGATGTCGGTGGGCTGCGCGCTCGGCTCGCCCTCACCCGAGGCGAGGTACGTGTCGACGATCTCGTCGTACTCGCCCGAGTCCTGGAGGTTCGCGAGCCCCGCGTTGAACATCTTCAGCAGCTCGGCGTTCTGCCCCTTGTTGACCGCGAAGCCGTACTCGCCGCCGAGCTCCGGGTCGCCGATCAGCCGGAAGCCCGACCCCTGCTGGATGCCGTACGCGAGCACCGGGAAGTCCTCGAAGTAGCCGACGGCCTGCCCGGCCTTCACGGCGTCGACCATGTCGGTCGTGTCCTGGTACGGCGTGATGCGGAAGCCGTACTTCTCCTGGTTCTCCTCGGCGAAGGTCTGGCCCTGCGTGCCGGTCTTGACCGCGACCGCCTTGCCGTCGAGGTCGTCGAGCGACTCGATGTCGCTGGACTCCAGCACCCCCAGCTGCACCCCGCTGGTGAAGTACGGGTCGCTGAAGTCGAACGTCTGCTGGCGCTCCTCGGTGATCGACATGCCGGCCATCACCGCGTCGACCTGGTTGGACTGGAGGGCCTGCACGGCGGCGTCGAAGCCCAGCTGGCGGATCTCGACCTCGAAGCCCTGGTCCTTCGCGATCGCGCGCAGCAGGTCCATGTCGATGCCGACGAGCTCGCCGTTCGCGTCCGTGAACTCGAACGGGGCGAACGTGGTGTCGGTGCCGATCACGTAGGTCTCGCCCTCGGCCGCGGCGGGCGCGGCTCCGGCGAGGAGCGCCCCGGCGGCGACGAGCGCGGCGAGCGCGGAGGCGGTCGCCGTCCGGGCGAAGCGGCGCAGGCGGCGCGCCGTGGAGGATGGATTTCGGCTCACGTCGAGTGCTCCTCGGAGGTTCGGATGGGGCGACCCGGCGGCCGCCGACCATCCACCCTAACCCTGTGAACCCGCTGAACCGGAACGCGGGAGTCCGTGGAACCCGCGCGAGGAACCGGCTCACGACACGGCGAGGCGCCTCCCGGTCTCGGGGTCGAAGCAGTGCAGGCGCGCGCGGGTCAGGTCGACCACCACCGCGTCGCCGACGCCGTAGGAGCCGAACCCGGGGACGCGCACGAGGAACTCGACGTCGCCCATCGTGAGGTGCACGTCGGAGACGTTGCCGAGCGGCTCCACCGCGACGACGGTGCCGTGCGGCTGCTCACCGGCCAGCGGTCGCCGCAGGTCGCACTCCTCCGGGCGCAGTCCGACGCGGATCTCCTCGGGCAGCGCACCCGACTCCACGCCGAACGCGGTCCCCGGGAGCACGTGCCTGCCACGCTCGCCCCGCTTCGCCGTGAACAGGTTCATGCGCGGTTTGCCCACGAACGACGCCACGAACTCGGTCGCCGGCTCGTGGTACACCTCGTACGGGCTGCCGTACTGCTCCAGCCGTCCGCGGCTCATCACGGCGATCCGGTCGGAGAGCGTCATGGCCTCCTCCTGGTCGTGCGTGACGTAGACGCTGGTCGCGCCGAGCTCGCGGTGCAGCACCTTGAGCTCGCTGCGGGTCTGGTCGCGCAGCAGCGCGTCGAGGTTCGACAGCGGCTCGTCGAACAGGAACACCGCGGGGCGCCGGGCAATGGCGCGGGCGAGGGCGACGCGCTGCCGCTGTCCACCCGACAGGCTCTTGGGCTTCACGTCGAGCACGTGGGCGATGTCGAGCCGTCGGGCGGCGTCGCGCACCCGACGGTCGATCTCGTCCTTGGCGACCTTGCGCATGCGCAGCCCGAACGCGATGTTCTCGTAGACGCTCATGTGCGGATACAGCGCGTAGTCCTGGAACACGAACGCCAGGTCGCGCTTGTCGGGGTCGAGGTCGTCGACCCGCCGCCCGTCGATGAGGATCTCCCCGCCCGAGATGTCCTCCAGTCCGGCGATCATGTCGAGCGTGGTGGTCTTGCCGCAGCCGGAGGGACCGAGCAGCGAGACGAAGTGCCCGTCCTCGATCACGTAGCTGAGGTCGGAGACCGCCTTGCGGGCCTCGTGCCCGCGCCTCGGGCGTCCGTACGACTTCTCGACGCCCACCAGTTCGATCTGTGCCATGATCAGCCTTTCACCGCACCCTCGGTCATACCGCGGATGATCCATTTCTGTGCCACGAGGGTGAGGATCAGGACCGGGATGGCCGTGATCACTCCCGCCGTCGCCGCGGACGTGTAGTCCATCGCGAACAGCCCCTGGAACGCCGCGGTCTTCACCGGCAGGGTCACGGCGTTGTTCGACGTCAGCACCTTCGCCAGGAAGAAGTCGCTCCAGCTGGTGATGAACGCCAGGATCGCGGTCGCCGCCATGCCGGGCGCGGCGAGCGGGAAGGCGATCCGGTACATGATCTGGAACCGGTTGCACCCGTCGATGCGGGCGGCGCGTTCCAGGCTCGGCGGGATGTCCTCGAAGAACCCGACCAGCATCCAGATCACGAGCGGCAGGATGAACGCCGTGTACGTCGCGATCAGCCCGAGCAGCTGGTCGTAGAGGCCGACCGAGCGCAGCAGGATGAACAGGGGCACCGCGAGCACGATCACGGGGATCGCCTGCACGGTCATCATGCTCAGCAGCAGCGGCTGGCGACCGCGGAACTTGAAGCGGGCGATCGCGTAGGCGCAGGCCGCGCCCACGGTCATGCAGATGATCGTGGTGGAGATGCCGACGATCGCGGAGTTCGCCATCGGGGTGAGGAAGCTGCCGTCCGACAGCAGGCGCACGTAGGACTCCACGGTCAGCAGGGACGGCGACAGGTCGGGGGTACGGCCCTGCAGCGCGCTCGACGGATACACGCTGAACACGAACATCCACAGGAACGGCGCCAGGAAGAACGCCATCACGAGCACGAGCAGCACCGCGCACACGACGGCCGTGAGGCGGCGGCGTCCGCGTCGCGACACCCGGCGCCCGCGCGGGCGGGCGGTGGTGACGAGGGCGGTGGTGGTCAGGTCAGGCATGCGCCTCTCCCCTCTTGCGACGGAACCCGCCGAACAGCAGGATCCAGAACACGGCCACCACGAGCACGAGGATCATGATCCCGACCGCCATCGCCGAGCCGTAGCCGCGGTCCAGGTTGCTGAAGTTCACCAGGTACGCGAGGAAGTTGATGGTGGTGGTGCCCTCGGCCGGGCCGCCGGAGCCGCCCGTGAGCACGTAGATGGTGTCGAACACCTTGAGCGACCACATCGACTGCACGATCAGCGCGAACATCAGGGCGCCACGCATGTTGGGCACGGTGATGCGCCAGAAGGCCCGCCACGGTCCCGCGCCGTCGATCGCCGCCGCCCGGTACAGGTTCGACGGGATGCCCTGCAGCGCCGCGAGCATCAGCAGGCACAGGAACGGCAGCAGCTTCCACATCTCCGCGAACACCAGGATGTTCATCGCGAGCGCGGGGTCGGACAGCCACTGCACGTTCTCCTCCGTGAGACCGAGTCCGCGCAGGATCGTGTTGGCGATGCCGGTGCTGCCGTCGAAGATCAGCTTCCACATGATGCCGTTCACGACGGGCGGCACGGCCCACGGCACGAGCAGCAGCACCCGGGCGAGCGTGCGTCCGCGGAACTCCCGGTTCAGCAGCACCGCAATCGCCACGGCCAGCGCGACCCCGCCGATCACGGTGATCACCGAGAAGTACGCCGTGCGCTCCATCGCCCGGTGCACCGCGGGGTCGGTCAGCAGCTGCCCGTAGTTCTCCAGCCCGATGAAGGGGTGCTCCATGCCCAGCTTGTCGTTCCACTGGTGGAACGACATGAACACGGCGTAGCCCATCGGGTAGCCGAGCAGCATCGCGATGATCAGCACCGCCGGCGCGATCAGCAGGAGGCCGAAACGCAGATCCCGCCGGCGGCTCCTCTCCAGGAGGTTGACGCCCATTCCCCGAGCCCTACTTCAGGTACTTCTTCACGAGGTCCTCCGCCGTCTTCTGCGCCGACTCCAGCGCCTCCTTGGGGGAGGTCTTGCCGTTCATGGCGTTGATGAGCTGCACGGAGAGCGCCTGGTCGAGCTCGTTCGACCAGGGCGTGCCGTAGCGCTTGGTGACGTACTCGGTGGACTGCTCGTAGGTGGACAGGATGGGCAGCGCCTCCCGCGCGGCGGGCTCGGCCAGCACCGTCTGCGAGACGGGGAACCAGCCCTCCTTCTCGACGATGTCGGTCTGCACCTTCCCGGTGGTGACGAACTGCAGCCACGCCAGGGCCGCTTCCTTGTTCTTCGAGAACTTGCTGATCGCGAAGCCCTCGGAGCCGTCGATCGACGCCGACCGCACCGACATGCCGGGGAGCAGGCCGTTGCCCACCGTCGCGGCCGAGGTCGCGGCGCCGGCGGCCGTGGCGACCGCGTACTGGAACGGCCAGTTGAACACCATGCCGGTGCTGCCGCGGGCGAAGAGGTCGGCGAGGTCGGACGCGTTGGTGATCTGCAGCGAGGAGGGGTCCATCACCTTGTGCACCTGCAGCAGCTCGACCATCTTCGACAGCGCCTCGACGCCCGCATCACTCGCGAAGGTGGGCTTGTAGTCGGCGTCGTAGAACTCCCCGCCGTTGAGCAGCAGCGCGCGCAGGAAGTTCTGGTACGCGCCGGCGGGGTTGCCCATGTCGCACGCGTAGCCGTACTGCCCGCCGCCGGTGAGGGCCTTGGCCGCCGCGACGAACTCGTCCCAGTTCGCCGGGCCCGTCTCGGGGTCGAGCCCGGCCCCCGCGAACAGGTCCTTGTTCCAGAACATGGTCTGCGCGCTGACGAACTTCGGCAGGCCGTACACCTTGCCCCGCCACGACACCGCGTCGAGCGCCGGCTGGATGAGGTCGTCCGGCACAGCGGAGGGGTCGAGCTCCTCCAGCCATCCGGCCTGCCCGAACTCGGCCGACCAGCCGGCCCACGTCATCACGACGTCGAACGACGAGTCCTGCGCCGCGAACATCGTGGCCATCTTGTCGTGCAGGTCGTTGAAGTTGCCCTGCTGGTAGGTGACGACCTTGATGCCGGTCTGCTTCTCGAACTCGGCGATGGCCCAGTCCTTGAAGATGCTGTTGGTGTTGTCGTCGAGGATGCTGATCTGGCCGGAGGGCTTCCCGGAGCCGGCCGTGAGCGGTCCGGTGCTCTGCTGCCCTCCGCCTCCGGGGGTGCAGCTCGCCAGGGCCATGGCCCCGACGGCGAGGCCACCGAGCTGGAAGATCTGACGCCGGGAGAAGCCCCGGCTCATCGACGGTGATGCGTTCATTTCCTTGCTCCTTCGTGCAGTTCCGGACGGGTGTCGCGTGGTTTCGGGTCTCGCGGTGGTGCAGGTGAAGCGGGGTCAGACGGAGATGGAGACGACGTCGCCGGTCTCGAGGGCGGTGTGCACCGCCTCGATCGCGGCGGTGATGAGGAGGCCGTCGCGGGCGTCCGGCACGTCGACGGGCTCCCCGCGGAGGAGGCGGACGAAGTCGCCGACCATGTCGATGGGCACCCCGTGGATGCGGCCGGCGCGCTCATGCACAGCCGACTGCACGAGCTGCCCGCGCTGCGCGTCGTAGACGATCACACCGTCGTCGGCGCCGTCGATGTGCACGACCTGACCGGCGGACTGGATCTCGTAGCGGAAGTCGAACACCGACGGCATCGACTCGGGCAGCACCCACGACGAGTTGAGCGCGACGTGCGAGCCGTCGGCCATCGTGAACACGGCGTTGACGCGGTCCCACGTGTCGATGCCGGCTTCGGTGAGGCGGTCGCGCGCGCCGACCGCGTACACCGACACCGGGTGCGTGCGGCCGATCCAGCACGCGAGGTCGAGCGAGTGCGGCATGAGGAACCACGCGGGCGAGCTCTTCGAGGACCACGACAGCATCTCGGTCGGCACGAAGATCGTGTCGTTGAGGTTGATGATCTGGGCGCTGATCCTCGGGTCTCCGTCGGCGCCGAGACGGGTGCGCACCGCCGAGTACCGCACGTTCCAGCGGTTCTCGAAGCCGACCATGACGCGCACCCCGGCGGCGTCGGCGGCCTCGAGGATCGCCCGCGCGTCGTCGACCTCGGTGGCCAGCGGCTTCTCGATCATCAGGTCGAGACCGGCCTGGGCGCAGAGCACCGCCGCCTCGCGGTGGGCGAAGTCGGGGGTCGCGATCACGACGCCGTCGAGGTCGGGGTGGGCGGCGAGCAGCTCCTCGGTGCTCGCATAGCCCGGAACGCCCAGCTGCGCGACCATCGCGGACAGCACGCCGGGGCTGCGGTCGCAGATCGCGACGAGCTCGGACTGGGGGTTCTCCTGCAGCGCCCTGGCGAACATGCCGCCGCGGATCCCGCCGCCGATGACTCCGACTCGTGCCGACCTGCTGTGGTTCACTGCCAACCCCACTTCGTCATGGATGCCCGCGCGCCGCGAGGTATGTATGACACTAAACCATACATTCTTCCTTGTAAACTGATCCGCAGACGGAGCCATCGCCGCCACCCGTCGCGACCGGAAAGGCAGGTGCCATGGCACCGTCAGGCAAACCGCAGGCCGACCTGGTGTTCTCCGACCAGAGCTCGCGCCGTCCGCTCATCACCACGAGCGCGATCGGAGCCGCGAACCGCCGCCGCGTGCTGGAGACCCTGCACCGCCTCGGCCCCTCCAGCCGCGCGCAGCTGGCCCGCTCGCTCGGCGTGAACCGAGCCACGATCGCCACGATCCTGCAGCCCCTGCTCGACTCCGCCACCCTCGTCGAAGGCGACCCCGTCGCGCCGTCCGAGGCCGGAGGCAAGCCGGCCCGACCGCTCTGGTTCCGCGGCGACGGCCCGTGGCTCGGCGCCGTGCACCTCTCCCCCGACTTCGTCGTGGCCGCCCGCATCGCCTTCGACGGCACGATCCACGAGATGCACCACGCGGCGTACAGCCGCGACGCGTCGACCGACGAGATCACCGCGTGCCTGCACCAGGTGACCGACGGCTGCTTCGCGGGAGAAGCCCTCGTCGGCATCGGCGTCGCCGCGGCGGGCATGGTCGACACCAGCACGGGCAGCGTCATCTCGATGCACCTCACCCCTGGGCTCAACGGCCTCCCGGTCGTCGCGCTGCTGGAGAAGCGCTTCGGCGCCACCACCCTCGTCGACCACCACCCGCGCGTCCAGGCACTGGGCGACCGGTGGTTCGGGCTGGGGCGGGAGATCCAGGACTTCGCATCCGTGTACACCGGTGAGGCGCTGGGCTTCGGGATCGTGCACGGCGGCGAGGTGCTCCGCGGCGAGAACGGTGCCGGGGGCGAGTCCGGCCACACCATCGTGCAGCTCGACGGCGACGAGTGCCGGTGCGGACGGCGCGGCTGCTGGGAGACGGTCGCCACGCTGGGCTGGCTGCGCGACCGGGCCGCGGCCGTCGGCCTCCCGCACGCCGACACCCTCGACTCCCGCAGCCTCGCCGCCCTCGTGGCGGACGGCTCGGACGACGCCGCGGCGCTGCTCGACCTGTACGCCCGCAACCTCGCGATCGGCATCGCGAACAACGAGCAGATCCTCGCGCCAGGGCACTACATCATGCACGGCGACGCCTGCACGGGCGGCGAGGCGCTGCGCACGGCCCTGCAGACCTGGGTCACCCGGCTGGCACCCGAGCGCGGACAGCCGCCGACGGTGTTCTTCGCGGAGGACCCGGACCAGATCACGCTGCTCGGGGGCGCCGGGCTCGTGCTGTCCTCGGTCTTCAGCACCCAGGCCTGACCCCGGGGCGCAGCCGGAACGGGGGAGGGCGCGACCCTCCCCCGGCTCACGCGGGAGGGGCGGGGGCCGCGGTGGCCGGAGCCGCCGCGTCGTCACGGTCGTAGCGACCGAGGAACAGCGCGGCCACGAGCGCGACGACGATCACGGCCGCGGGCAGCAGCAGCGCCTGCGCCATACCTGCCGCGAAGCCCTCCGCCACCTGCGGCGGCAGCGACCCGCCCCCGCTGATGCCCGCCGGCGCGTCCGACAGTCCGGGCAGGTTCGCCTCCAGCCGCGACTGCATGAACGCGGCGATCGACGCCGAACCGATCACCGAGCCGATCGTCCTGGTCGTGTTGTAGATGCCCGCGCCGGCACCGGCCTGCCGCGGCGGCAGCTTGCGCGTGGCCGTGGTCGCGAGCGGACCCCACATGCCCGCGTTGCCGATGCCCATCAGGGCCGACGGCAGCAGGAACATCAGGATCGGGGTGTCCATGGTCGTCAGCGCCGAGTACCAGAGCAGCGCCCCACCCACGCAGAGCAGTCCGGGGATGAGGATCACCCGGGGGTCGACGCGGTCGAGGATCTTGCCGGCCACGGGAGCCAGCACTCCCGACAGCACCGCCATCGGGATGAGCAGCATGGCCGCCTCGGTCGGGGTGAGCCCACGGGCCGTCTGCAGGAAGAACATCATCGGCAGCGACATGCTGGTGACCGTGAAGCCGACCGCGGCGATCGCGACGTTCGCGCCCGAGAAGTTGCGGTCGCGGAACAGCCCGAGCGGCACGAGCGGCTCACTCCGGGTGCGGGCCTGCTGCACGATGAACAGCGCCAGCACCACGACGCCGGCGATGATCAGGCTCCACACCGAGATCGGACCCCAGATCACACCCCAGTCGAACTTCTCGCCCTCCTGCAGCCCGAACACGATCAGGAACAGGGCCACGGCGCTCAGCACGACACCGACGAGGTCGAAGCGGTGCGGGTGCGTCTTCAGCCTCGGCACCAGGATCCACGCGAGCACGAACGCCACGACACCCACGGGCAGGTTCACGAAGAAGATCCACTCCCAGCCGAGGCCGTCCACCAGCAGGCCGCCCGCGAGCGGACCGACGAGCGTGGCCACGCCGGCGGTCGCCCCCCACAGCCCCATCGCCGCACCGCGCCGCTCCGGCGGGAAGGTGCGCGTGATGACGGCCATGGTCTGCGGCGTCATGAAAGCGGCGCCGAGGCCCTGCACGGCACGCGCCGCGATCAGGCCCTCGAGGGTGGTGGACAGCCCGCACCACAGCGACGCGAGCGTGAACACCGCGAGCCCGATCAGGTAGATGTTCTTCGGGCCGAAGCGGTCACCGAGGCGTCCGGTGATCAGCAGCGGCACCGCGTAGGCCAGCAGGTAGGCGCTGGTGACCCACACGACGTTGTCGAGGTTGTTGGTCTGCGGGTCGAGCGCGGCCTTGATGGCCGGGTTCGCGACCGACACGATCGTGGTGTCGACGAGGATCATGAAGAAGCCGATGACGAGCGCCCACAGGGCGGGCCACGGGCTCTTCGGCGCGTGACCGGCCGCGAACGGGCCGGTCTGAGGCCCTGCGGCCTGGCGGGATTCGGTCATTGCTGTGCAGCCTTTCGCTGAGCGCGGTAGCGGTCGGAGTCGTCGAAGGCGTCCGGCCCCCAGGGGAGATCGTCGCCGTCGAGGCGGGTGAGCAGGGAGTCGAGCCAGCGCAGCTCCGCGTCGAGCAGCGCCTCCTGTCGCTCGATCTCGACGAGGACCTGGGCGGGGACACCCTTGGTGCGGGCGCCGCGGAGCCCGTCATGGTGCAGCGCGTGCGAGTCCCGGAGGGCGGCGCGGCGGTCGTGGAGCAGCGCGACGACATCGGTGCGTTCGAGGTTGTGGGCCTCGGCGAGCGCGACCCGGGCGTCGACCTCGCGATCGATGCGGGGCAGGGCGCGACGCACCCAGGAGACCACCGTCTCGCGCCCCGCGTCGGTGAGCGTGTAGGTCGTGCGCTCCGGCCGCTTTCCGTCGCGGTCGGTCCCGACCTCGGCGAGCAGCCCCGCCCGCTGCAGCCGGGCGACCGTGTGGTACAGCGTGCCGTTGGTGACGGTGATGAGCCGATCGTCGTGCCGAGCGCGCAGCAGCCGGACCATCTCGTAGGGGTGCATGTCGCTCTCGCGCAGCAGCGCGAGCACCATCACGCCGAGCGGCGTGAGCGCGTCCACCGGGTCCTTCGCCATGTCCCCACCTCGATTAGTCCATGTGGACTATACGCCCGATCAGGCTCCCGTGCCACGTCGTGCGCGGCGATACCGGTTCCGGGTGTCTCACCCCAGCCGACGCAGAGCGGAGCCCTTGTGCGCCGCACGATCGCCGCTCTTCTCCGACTCCACGAGATACGCCGGCTCCTCGTCCGAGGCGGTGAAGTGCTGCCCCGCGAACGTGAAGTCCTTCGTCCGCTTCTCGACCACCGTGCCGCGCGTGCGCCCCTGCGACGTGTTCCAGCTCACCCGATCGCCTTTCGCGAGATCCTTCGTCATACCCGCTCCCTTCGATGCGGCGATCCTCGCCCCGGGAGCACGCGGCCCGCGCTCCCCTTGACTTCTGTGCGGGCGCCGCCACGGGAGACCGGGATAATGGGCGGGTGAGCACACCCACGGCAGGCACCGCGCAGAGCATCCCCGGTTGGCGACACCTCTACTCCGGCAAGGTCCGCGACCTCTACGCCTCGGAGGACCCGGCCGACACCCGCATCCTCGTCGTCGCCTCCGACCGGGTGAGCGCCTTCGACGTGGTGCTGTCGCCCGGCATCACCGACAAGGGGGCCCTGCTCACCCGCCTCAGCCGCTGGTGGTTCGCCCAGCTCGACGTGCCGAACCACCTGGCCCCGGGCGAGCTGCCCGAGGAGGTCGCCGACCGCGCGATGCTCGCCCAGTCGCTGGAGATGCTCCCGATCGAGTGCGTCGTGCGCGGCTACATCACCGGCTCCGGCTGGGCCGAGTATCAGGAGCACGGCACGGTGTGCGGCATCACCCTCCCGGACGGCCTGCACAACGGCGACCGGCTGCCCGAACCGCTGTTCACCCCCGCGTACAAGGCGCCGATGGGCGAGCACGACGAGAACATCACGTTCGACCGCGTCGTCGAGCTGGTCGGTGCCGAGCGAGCGGCCGAGCTGCGCGACACCTCCCTGGCCGTGTACGCGAAGGCGGCGGCGATCGCCGAGGAGCGGGGCCTGATCCTGGCCGACACCAAGTTCGAGTTCGGCACCGATGCCGACGGCACCCTGCGCCTCGCCGACGAGGTGCTCACCAGCGACTCCTCGCGGTACTGGGACGCCGAGGCCTGGCGCACCGGCACCACCCCGGCCGAGCGGATGGCGAGCTTCGACAAGCAGATCGTGCGCGACTGGCTCGCCGCGAACTGGGACAAGCAGGGCGAGCCGCCCGCGCTGCCCGACGAGGTCGTCGCCCGGACGACCGCGCGCTACCGCGAACTCATCGACCGCCTGGGCGCCTGAGCCGGACTACTCCACACGTCGCACGTCGGTGGGGCTGACGTCGTCACCCGCGTAGAGGAGCGGCTGGCCGATCGGCGCTCAGGCAACACTCAGGAATCGGTAGTGTTTCTTCAGCACTCCCGCCACCCCCGAACCCTGAGGAGCCCGCATGGCCCTGTGGAAGCTGCACGGAAACGGACGCACGGTCGAGGCCGGCGCGGTCGTCCGTCCCGACGAGCGCCTGAGCTGGTCCGCCACCGTCGCGATCGGACTCCAGCACGTCGTCGCGATGTTCGGCGCCACCTTCCTCGTGCCGACGCTGACGGGCTTCCCGGTCTCGACGACCCTGCTGTTCAGCGGCCTCGGCACCCTCATCTTCCTGCTCATCACGAAGAACCAGCTGCCCAGCTACCTCGGCTCCTCGTTCGCGTTCATCGCCCCGATCACGGCCGCCGTCGCCGCGGGTGGCACCGGCTCGGCGCTCGCGGGCGTCGTCGCGGTCGGCGTGCTCCTCGCCGTCGTCGGGCTCGTCGTGCAGTTCGCCGGGCTGCGATGGGTCGACGCGCTCATGCCCCCGGTGGTCGCAGGGGCCATCGTCGCCCTGATCGGCTTCAACCTCGCCCCCACCGCGTGGAGCAACTTCCAGCTCGACCCGGTGACCGCGACCATCACCCTCGTCGCGATCATCCTGTTCGCGGTGCTGTTCCGCGGCTTCCTCGGCCGCATCTCGATCTTCCTCGGCGTCGCGGTCGGCTTCATCTGGGCCGCGTTCACCGGCTCGTTCGACGTGCCCAACGCCCTCCGCGGCGGCAAGACACCGGCCGAGCTCATCGCCGAGGCACCCTGGGTCGGCCTGCCGCACTTCCAGCTCCCCGACTTCGTCGAGCCGGGCACGTGGTCGACCATCGCGATGTTCCTGCCGGTCGTGCTCGTGCTCATCGCCGAGAACGTCGGCCACGTGCGCGGCGTCGCGACCATGACCGAGGACCCGTCGATCAACAAGCACACCGGCCGCGCACTGATCGCCGACGGCGTCGCGACCACGATCGCGGGCGGCTTCGGCGGCTCGGGCACCACGACCTACGGCGAGAACATCGGCGTGATGGCCGCGACCCGCGTGTACTCGACCGCCGTCTACTGGGTGGCCGGCCTCTTCGCGATCCTGCTCGCGTTCTCCCCCAAGGTCGGCGAGGTGTTCAACTCGATCCCCGCCGGCGTGCTGGGCGGCGCGACCACGGCCCTGTACGGCCTGATCGGCATCATCGGCATCAAGATCTGGGTCGACAGCCGCGTGGACTTCTCGCGCCCGGTCAACCAGTACACGGCCGCGGTGTCGCTCGTGATCGGCATCGCCGGGTTCTCGATGCAGCTCGGCGACTTCGCGTTCGGCGGCATCGTCCTCGGCACCGTCGCGGCGCTGCTCATCTACCACCTGGGCAACCTGATCGCCCGCGCCCGCAAGACCGGCGCCGACGACCCGAAGCCCCTTGAGCCCGTCGGCCCCCTGGGCGGCGACCCCGCGTAACGCCCGGGGTCCCGTCCCGTCCCGTCCACTGTCGGGATCGAAAACGCACCTCCCACGCACGTCGGAGGTGCGTTTTCGCACTCCCACGCGCCGGTCGGGCGGGGGCGGGGCGGGCGGGGGCGGGAGGACGGGGGACGGGAGGGCGGGGGACGGGAGGACGGGGGTCAGGCGATCGTGGCGAGGACGGCGTCGGGCGCGACGGTCGCGCCGGTCTCCGCGCGGCGGGTGAGAGTGCCGGGGCGGTGCGCGGTGACCGTCGTCTCCATCTTCATCGCGTCGAGCACGGCCACCGGGTCGCCCGCCGCGACCTCCGCGCCGTCGTCGAGCAGCCACCGCACGAGCGTGCCCGGCGCGGGAGTCCGGAGCTCGGACGCGTCCGCCGCAGGCTCCGGTGCCGCCTCCGTCGCCGGACGGCCGATCCCCGCCAGCAGCTCCGCGGGCAGCCCGAGCACGACCCGGCGGCCATCGACCTCCACGGGGAACCGCTGCAGCCCGGACACCGGTGCGACCGCCGGTCGCGGCTGCGCGTCGAGCGCGGGCAGCAGCACCGTCTCGATCCACTGCGTGTGCACCCCGAAGGTGTCGGTCGCGAACGCGGGGTCGTCGATCGCGCGGAGGTCGAACGGGATCACGGTCGCCGGGCCGTCGACGGCGAGCTCGCGCAGCGCCCGGCGTGCTCGCACGAGGGCGGCCTCCCGGGTGTCCGCGTGCACGATGAGCTTGGCGATCAGGGAGTCGAACGCGGGCTGCACCACGTCGCCCGCCTCGATGCCGCTGTCCCATCGCACGCCGGGGCCGCCGGGGATGCGCAGCGCCTCGACCCGCCCCGGGCTGGGAAGGAACCCGCGACCGGGGTCTTCCGCGTTGATGCGGAACTCGAACGCGTGACCCGACGGCCGCGGGGTCTCGGTGAACGACGGCCCCTCGCCGAACGCGATGCGGAACTGCTCGCGCACGAGGTCGGTGCCCGTGACCTCCTCCGTCACCGGATGCTCGACCTGGAGGCGCGTGTTGACCTCGAGGAACGAGATCGTGCCGTCGGCCGCGAGCAGGAACTCCACGGTGCCCGCCCCGCGGTACTGCACCTCGGCGCAGATCGCCCGCGCCGCCTCGTGGATCGCCGACCGCTGCTCCGGAGCGAGTGCGGGTGCCGGTGCCTCCTCGATCAGCTTCTGGTTGCGCCGCTGCATCGAGCAGTCGCGGTCGCCCACCACGACCACGCCGCCGCGGCCGTCTCCCAGCACCTGCACCTCGATGTGCCGGGGGCGCTCCAGGAACCGCTCCACGAAGCACTCGCCGCGACCGAACGCGGCCACGGCCTCCCGCGTCGCCGCCTCGAACGCCGCCGCCACCTCGGACAGCTCCCGCACGACCTTGAGGCCGCGGCCGCCCCCGCCGAACGCGGCCTTGATGGCGATCGGCAGCCCGTGCTCCTCGGCGAAGGCCACGGCCTCCTCCGGGCCGGAGAGCGGCTCGTCGGTGCCGGCCGCGAGGGGTGCGCCGACCCGCTGGGCGATGCGCCGCGCGGTCATCTTGTCGCCGAGGGCGTCGATGCTCTCCGGCGACGGGCCGATCCACACCAGCCCCGCGCCCTCGACAGCCCGCGCGAACGCCGCGCTCTCGGAGAGGAAGCCGTAGCCGGGGTGCACCGCGTCGGCCCCGCTGCGGCGCGCGGCGTCGATCAGCGCCTCGACCGATAGGTAGGTGCTCGCGGCCGTGTCACCGCCCAGGCCGACGGCCTCGTCGGCGAGCCGCACGTGCAGCGCATCCGCATCCTGATCGGCGTACACGGCGACCGACGTGTATCCGGCCTCGGCGCAGGCGCGGATCACGCGCACCGCGATCTCGCCGCGGTTGGCGATGAGCACACGGGTCATGGGGTCTCCTTCACGATGAAGCGCACGTGCACCCCCGGCGGGAGCTGCGCGGCGAGGTCGAGGCTGCGGTCGGTGAGTGCGCCGATGATGGGGTAGCCGCCCGTGAGCGGATGATCGGGGAGGAACAGCACGGGCTGACCGTCCGGCGGCACCTGGATCGCGCCGGTCACCGCGCCCTCGCTGGGCAGCTCCCCGCCCACGGCGCGCTCCAGCGGCACCTCGCCGTGCAGCCGGATGCCGACGCGGTCGGAGCGCGGCGTCACCGTCCACTCCTGACCGGTGAGCGCGGCGACCCCGGCCGCGGTGAACCAGTCGTCGCGCGGGCCGAGCGTGATCTCGAGCGCCACGGTGTCGCCCGGGGCGGGAAGGTCGCGCGGCAGGACGACCGGATCCACCGAGCTCACCGGGGCCGTGCCGATCGGCACGACATCGCCCGCCGCGAGGGGCCGCGGGCCGAGCCCGGCGAGGGTGTCGCTGGCGCGGCTGTCGAGCGCCGGGGCGACGTCGATCCCGCCGCGCACGGCGATCACGAAGCGCAGCCCGCGCTCGGGGTGACCGAGGGTGAGCTCGTCGCCGTCGACCGTGGCGAACGGTGCCCCGGGGGCCATGTCGCGCGGCACGCCGACGGCGTCCGTGAGGGTGAGGACCCCGGTCGCTCCGGCCACCGCGGCCACCCCGGCTCCGTGGAACCGCAGCACCGCACCGCCCACGCACTCCAGGACGGCAGCGGCGGAGGGGTTGCCGACCGCGCGGTTGGCGTCGCGCAGGGCCACCCGGTCCGCGATGCCGGAGGCCGAGACGCCCAGGGCGGCATAGCCCGCGCGACCCTCGTCCTGCACGAGCAGCTGCAGCGACGAGCGCACGACCTCCACCGCGGGGGCCCCGGGAGCGCGCGCCCCCTGGGTCGCGGAGGCTTCTCCGCCGCGCGGATCCGCGCCGCCGGCGCTCTCGGCCGACGCGACGACCGCGGCCCGCTCAGCCCGCACGAACCGCACCCGCCGCCCGGGTGCGAACAGTGCGGGAGGGTCGCGGTCGATGTCCCACATGGCCAGGTCGGTGCGGCCGATCAGCTGCCAGCCGCCGGGGCTCTCGCGGGGGTACACGCCGCTGAAGGCTCCGGCGAGCGCGACCGAGCCCGCGGGCACGCGCGTGCGCGGCGACGAGCGGCGCGGCACGTCGAACAGCGCGTCGTCGCTCACCGCATAGCCGAAGCCGGGCGCGAAGCCCGAGAACGCGACCCGCCAGTCGGCCGCGAGGTGACGCGCGACGAGCTCTTCCGCCGACACCCCGAGCAGCGTCGCCGTCTCGTCGAGGTCTTCCCCGTCGTAGCGCACCGGCACCTCGACCTCGCCCGCATCGGGGAGCTCGGCGGCGTCGACCTCGGTCGCGGCGAGCACCCCGGCGAGCGCGGCGGCCGTGGTGCGCAGCGGGTCGTAGCGCACCAGCACCGTGCGCGCGCCGGGGATGCGCTCGACCACGCCGGGCACGCCGTCCCACGCGAGGTTGAGTCGCATGGCCTGTTCGAGGTCGTCCGCCTCGACCAGGAGCGCGCCGTCGGAGGCCGTGAGGATGCGCATCAGACCCGGTACTCCGCATCCGGCACGTCGGTCACGAACATGTAACCGGGAGCGTGTGTCACGGCGAACGGCGGCTTCGACGCCATGATCGCCGCCTGCGGGGTCACACCGCAGGCCCAGAACACGGGGATCTCGCCGTCGCGCAGCTCGGGGGCGTCGCCGAAGTCCGGGGTCGACAGGTCGGTGATGCCCAGCGAGGCCGGGTCGCCGATGTGCACGGGTGCGCCGTGCACGGCCGGCGTGCGGGCGGAGATCTGCACGGCGTCGGCCACGCGGTCCGCGGGGATCGGGCGCATCGACACGACCATCTCGCCGCGCAGCCGTCCGGCCGGCGCGCAGTCCACGGCCGTGCGGTACATCGGCACGTTGCGCCCGAGCTCCTGGTGACGGATGGGGATGCCCGCCTCGACGAGACCGGTCTCGAACGTGAAGCTGCAGCCGATGAGGAACGCGACGAGGTCGGGCTGCTCGGCCCACGCGGCCGTCGCGTCGGTCACCTCCTCCGCGAGCTCGCCGTCGCGCCAGATGCGGTAACGGCCGATGTCGGTGCGGATGTCGCTGCCCGGCGCCAGCCGTGACTCCACCTGGCCCTGCTCGATCACCTCGAGCACGGGGCAGGGCTTCGGGTTGCGCTGCGCGTACAGCAGCGTCTCGAACGCCCAGTCGGCCGGCACGGCGATGAGGTTCGCCTGCGTCAGTCCCGGCGCGACGCCGCTGGTGGGCGCGGAGTGTCCCGCCCGGTGCGCGGCGCGGGCGGCGCGCGCAGCGGTGAGCTGGTCGGGGGTCGCGAGCACGGCCATGTCAGACTCCGGCGAACGGGGCGATCGTGATGCCCTCGGCCTGCAGCAGGCGCTTCGTCTCGGCGGCCATCGCGACCGAGCCGGGGCTGTCGCCGTGCACGCAGATGGACTGGGCGGACACCGCGACGTCGGTGCCGTCGATCGCCCGGATCACGCCGTCGGCGGCGAGGCGCACCATGCGCTCGGCGACCGCGGTCGGGTCGTGCAGCACGGCGCCCTCCTCGGTGCGCGACACGAGCTGTCCGTCCGGCTGGTAGGCGCGGTCGGCGAAGGCCTCAGCGGCCACCGCGAGCCCCGCCCGCTGTGCGACGTCGAGCACCACGCCTCCCGCGAGCCCGAGCAGCACGAGCGAGGGGTCGACCGCACGGATCGCCGCCACCACGTCTTTCGACTGCCGCTCGTCGCGGGCGATCGTGTTGTAGAGCGCGCCGTGGGGTTTGACGTACGAGACCCGACCGCCCACCGCGGCCGCGAGCCCCAGGAGTGCGCCGAGCTGGTACTCGACGTGGGCCTGGAGCGTCGCGGAGTCGATGTCGACCTTCGTGCGCCCGAAGTTCTCGTAGTCGCGGTAGCCGGGGTGCGCGCCGATCACGACGCCTCCCGCCACGGCCGCAGCGAGCGTCTCGCGGATGCCCTCGGGGCTGCCGGCGTGGAAACCGCACGACACGTTCGCACTCGTGACGATGCGCAGCATGCTGGCGTCGTCGCTGACGATCCGGTCGGGGACGTTCTCGCCGAGGTCCGAGTTCAGGTCGATGGTCGCCATCGTCACGCTCCGATTCCGAGGAAGGCGAAGATGGGGCCGATCGAGACGGCACCCATGTACCAGGTGAGGGCGGTCACGACGGTACCGGCGATCAGCAGCCACATCGGGTACTTCCGGTCGCCGAGCAGGTCGCGCCGGAACCAGCCGATGTACATGAACACCGTGAGGCCGATCGGCAGGATCAGGCCGTTGAAGCCGCCGACGAACACGAGGATCGCCGCGGGGGCCGTGCCGATCGCGAGGTAGACCCCGAGCGAGACGACGATGAAGGCGACGGTCGCGAGCTGCAGGGGCCAGCCGCCGTGCAGCTTCGCGGTGAACGTCGACAGGAACGTGGCCGAGGTGTAGGCGGCGCCGATCACGGAGCTGATTGCGGCGGCCCAGAAGATCGCGCCGAAGATGCGCAGACCCGCGTCGCCCAGCACGGCGCCGAACGCCTGCCCGGCCGGGTTCGCGGCCTGCGACGAGAGGTCGAGTGCCACACCGGAGGCGACGACCCCGAGGATGGCGAGGAACAGCACGTACCGCATGATGCCGGTGACGAGGATGCCGTTGGCCGCGGCGCGCATGACGGGCTTCGCGTACTGCGGGCCGACGTGGCCGGAGTCGAGGTAGCGGTGCGCACCGGAGTAGGTGATGTAGCCGCCGACGGTGCCGCCGACGATGGTGGTGATGGTGGCGAAGTTGAGCTGGTCGGGCACGAACGTCTGCCGCAGCGCGTCGCCGATGGGCGGCTGGGCGATCAGGGCGACGACCACGGTCATCACGATCATGCCGATGCCGAGGACGATGAGCACGACGTCCATCACCTTGCCGGCCTTCTTCACCAGGAAGATGATGATCGCGAGCGCCGCGGTGAGTGCGCCGCCGATCTTCGGGTCGATGCCGAGCAGGGCGTTGAGACCGAGGCCACCCCCGGCGATGTTGCCGATGTTGAACGCGAGGCCGCCGATCACCACGAGCACGGCGATGACGTGCCCGGAGAACGGGATGGCGCTGTTGGCGAGCTCGCCGGCGCGCTTGCCCGAGGAGGTGATCATGCGCCAGATGTTCAGCTGCACCGCGATGTCGACCAGGATCGACACCAGGATCGCGAACGCGAACGCGGCCCCCATCTGCGCCGTGAAGGTGGCGGTCTGCGTGATGAAGCCGGGCCCGATGGCGCTCGTGGCCATGAGGAAGATGGCGCCGATGACGGCACTGCGTCCCGCGCGCTTCTTCGCGTGGGCGGCGCGGGCCTCGTCCTCCGGGGAGAGGGCGGCGGTGGACTGCTCGGACATAGGGGGGTCCCATCGTCGTTGGTGGGTGTCGGATCGATACCCAGTGTAGAACGGACAGACACCGATTGTTCAACAATCATGTTTCCGTCGTGCTACAGCGCGATTGCCGTCGTGTGATTCCCGCCGAGACCCGATCCCGGCCCGCCGCCCGCCCCGCACCTACGATGAAGGCATGAACCAGCAGGGCCCGCTCGCCGACGTGCTCCGTCAGCTCATCATCGACGGCGACGTCGCCCCCGGCTCCCGCCTGTCGGAGTCCGCCCTCGCCGAGCGCTTCGACGTGTCGCGCAACACGCTCCGCGAGGCGTTCCGGGTGCTCGCGGAGCAGGGCCTGGTCGAGCACGTCCCGCACCGTGGGGTCTCCGTGGCTTCCCCGTCGATCGCCGACGTGATCGACATCTATCGCGCCCGCCGCATCATCGAGTGCACGGCCCTGCGCCAGTCCGAGCCGGAGCACCCCGCCGTGCAGCGCATGAGGGAGGCGGTCGCGGCCGCCGAGGCCGCCGTGGCCGACGTCTCCCGCGACGACGCCGCCGCGTGGCGCACGGTCGGCAGCGCGAACATGGCGTTCCACGTGGCGCTGGTCGACCTCGCCGACAGTCCGCGCCTGGCTCGCACGTACCGCAACGTCGCGGCCGAGCTGCGTCTGGCCTTCTTGAAGATCGACGACCCGCGGGCGCTGCACGAGCCGTTCGTGCGCAAGAACCGCGCCGTGCTCGACACCTTCCTCAGCAGGGGCGCCGAGGCGGGCGCCGCCGAGCTCGAGCGCTACCTGGTGCAGTCCGAACGGGTGGTGCTCGGCGCGTTCGCACGCATGCACCTGGACTGACGCACCGGGCGCCGAGGTCAGGCGTTCGGGTCGGGCCGGAGCGCCCAGGTGGCCCGGGGCCGGGGCTCGCCGGTCCCCGGCGGCACGTCGAGGGGCATCGGGGCCGCCGGTTCCGGCAGTCCGTAGCGCCGGTGCAGCCAGCGCCGCGCCTCCTCCAGCGGATACGTGTCTCCGAAGACGCAGTACTTCACGAACACGCCCTCGAGGGTGCTGCGGAGCATGACCTCCTCCAGCGCGGGGTCGTCGGCTCCGCGCGCGCGGAACACCTCGCGCACAGCGTCCTCCGCCGCGGTCGCCGCCTCGGCGTGACGCTGCTCCGATTCCGCGAAGAGCCGGTGCGTGGAGGGCTGCTGCTGCATCGCGAGCACGGCGCGCTGGAGCGGCATCGCGAACGCGGTGGCCATGAGGGCGCCGTCGATGATCGCGGCCAGCATCTCGTCTGGGGTGCCGTCCACCCGCGCGAGCCCGAGCACGGTCTCGAACCAGCGGTCGATCACCGCGGCGACCAGCTGCTCCTTGCCGCCGAAGTGGTAGTTGACCAGGCCCTGGGCGACGCCGGCTCGCGAGGTGATCTGGGCGATGCTGGCACCGGCGACTCCGCGCTCGCTGAAGACCGCGATCGCCGCCTGCAGGATGTTCTCGCGGGCGCGCTCGCGCGCCTGGCGGTTCTGCTCGTCGGTTCGGGCCATGCGGCGACCACCTCCCGGGGTCACAAGAATATCGCCGCTCCGTGTAGCGTGTACGTTGAACGTCTGTTCAGTTCATGCGTTCGCGGGGTTCGCCCCCACCCGACGCACGGGTGCATCCCTGGCCATGAGGGGGCGTCAGGGCCGCACCCGTGCGCGCGTCAGGCCGAGCCGCGCACCACGAGCTCGGTGGGCAGGATCGTCGTCTGCGGCGGGTCCTCCCCCGCCAGCCGCGACAGCAGCACGCGGGCCATGGTCTCGCCCTGCGCATACATCGGCTGGCGCACCGTGGTGAGGGCCGGATCGGTGCTGACCGCCACCGAGGAGTCGTCGAAGCCGACCAGGGCGATGTCCTCCGGCACCCGCACCCCCGCCGCGCGCAGCGCCGTGAGCGCTCCGCGTGCCATCAGGTCGCTCGCCACGAAGATCGCGTCGGGACGACCGGACGCGAGCAGCCGACGAGCCGCCTCCGCACCACTCGCCTCACTGTAGTCGCCCTCCTCCTCGGCGCACGGCGCGAGACCCGCATCCACGAGCGCATCCCGGAAGCCCTGCACGCGGTCGGTCGAGGAGATCATCGACAGCGGACCGGAGATCGTGGCGATCCTGGAACGCCCGATGTCGATGAGCCGCTGCGTGGCCACGCGCGCCCCGGCCACGTTGTCGACATCGACCACGTAGTCGCCCGCGCTGCGGCGCACCGGCCGCCCGCCGAACACGACCGGGACCGCATCGGCGATCCGGTCAACAAAGCCGTCGCTCGCATGGTGCGACACGATGAGGGCGCCGTCGACGCCACCGTTGCGCACGAAGCTCGTCATCTTGTCGCCGGGGTCATCGCTCGCGATCAACAGGTTGAGCAGGTAGTCGGAGCTGCCGAGCGCGCCGGTGATCCCGGCGACGATGGCCGCGAAGAACGGGTCGCCGAAGAACCGCGTCGTGTCTTCCGGCACGATCAGCGCGATCGCGTGCGTCTGTCGCGAGGCGAGAGAGCGGGCCGCCCGGTTGGGCACGTAGTTGAGGTCGTCGATCGCGGCGCGCACGGCCGCGAGGGCCTCGGGGCTCACCGCCGTCGAGCCGTTCACGACCCGCGACACGGTCGAGCGGGAGACACCCGCCGCGGCCGCGACCTCTTCGATGGTCGCCCTGGGCGACATCACCGCACGCTCTCTTCCATGGCCCTATTGTCGACCACGCGATGCCCCGCCGGAGACCACGGATCGCCGGGCGACGCCGCGCCGCCCGCCCCGATCAGGCCCTGGCCGGCTCACCGGGGACGGGCACCAGCTCCCTGGCCGCGATGATGCGACGGTACTCGTGGGCCGAGTCCTTCAGCGTGCGCTCCTGGGTGTCGTAGTCGACGCGCACGATGCCGAACCTCTTGTCGTAGCCCCACGCCCACTCGAAGTTGTCGAACAGCGACCAGTAGAAGTAGCCGCGCACATCCACGCCCGCCTCGACCGCATCGAGCACCGCGTCCAGGTGCAGGCGCAGGAACTCGGTGCGGTCGGCATCGTGCACGCGCGTCTCACCGTCCTCCACCACGGGCTCGTCGTCGTAGGCGGCGCCGTTCTCCGTGACGTACAGCACGACCCCGGCGGGATCGGCGTACTCGGCCCACACGCGCTGCAGCAGTCGCGTGAGCCCCTCCGGCTGCACCTCCCAGTGCTGCGCCGTGCGGGGCAGCCCGCGCTCGACCGCGTGGATACCGTCGCTCGACGGGTACGGGCTGCGCGTGGGCCGGGAGGTCGCCGGGCCGCCCTCCTCGGCGGTCGCGGTCGTCGCGGGCACCGTGCCGGAGACGAGGTCGCCGTGGTAGTAGTTCACGCCCTGCGTGTCGATGGGCTGCGCGATGGTCTCGAGGTCGCCGTCGCGCACCGCGGCCTCGAACCGCGCGACCGCCTCGGGGTCGACCGCGCGGATGTCCTCGACGACGTCCGCCGGGTAGGAGCCGCGGTAGATCGGGTCGAGGAACCAGCGGTTGAACTGCCCGTCCAGGCGCCGGGCGGCATCCACGTCGGCGGGGTTCTGCGGGTCGGCGGGGTCGGCGACGGTGTGGTTCAGCGTGATGCCGAGGTTGAGCGACGAGTCGCGCCCGCGCAGCTCCTTCACCGTGGCGCCGTGGGCGAGCAGCAGGTGGTGCGACGCGAGCAGCCCCTCCGCGATGCTGGTGTGCCCCGGCGCGTGCTCGCCGCCCGTATAGGAGAGGAACGACGAGCACCACGGCTCGTTCAGCGTCGTCCACACGTTCACGCGGTCGCCCAGCGCGTCGTGCACGGTGCCCGCGTACTCCAGGAAGCGGTCGACGACGTCGCGGTTCGTCCAGCCCCCGCCCTCCTGCAGCGCCTGCGGCAGGTCCCAGTGGTACAGCGTGAGCCAGGGCAGGATGTCGGCCGCGAGCAGCTCGTCGACCAGGCGGCTGTAGAAGTCGACGCCCGCCCGGTTCACGGCCCCGCCGTCGGGCCGCACGCGCGACCACGACGTGGAGAACCGGTACGTCTGCAACCCGAGGTCCTTCATGAGCGCGACGTCCTGCGGGTACCGGTGGTAGTGGTCGCACGCCACATCCCCGTTGTCGCCGCCGACCACCGCGCCGGGCTCGCGCGCGAACGCATCCCAGATGGAGGCGGTGCGTCCGTCCTCGAAGGCGGCGCCCTCGATCTGGTAGGCCGCCGTCGCCGCGCCGAAGAGGAAGTCCGAGGGGAAGGCACGCGTCATAGGGGTCATCCTTTCACCGCGCCCGCCATGATGCCACTGACCAGCTGCCGCCCCGCCGCCACGAAGAGCACGAGGAGCGGGAGGGTCGCGAGCACCGCACCGGCGAGCACGATCGAGTAGTCGATGTAGTAGCCCGACTGCAGCTGGCTGAGGGCCGTCTGCAGCGTGGGGTTCTGGGGGGAGAGCACGATCAGGGGCCACAGGTAGTCGGTCCACGCGGTCATGAACGTGAACAGGCCGAGGATCGCCATGGCCGGACGGGCGGCGGGCACCCCGACCGTCAGGAACGTGCGGAACTGTCCGGCGCCGTCCATGCGGGCCGCCTCGATGAGCTCGTCCGGGATCACGTCCACCAGGTACTGCCGCATGAAGAACACCCCGAACGCGGTCACCAGGGTCGGCACGATCACCGCGCCGATGGACCCGGTCCACCCGAGCTCGCGCATCAGCATGAACAGGGGGATGATGCCGAGCTGCGTCGGGATCGCCATGGTCGCGATCACGAACACCATCAGCCCGTCGCGTCCCCGGAACCGCAGCTTCGCGAAGGCGTAGCCGGCGAGGGTGGAGAAGGTGACGACCGAGAGCGTGATGATCGAGGAGATCAGGACCGAGTTGCCCAGCGCGAGCCAGAACGGGATCGCGTCGAACACCTTGGCCGCGTTGGCGAGGAAGTTCCCGCCCGGGATCAGCGGCAGCGTCTCCCCCCTGGTCGCGTTGGTGCCGCTGGCGACCACGAACGACCACCACAGGGGGTAGGCGCTGCCGAGCACGAAGGCCGCGAGCAGCCCGTAGGTGAGGAATCCCGGGCGGCTGCCGATGCCGGCGGTGCCGGATGCGGCGCCCCGACGGCGGCGGATGCGCTCCGGGACGCTGAGGGCCTGCGTGGCGGTCATCGCGCCTCCTCCTTGCTGGTGCGGGCGCGACGGCGGGCCGCGCGGTTCTTCGGGGCGTCGCCGGTGGAGATGCGCCGCGAGACGAGGAAGTTGATCAGGCCGATGCCCACGATGAGCAGGAACAGCAGGATCGCGACCGCGGAGGCCTCGCCCAGGTTGCGCCGGAAGAAGGCCAGCTCCCACAGGAACAGCACCGTGGTCTGGAACTGCCGGTCGCTGCCGCCGATGCCGCCCGCGGTGGAGACGTCGAACAGCCGCGGTTCCGCGAAGATCTGCAGGCCGCCGATCGTGGCCGTGATGATCACGAAGATGAGGGTGGGGCGGATGGTCGGGATCGTGATGGAGAAGAAGCGCCGCGCAGATCCGGCGCCGTCGAGCGCGGCCGACTCGTACAGGTCCCGCGGCACGGCCTGCATCGCGGCGAGGAGGATGAGGGCGTTGTAGCCGGTCCACCGGAAGTTCACCATCACCGCGATCGCGATGTGCGACAGGACCGTGTCGTGCTTCCACTGCTGATCCGCGATGCCGATCAGGTTCAGCAGGTTGTTGGCCAGGCCGTCCGCCTCGTTGAAGATGCTCGAGAAGATGATGGCCACGGCGACCGGGGTCACCACGAACGGGATGAGCACGCTCATGCGCCAGAACGTCGGGGCGCGCAGACCGCGGTCCAGCAGGTAGGCGATCAGCAGGGCGACCGCGAGCTGCGGGATCGCGGAGAGCAGGAAGATGCTGAGCGTGTTGCGGATCGAGTTCCAGAACATGCCGTCGCCGAGGATCTCGACGAAGTTGCCGAGCCCGACGAAGTCGCCCTCGCCCTTCAGCAGGTCCCACTCGTGCACGGCCACCCACACCGTGTACAGCAGGGGGAAGAGGCCGACCAGTCCGAACAGCAGGAAGAACGGCGAGATGTAGAAGTACGGCGACGCGTTCTGGTCGAAGCGGGAGAGGCGGTGCCGCCAGGGCCGCTTCGCACCGGTGTCGGCGGGCGGACGCTGCGACGACGCGGGCACCGTGTCGGGGCGGTCGTGCGTGAGTGTCATGGGGTGTCCTCGTTCGGTGGGGGCGCCCTTCGTCTCGCTCGGCTCGCTCAGGAACCGGAGGCACCGGTTCCTGAGCGAGGAGCGCCGGCGACGAGACGAAGGACGCCCCGGGTGATCAGCCGACCAGCTCGTTCAGCAGGCCGATGGCCTGGTCCCACGCGCCCTGGGTGTCGGTCTCGCCGCGGTCGAGGCTGCTGAGCGCCGGACCGAACACGTTCTCCTGGATCACGGAGTCGTCGGCGCCCTTGAACTGCGCGACGACGCCCTTGGCACGCTCGGCGAGGATCGCCCCGGTCGGCGCGTCGTTGAAGAACGCGTTGGGGGTGGCGTCTGCGGCGAGGGTCTCCTGCGCCTTCACGGTCGAGGGGAAGTTGCCCGCGGCGGCGGACTGCTTCACCTGCTGCTCGGGCTGCGTGAGCCAGTCGGCGAGCTCGGCCGCCGCCTTCTTGTGCTGCGAGGTCTCCGGGATGGAGAGGAACGCACCACCCCAGTTGGCCGCGCCACCGGGGAACACGTCGGCGAAGTCCCAGCCGGTCGAGGCGTCGCCGCCGCCGGCCTCGATCTGCCCCTGCACCACGCCGAGCATCCAGCCCGGGCACACGAACGTCGCGAAGGTGCCGTCGACGAACGACTTGCCGCCGTTCCAATCCCACGCGGTCTGCGCGGCGGACTGGCCGCCCTCGGTCGCGGCGCCCAGCAGCTCGAAGCGCTTCTTCAGCTCGTCGTTGCCCTCCACGTTGAGCTCGCCGTCGGCGGTGTAGTAGCCCTCGTCGAGCTGGTTGACCATGGCGTTCCACACGAAGCCGGAGTGGTCGTACCAGGCCTTGCCGGTCTTGGCCGTGTAGTCGGCGCCCACCTGGAAGTAGTTGTCCCAGTCGCCGTTCAGCAGCTCGGCGACGGACTCGCGGTCGCTCGGCAGACCAGCGGCCTCGAACGCGGCACCGTTGTAGCAGATGCCGCTCGGGCCGATGTCGGTGCCGTAGCCGATGACGCGGCCCTCGGCGTCGGTGGCCTGGCCGTACTTCCAGTCCACCCAGTCGTCCTTGCGGTCCTCGATGCCGTAGTCGCGCAGGTCGACGAACGTGTCGGACACGTCCATGATCGCGCCGAGCCAGCCCTCCTCGATCGCCACGATGTCGCTGAGGCCGGAGCCGGCGGCGATCTTGGTGAACGCGTCGGTGCGGGCGTTGCCGCCGGTGTCGATGTTGGTGGCCTCGATCTTCACGTTCGGGTGCGCCTTCTCGTACTCGTCGTAGAGGTCGTCGTAGCCGAAGGTGCCGAACGTGGTGACGGTCAGCGTGATCTCCTCGTCGGCGCTGCCGGCGTCACCGCCGCCGTTGCCGCCGGAGCAGCCGGCGAGGGCGAGGGCGGCGACGGATGCCAGGGCGACGGGCGCCAGGATCCGGGTGCGGGCACGTGTGTTCACAGTTCACTCCTTTGTGGGTGGTCGTGCGGTGTGGTGCATCGGGATGGCATGGGAGCGCTCCCACGGCCATGGTGTGCAACCATATGGGAGCGCTCCCACAGTGTCAAGCGCGGAAGCACCCGGGAAGGCGGCGTACCCTTGACCGGTGCCCGAAGCCACGCTCTCCCCTGCCCTCATCCGCGCCGAGTCGCTCATCCGCAGCATCCCCGACTACCCCGAGCCCGGGATCGTCTTCCGCGACATCACCCCCCTCCTGGCCGACGCCGAGGCACTGCGGGTCACGACCGAGGCGATCATCGAGCCCTTCGCCGGGCAGTTCGACGTGGTCGCGGGCATCGAGGCGCGCGGCTTCATCCTCGCCGGCGCCGCCGCCATCGCCGCCGGGGTCGGGCTCATCCCCATCCGCAAGGCCGGCAAGCTCCCGCGTCCCGCCGCCTCGGTCGACTACGCCCTGGAGTACGGCACCGCCACGATCGAGATGCACGACGACCTCCCGGCGGGCTCCCGCGTGCTGCTCATCGACGACGTGCTCGCCACCGGAGGCACCCTCGCCGCGGGCCGACAGCTCGTCGAGCGTCTGGGCAGCCACGTCGCCGGGATCTCCGTGCTGTTCGAGATCGACGGCCTCGGCGGCCGCGACGCGATCGGCGACCTGCACACCGTCTTCCACTCCGCCTGACCCCGCGGGGAGCGCCGGTGCGAGGGCAGTAGACTGGGGACGCCCGTCCACCCGCGACTCCTGGAGCCGTCATGCCCACCATCGTCGTCGACGTCATGCCCAAGCCCGAACTGCTCGACCCCCAGGGGAAGGCCGTCTCCGGCGCTTTCGCCCGCCTGGGCGTGGACGGCTTCACCGACGTGCGCATCGGCAAGCGCTTCGAGCTCACCGTCGATGGCGAGGTCACCGAGGAGGTGCTCGCCGAGGCGAAGCGCCTCGCCGACGAGGTGCTCTCCAACGCCGTGATCGAAGACGTCGTCGGCATCGAGGTGGCCGAGTGACCACGCGCATCGGGGTCGTCACCTTCCCCGGCTCGCTCGACGACGTCGACGCACAGCGCGCCGTCCGCCTCGCGGGCGCCGAACCCGTCGCCCTGTGGCACGGCGCACACGACCTCGAGGGCGTCGACGCCCTCGTGCTGCCGGGCGGTTTCAGCTACGGCGACTACCTGCGCGCCGGGGCCATCGCCGCCCTCTCCCCGATCATGACCGAGGTCAAGGAGGCCGCCGCGAAGGGCCTGCCCGTGCTCGGCATCTGCAACGGCTTCCAGATGCTGGTCGAGGCGCACCTGCTGCCCGGCGGACTGATCCGCAACAACCACCAGCATTTCGTGCGCCGCGACCAGCGCCTCACGGTCGAGAACGCCGACACCGCGTGGACGAACGCCTTCCGCACCGGCCAGGAGATCGTCATCCCGCTGAAGAACGCCGACGGCGGCTACATCGCCGACGAGCAGACGCTCGACCGCATCGAGGGCGAGGGCCTGGTGGCGTTCCGCTATGCGGGCGTGAACCCGAACGGCTCGCTGCGCGACATCGCCGGGCTCACCAACGAGGCGGGCAACGTCGTGGGGCTCATGCCGCACCCCGAGCACGCCACCGAGCCGGGCTTCGGCCCCGACACGACCGCGGCCATGCGCAGCGGCGTCGACGGCCTAGGCTTCTTCGCGAGCGCGATCGCCGCGGTCGCCCGCGTCGCCGCCTGACGCACGGGCGCACGCCGAAGCCTCAGCCGCGCGACCTCTGACGCACGGGCGCCCCGCAGGTCGGCCGCGGTGTCACTCGCCCGAGGACGCGGCGGCCGCGGGAAGCGCGAACGGGTTGTCGGCGGCTGCCGCCAGCAGGTACCACGCGGTCGTGCCCGTGTGCAGGCTCGCGTAGTAGAGGTCGCCGAAGCCGGAGTCGAGTCCGTCGGTCGAGGTCGCCACGATGCCCTTGCCGTCGCCGTTCACCGCATCGCGCTGCGCCAGGCGGATGTCCGCGAGCAGCTCGTCGGCCTGGGCGGCGTCACCCGCGGCATCGCGCATCCGGAGTGCCAGGGCCAGGTGCCCGCTGCCCTCGAACCACGCCTTGGACACGTCCACATCGCTGATCGAGGGGCCGCGGTACGGGCCGTCCGTGGCCATCAGGTGCCCGAGCGTCCAGTCCAGGGCGGCACCGTAGCGGGCGTCCCCCGTGCCGAGCGCGCTCCAGGTCTGCGCATCGAGCGGGACGGGACGGGTGTTGACCGTGCTGCCGTCGAGCAGGGTGCCGGTGTCGACGTGGCCGTCCGCGCTCTGCATCGCGGCGACGAATCCGGCGGCGACGGCCGAGCGCTGCGCCCACACGGCGTCGCCCGTGAGCTGGGCGAGCTGGGCGAAGAACCCGGCGACGTCGGTGTTGTGCTCCGTCGACTTCCACTCCAGGGAGGCCCCGGTGTCGGTCTGGCCTCCCGTGTAGCCGTACGGCGCCCTGGTCATGTCAGCGGTGTTGTCCTGGATCCAGTTCGCGGTGCGCAGCGCGCCGTCGAGGTACCGCTGCTCGCCCGTCGCGTGGAAGAGGCGCGCGAGGGCCATGCCCACCCAGGCCTGGTTGCCGGTGAAGCTGCCGGGCCCGGTGATCTCGACGCGCCCCTGACGGATGCCGTGGGGCTCGTAGGAGGCGCGCGTGCGCCCGTCGCCGATCGGGTCCTCCTCCTGCACGAACAGCAGGGTGTCGCCGATCGCGCGGGCGCGGCGCAGGTCGTCCGGCAGGCCGCGGGCCGTGTAGGCGATCACGACCAGCGCGTCGTCGTACACGAAGGAGGGGGTGAAGTCCCACGTCGGGGTGGTGAAGAAGCCGCCCTGATAGCTGCGCGGGAGGCAGTGGCCCGCGCCGTCGCAGAACTCGTCCACCCGGGCGTCGAGGAACTCGTAGGCGAGTGCGACGGATGCCGCGGGGTCGGCCGTCACGTCGGTTCCGGTCTCGGCGCGCGGCGCACGACTGTCCGACATCGCGGGTGCGGCGCCGAGCAGGACCACGGCGGCGACGAGCGCGGCGACGGCGCTGATCGGGGCGGAGCGGCGCACGGCGACCAGGGGCGACACGACACGAGCGGTGCCCGGTCGGCGCGGGGGACGGGACGGAGCGGGGGGCACGGTACCGAATGTGCCAGATCGCGACACGCCGCTGAAGAGCCTTTCGTCCACATCTCCCGTGCGATATGGCGAGGGCCCGCGCGTGTAGCAAAGCCGGCCCGGGCGTGCAAGGCGTTTGCGGCCTCTCGGTACCGATCCGACGATGGGAGCCAGTCCACGATCCCCCGGAAAGGACGACCATGTCCCGCGACCAGTACACCTTCACGAACCCCGCCGAGCTCTACGCCGACATCCAGCCGCAGAAGCAGCACATGCCGGAGCCGGGCCTCGACGCCGACCTGACCCCGAAGGCCGACCTCGGCGAGGACACCTACCGCGGCACGGGGCGTCTCACCGGACGCAAGGCCCTGATCACCGGGGGCGACTCCGGCATCGGCGCCGCCACCGCGATCGCGTTCGCCAGGGAGGGCGCCGACGTGGCGATCTCCTACCTGCCCGAGGAGGAGGCGGACGCGAGCCGCATCGCCGGACTCCTCCGCGACGCCGGAGCGACGGTCGCCACGATCCCCGGCGACCTGCGCGACCCGGAGTACTGCCGCACGCTCGTGGCCGAGGCCGTGGCGGCCCTGGGCGGGCTCGACATCCTCGTCAACAACGGCGGCAAGCAGGTGTACCGCGAGTCGCTGACCGACCTGACCGACGAGCAGTTCGACGACACGTTCAAGACCAACGTGTACGCCATGTTCTGGATCACGAAGGCCGCGCTCCCGCACCTGCCCGCCGGGTCGACCATCATCAACACCACGTCCATCCAGGCGTACTCGCCGTCGGACATCCTGGTCGACTACGCCTCCACGAAGTCCACGATCAACGCGTTCACGAAGGGTCTCGCCCAGCAGCTCGCGCCGAAGGGCATCCGCGTGAACGCGGTGGCGCCGGGCCCGATCTGGACGCCGCTGCAGCCCAGCGACGGACAGCCCCAGGAGAAGATCGAGAAGTTCGGCGAGGACACGCCCCTCGGCCGCATGGGGCAGCCGGCCGAGCTCGCGCCGGCATATGTGTTCCTCGCGTCGCCGGAGTCGAGCTACGTGATCGGCGAGACGCTGAACGTGAACGGCGGCATGCCCACGCCGTGACCGTGCCCCCATCGCCCGGCCACTGTCGGCGACGGGAGCCGCCGGGCGATGGAAACAGCACGCCACCGACCGGGTACGCGGACTGCTCCGAACCGATTCGATCCGCGTGGTGGTGAGAGTGTAAGCGTTTGCAGTAGCCTGTTCGCATGGCACAGCTCGAACAGTTCGCAGCCCCCGGTACCGAGTGGTGGCGCAGCGCCGTCATCTACCAGATCTACCCCCGCTCCTTCGCGGACGCGTCGGGCGACGGCATCGGCGACCTGCCGGGGATCACGCGCCGGCTCGACTCCCTGCAGGAGCTCGGCGTCGATGCGATCTGGCTCAGCCCGTTCATGACGAGCCCGCAGCGCGACGCCGGCTACGACGTGGCCGACTACCGCGACGTCGACCCGCTGTTCGGCACCCTCTCCGACTTCGACGACATGCTCGCCGCCGCACACGACCGCGGCATCCGCGTGATCGTCGACCTGGTGCCCAACCACTCGTCCGACCAGCACCCGTGGTTCCAGGCGGCCCTCGCCGCGGGACCGGGCAGCCCGGAGCGCGCGCGCTACATCTTCCGCGACGGCAGGGGCGAGAACGGCGAGCTGCCGCCCAACAACTGGGAGTCGGTCTTCGGCGGCGGCATGTGGCAGCGCGTGACCGAGGCCGACGGCACGCCCGGCCAGTGGTACCTGCACATCTTCGACGCCACGCAGCCCGACTTCGACTGGAACAACGAGGAGGTGCAGGAGGAGTTCCGCTCCATCCTGCGCTTCTGGCTCGACCGTGGGGTCGACGGCTTCCGGGTCGACGTGGCCCACGGCATGATCAAGACCGAGGGGCTGCCCGACTACACGCCCCCCACCGACGCCGACTCCATGGGCGGCGGCGAGTCGAACGTGCCGTACTGGGGCCAGGACGGCGTGCACGAGATCTACCGCGACTGGCACCGCGTGCTGGCCGAGTACGACGGCGACCGCGCGCTGTGCGGCGAGGCCTGGATGCCGACGCTCAAGGAGACCGCGCTGTGGGTGCGGCCCGACGAGATGCACCAGACCTTCAACTTCCCGTACCTCATGACCGAGTGGGACGCGAAGGCCCTGGGCGATGTGATCCGCGAGTCGCTCGACGAGTTCGGCGCGGTCGGCGCCCCCAGCACCTGGGTGCTGTCGAACCACGACGTCGTGCGCCACGCCTCGCGCCTGGCCCTCACGTCCGAGAACCCGCAGGGCGAGGGCATCGGGCCGAACACGCCCGACAAGCCCGACACCGCGATCGGCCTGGCGCGCGCCCGCGCCGCCACGACCCTGATGCTGGCCCTCCCCGGCTCGGCGTACCTGTACCAGGGCGAGGAGCTCGGGCTGCCCGAGGCCATGGAGATCCCGGACGAGTTCCGGCAGGATCCCACGTGGTTCCGCACCAACGGCGAGCGCTACGGCCGCGACGGCTGCCGCGTGCCGCTGCCCTGGGAGGCCGAGGCCCCCGCGTTCGGCTTCAACGACACCGGGCTGTCGTGGCTCCCGCAGCCCGCGGACTGGGCGGCCCATGCGCGCGACGTGGAGGAGGTCGACCCCGCGTCGACCCTCGCCCTGTACAAGCGCCTGCTCGCCGGGCGCCGCGAACACGGCTTCGGCACCGGCTCCCTCGTGTGGGAGGACGCGGGGCCCGACGCGGTCGCGTTCCGCCGCGGCGAGGTGCACGTGCTCGCCAACCTCGGTACCGCCGCGCTCCCCCTGCCGGACGGCGCCCTGATCGTGCTGCGCAGCCAGCCCTTCGACGGCCCCGACCTGCCGGTCGACACCGCCGTCTGGTACACCACCGCGGCCTGACCCGCCCGTTCCCGTCGCGGTCGCAGACGCTGCCCGCAGCGCGCGACCGCGACGGAACAGGAACCCCAGGAGGACCCATGGCGAGCATCGACGAGGTCGCCCGGCTCGCCGGCGTCTCCACCGCGACCGTCTCCCGCGCGCTGAGCGGACGAGGGCAGGTCTCGGAGTCGGCGCGCGAGCGCGTGCGCGCGGCCGCGCAGTCGCTCGGCTACGTGGTGTCGTCGCGGGCCTCGAGCCTCGCCTCGGGTCGCACGCGCAACATCGGCGTGGTGGTGCCGTTCCTCGACCGGTGGTTCTTCAGCACGGTGCTGTCGGGGGTGTCCGCCGCACTGATGCGCGCCGGCTACGACATCACGCTCTACAACATCACCGCCGACGAGGACGTGCGCCGTGACGTGTTCGGCACATTCCTGCGACGGCAGCGCGTGGACGCGGTGATCGCCGTGTCGATCGAGCTCGACGAGGACGAGACGCAGCAGCTGCTCGACCTCGGGCTGCCCGTGATCGCGATCGGCGGCCCGAACCCGAAGCTCGACACGCTCACGGTCGACGACGTCGCGGTCGCGCAGCTCGCCACGGAGCACCTCATCGGACTCGGCCACACCCAGATCGCGCACATCGGCGCGAACCCCGAGTTCGACCTCGACTTCCACATCCCCACCAACCGCCGACTCGGGTTCGAGCGGGCCCTCGCGACGGCCGGGATCCCGCTGCAGCCGGCGTTCCTGGAGCCGGCCGACTTCACGGTCGAGGGCGGCTACCGGGCCGCGAAGCAGCTGCTGGGCCGCCCCGGCCCGCGCCCGACCGCGGTGTTCGCCGCCTCGGACGAGATGGCGATCGGGGCGCTCCTCGCCGCCCGCGACCTCGGGTTCCGCGTGCCGGAGGACCTGTCGATCGTGGGCATCGACGGCCACGAGCTCGGCGAGTTCTTCCGCCTCACCACGGTCGACCAGTTCCCCCTCGGGCAGGGCGAACGCGCGGCGGACGCCGTCCTGGCGAAGCTCGCCGATCCCGAGGCCGTACGGCCCCCGGCCGCGCTGCCGTACGAGCTCAACGTGCGCGGCACGACCGCCCGCCTGGTCTGACCCGCTGCGGCCACGACGGCCCCCGCGGGAATCACCCTGGTGATCCTGCGAGAGCCACCTGTCCCCCCCCTTTGCGCCCTCGATACCGTGCCGAGCAGACACGTGTTCCGACCGGAGGGAGACATCATGGCTCGGGAGTTCCAGGGGAAGATCGAACTCGACATCCGCGACTCGACGCCTGACTGGGGGGCGTACGAGCTCACCAAGGCGCCGGAGGGTGCGCCGAACGTGCTGGTGATCCTGTTCGACGACACGGGTCTCGCGGCGTGGGAGCCGTACGGCGGGCGCATCCACATGCCCACGCTCCAGCGCCTCGCCGACAACGGCCTCACCTATTCGCAGTGGCACACGACCGCCCTGTGCTCGCCCACCCGGTCGACGTTCCTCACCGGACGCACGCACCACCAGAACGGCTACGCCACGATCTCCGAGACCTCGACGGGGTTCCCTGGCTACAACGGGCACATCCCGAAGTCGAACGCGCCGCTCGCGCGCATCCTCCGCGACAACGGCTGGTCCACGTACTGGGTCGGCAAGAACCACAACGTGCCGATCAACGCGATCTCCAGCGGCTCGGACCGCAGCGAATGGCCGCTCGGGCACGGCTTCGACCGGTTCTACGGCTTCATCGGCGGCGAGACCAACCAGTGGTACCCCGATCTGGCCGTCGACAACCACTACATCGACCAGCCCTCCCAGCCCGAGGACGGGTATCACCTGTCCAAGGACCTCGCGGATCAGGCGATCCGGATGCTGCGCGACACGAAGCAGTCGAACCCGGACAAGCCGTGGTACCTGTGGTTCTGCCCCGGCGCGAACCACGCCCCGCACCACGCCCCGCAGGAGTACATCGACAAGTACCGGGGCATGTTCGACGACGGCTACGAGGCGTACCGCGAGTGGGTGCTGCCGCGCATGATCGAGCGCGGCATCCTGCCGGAGGGCACGCAGCTGACCGACATGAACCCGATGACGCCCGGCACGTTCGCCGAGGTCGACAGCGTGCGTCCGTGGGCGGAGCTGACCGACGAGGAGAAGGCGCTGTTCTCGCGGACCGCGGAGGTGTACGCGGGGTTCAGCGAATACACCGATGCGCAGGTCGGCCGCATCATCGAGCACCTGGAGAAGTCGGGACAGCTCGACAACACGCTCATCATCTACGCGGCAGACAACGGCGCCTCCGGCGAGGGCAGCCCGAACGGCTCGATCAACGAGAACCTGTTCTTCAACGGCTACCCCGAAGACGTCGCACGCAACCTGACGATGATCGACAAGCTCGGCGGGCCCGACGCCTACAACCACTACCCGACCGGCTGGGCGATGGCGTTCTCCACGCCGTTCCGCATGTTCAAGCGCTACTCCTACGCGGGCGGCTCGGCGGACCCGCTGATCATCCACTGGCCCGCGGGGATCACGGCGCGCGGCGAGGTGCGCAGCCAGTACCACCACTGCACCGACATCGTGCCGACGATCCTGGAGGCGTGCGGCGTCGAGGCGCCGACCGTCGTGGACGGCGTGGAGCAGACGCCGATGCCCGGGGTGCCGATGAACTACTCCTTCGACGCCGCGGACGCCCCCACCACCAAGCAGACGCAGTACTACGAGATGCTCGGCACGCGCGGTATCTGGAGCAAGGGGTGGAAGGCCGTCGCCGAGCACGGCCCCGTCCCGATCGGCCTGGGGCACTTCGACGAGGACCGCTGGCAGCTGTTCCACGTCGACGAGGACAGGGCGGAGGCCGTGGACCTCGCCGAGCAGTACCCCGAGAAGCTGGAGGAGCTCACGGCGCTCTGGCTCGAAGAGGCCAAGAAGTACGACGTGCTGCCCCTGAACGACCTGGGCGTCGCCGACTTCATCAAATACGAGTACCACCTGCCGGTGCCCGCCGACGGCCGCTTCACCTACTACCCGGAGACGACCGAGGTGCAGGAGCAGCTCGCCGCGCGCACGCAGCAGGTGTCGTTCAAGATCCTCGCCGACGTGGACTTCACCGCGGCGACCGAGGGCGTGATCGTCGCCCAGGGCTCGCGCTTCGGCGGCTACAGCCTGTACGTGCAGGACGGCACGCTGTCGTTCGTGTACAACTTCCTCGGCATCCCGCCCGAGCAGCGGGTCGGCACCGCCGCGCCGACCGAGGGCCGCCACATCGTCGGCGTCGGCTTCGAGAAGGAGGGCAGCGGCGACCACGGCGAAGCGCTCGGCACGCTCACGCTCTACGTCGACGACGAGGCCGTCGAGTCGATCCCGATCCGCACCCAGCTCGGCCGCTACGCCCTCACGGGCGAGGGACTGAGCGTCGGCTACGACTCGGGCGACACCGTGACCACCGCCTACCCCAACCGCTTCGCCTTCACGGGCGGTGAGATCCACCAGGTGGTCTACGACGTGGCCGACGACCACTACGTCGACGTGGAACGGGAGTTCGCCGCGAAGCTCGCCAGCGACTGAGGCCCCGCGACTCCGGCGCGCTACCGCACCGTGCCGTCACGCCAGGTGCGGTAGCCGCCGTCGAGGTTGCGCACGTCGCGTCCGTGCTGCCGCAGCAGCCGCGTCGCGATGTGACCGCGGAGCCCCACCTGGCAGTGGACGACCAGCGGCCCCGCCGGCAGCTCGTCGAGGCGGTCGCGCAACTCGTCCAGCGGGACGTTGAGCGCGCCGGGGATCGCGCCGGCCGCGTGCTCCGCGGGGGAGCGCACATCGATGAGCACGGCCCCCGCGCGCACGGCGTCGTCGAGCCCGTGCCACTGCACGGTGGGGGTGGTGCCGGTGCGCGTGTTCTCGGCCACGTAGCCGAGCATGTTGACCGGGTCCTTCGCCGAGCCGAACTGCGGCGCATAGGCGAGCTCGAGCCGGGCGAGACCCGCGGCCGTGACGCCCGCCTGCATCGCGGTGGCGATCACGTCGATGCGCTTGTCGACCCCGTCGCGACCCACCACCTGCGCGCCGAGGATGCGGTCGCTCGCCGGGTCGGCCAGCAGCTTCATCGACAGCGTCTCCGCACCGGGGTAGTAGCCCGCGTGCGAGCCCGGGTGCACGTGCACGACGTAGAACTCACGACCGGCGGCGCGGAGCTGCCGTTCGCTCCAGCCGGTCTTGGCGAGCGCGAGCCCGAACACGCCCACGATGCCGGTGCCGACGGCCGGTGACGCAGCCTCGACCCGGCCCGCGATGACGTCGGCCACCATCCGGCCATGCCGATTCGCGAGTCCCGCCATCGTGATGAGTGCGGGGCCGCCGCCCACCAGGTCGCTCTTCTCGACACCGTCGCCCACCGCGAACACGTCGGGGGCGCTGGTGCGGCAGGCGTCGTCCACCGCGATCCCGCCCGTCTCGCCGATCCGGATGCCCGCGTCCCGCGCGAGCCCGACCTCGGGCACCACTCCCGACGCGTCCACCACGAACTCGGCGGCCACGACGGTCCCGTCGCTCAGGGTCACGGCACCCGGCGCGGACGCGGTGATCTCGACGCCGAGCCGTACGTCCACCCCGCGCACCCGCAGCTCCTCGGCGAGCGGTGCGACCATCTCGGGGTCGAGCGGGGAGAGCAGCTGGGGCCCGCGCTGCACGAGCGTGACCGCGGCGCCACGGGCGACGAGGTTCTCGACGGCCTCCAGCCCCGTGTAACCGCCGCCGACCACGACCACGGGCAGCCCGGATCGTGCCGCGGCGTGGATCGCGTCGGCATCGTCGACCGTGCGCAGGCTGCGCACGGGCGGTCCCGCGTCGGGCTCGTCGCGGCGCGGGCGGGCTCCGGTGGCGAGCACGAGGCGATCGTACGGCTGGCGCATCCGCTGCCCGTCGGGCCCTTCGACCTCGACGACGCGGCGGTCGGTGTCGATGTGCACGACCTCGTGGCGCACGCGCACGTCGAGCCGGAAGCGGCGGTGCAGCGACTCGGGGGTCTGCAGCAGCAGCGCCTCGCGGTCCTGGATCACCCCGCCCACGTAGTACGGGAGGCCGCAGTTGGCGTAGGACACCTCGGGTCCGCGCTCGAAGACGACGATGTGCGCGGACTCGTCCAGTCGGCGCAGTCGGGTGGCGGCGGACATCCCGCCCGCGACCCCGCCGACGATCACGACCGTGAGGGGCGCGGCGCTCATCGGCCGAACAACCGCGACAGGAAGCCGCCGGTGGGCTGCTCGTCGGCGTGCCCGCCGCACCAGTCCGACCTCGGTACGGTCTGGCGGACGGCGTCGACGTGCTGACCACATCCCGCCCAGGTGGTCTTTCCGCAGGTTCGGCAACGGACGGCTCGGCACATGGGTGACTCCTCTCGATACCCCGGTGGGTATCCATCACTATACCCCCGGGGGTATGATGGAGTTCTCAGCCGACGATCAGGGAGCCGCCATGTCCACCACCGATGCCGAGACGCAACGCAAGATCGCCAACCGCCTCAAGCGCGCACAGGGTCAGCTCGGCGCCGTGATCGCGGCCGTCGAGGCCGGCAGCGACTGCCGAGCGGTCGTCACGCAGCTCTCCGCCGTCACCTCCGCGCTCGACAAGGCGGGCTTCCAGATCATCGCCACCGCGATGAGGGACTGCCTCGACGGCCCGGAAGAGGAGGACGGCGTCTCCCTGCCCGAGCTCGAGAAGCTGTTCCTCTCGCTCGCCTGACGGCAGGCCGGACCGCCGCCGGGCGGTCGGGGTCAGACGGCGGGGACGTGCGGCAGGGCGTGGAACCGGCGGTCCACGTACACCAGCGGGCGGGCGGGTCGCCCCGGCAGCACCTCCAGGACCTCCGCGATCACGACCGTCGAGGAGCCGACGGGCACGGTGTGCAGCGGGCGGCAGCGCAGCGCGACCCTCGCCTCCGGGAGGTGCGGCTCGCCGGTCGGCAGCGTCGTCCAGCCCTGCTGCGACGTGAACCGCTCGGCACCGCTCACGGCGAAGCTCTGCGCGAGGTCGGAGTGCTCGTCGTCGATAAGGTGCACCACGAAGCTCGGCGCGGACAGGATCGCCCCGGCGCTCCCGGTCGCCCGCGTGACGGAGAACATGATCGCGGCGGGATCGACCGCCACGGACGACACGCTGGAGGCGGTGAGGCCCACCGGACCGTCGGGGCCCTGGGCCGTGATGATCGCGACACCGGCGGGGTGCGCGCGGAACGCGGCCTTGAGTCCCTCGCCGACGGCGGACGGGACGGGGGCGGCGGGGTGGGGGCGGGGGTCGATGGTCATGCGGGGAACTTCCGGGTCACCCTTCCACCGTAAGACCTCAAGCGCGCTTGAGCTCAAATCGAGCGAACTCGTCCGTCCACCCTCCGCCCCACCGCCTCAGCCGATGCGGAACCCCGCCGCCCGCAGCACCTCCTCGCGCGAGCTCGGGCCGACCAGCAGCGTGAACGCGCCGGGCTCCACCCGGCGCAGCCCCGCGGCGTCGACGATCGTGCACTCGGCCGCCGGCACCTCCACCCGCACCCGCACGGACTCCCCCGGCGACACGTCGACCTGGCGATACGCCTTGAGCTCCCGATCGGTCCAGCTCACGCTCGTGACCTCGTCGCGCACGTACACCTGCACGGTCTCGCGCGCGGGCCGGGCTCCCGTGTTCGTCACGGTCACGTGACCCACGACCGTGTCGTCCGGGGTGAGAGCCTCCGCCTCCAGCTCCAGGTCGGAGTACTCGACCGTGGTGTACGAGCGCCCCTCGCCGAACGCCCAGGCGGGCGACTGCGTGAGGTCGGCGTACCGGTCGCCGTGCTGTCCGCGGATCTGGTTGTAGTAGGTCGGCTGCTGTCCCACGTGGCGCGCGAACGAGATCGGCAGTCGGCCGGACGGCTCGACCAGGCCCGCCATGACCTCGGCGAGCGCGCGACCACCCTGCATCCCGGGGTTGGCCGCCCAGATCACGGCCGCCGCGCGCTGCGCCGACGCCGGGAGCACGAGCGGCTTGGACGCGAGCAGCACGATCACGACCGGCGTGCCGGTGTCGATCAGCGCGTCCAGCAGCGCGTTCTGGCCGCCGATGAGCTCGAGCGTGGCCGTCGAGCGGCCCTCACCCACGAGCTCGATCCGGTCGCCGACCACCGCGACCACGACGTCGGCGGCCTCGGCGTCGGCCACGGCCTCCGCGATCAGCGCCGCGTCGGGCGCGCACGACCGCACCACCGGCGGCCGCGGCTGCTTGTCGGGGAAGTGCGTGCCCCGCGGGTCGTCCTCGAGGGTGAGGATGTCGGCGCCGCGCGTGTGCGTCACGCGCCAGCCGTCCACCGCGCGCAGCCCGTCGAGCACGGTCGTGATCATGTCGCGCGGCTGCCCGTCGAGCCACCCCGCCTGACCCGAACCTCCCGCCCAGTCGCCCAGCTGCGTCTGTGCGTCGTCGGCCAGGGGTCCCGTCACGGCGATGCGCAGCGGGGCGGCGGGGTCGAGCGGCAGCACGCCGTCGTTCTCCAGCAGCACGAGGGAGCGTCGCGCCGTCTCCAGGTTCAGCTCGGCGTGCGCGGCGCTGCCCACCACGGACGACAGGTCTGCGCGCGGCAGTCGCGGATCCTCGAACAGCCCGAGCTCGAACTTGAGCGTGAGGATGCGGGCGACCGCGTCGTCGAACGCGTCGTCGGGCAGCAGCCCCTGCGCCACCGCGTCGAGCGCGCCCTCGAAGAACCCGGGCGTGGTCATGACCATGTCGTTGCCCGCGCGCACCGCGGCCGCGGCCGCCTGGGTCAGGTCGGGCTGGATGCGCTGCTCCCACACCATGCGCCCGACGTTGTCCCAGTCGGTGATGAGGGTGCCGGTGTAGCCCCACTCGTCGCGCAGCACGTCGCTGAGCAGCCAGTCGTTCAGGGTGATCGGCACGCCGTCGGTGGTCTGGTAGCCGAGCATGAACGTGCGGCAGCCCTCGCGGGCCACGCGCTCGAACGGCGGCAGGAACCAGGAGCGCAGCTTGCGGCGCGAGATGTCGGCCTCGCTCGCGTCCCGTCCGCCCTGCGTCTCGGAGTACCCCGCGAAGTGCTTGGCGGTCGCGAGGATCGCGGTCGGGTCGTCGAGCCCGTCGCCCTGGTAGCCGCGCACCATGGCGCTCGCGAGCTCGCCGATCAGGAACGGGTCCTCGCCGAACGTCTCGTTGATCCGGCCCCACCGCAGGTCGCGCGCGATGCACAGCACGGGAGAGAAGGTCCAGTGGATGCCGGTGACCGCGACCTCCTCCGCGGTGGCCCGCGCGACACGCTCCAGCAGCCCGGCGTCCCACGTCGCGGCCATGCCCAGCTGGGTGGGGTAGATCGTCGCACCCGGCCAGAACGAGTGGCCGTGGATGCAGTCCTCGCCCACGAGCAGGGGGATGCGCAGGCGGGTCTGCGCCGTGAGCTCGTTCGCCCGCACGATGCGCTCGGGAGACGTGTGCAGGATCGAGCCGACGTGACGCCGCAGCACGTGGTCGTCGAGGTCGTCACGGGCGTCGAGCTGCAGCATCTGCCCGACCTTCTCCTCCACGCTCATGCGGGAGAGGAGGTCGGCGACGCGCTCGGGGATCGGCAGGGAGGGGTTCTGGTACGGGAGGGTGGTCGTCGGGAGCAGAGAGGTCATCACTTCGTGTTCTGTGTCGTCGTATCGGTGGTGTCGGTCGTCGGCAGGGGGACGGAGCGCACGGCCGTGACCGGCGCGTTCACGTCGAGCCCCTTCTTCTTCATGGCCCGTGCGCGCTCTCCGGCGGAACGCAGCCGCGGGTTCACATACTCGTCGATCCCGAAGTTGATCAGCGACAGGGCCACGCCGATGATGGCGATGCAGAGCCCCGCGGGCACGTACCACCACCACAACCGGGGGAAGGCGCCGTTCTGCTGCGCCCAGAACAGGATCGTGCCCCAGTTGAGGTTGCTCACCGGGATCACCCCGATGAACGCGAGCGTCGTGAGGCCGAGGATCGCGGCGGTCACGGTGCCGACGAAGCTCGACGCGATGAGCGCCATCAGGTTCGGCAGCATCTCGACCGTGATGATGCGGCGCAGCGGCTCGCCGTTGGCGCGGGCGGCCTGGATGAAGTCGCGGTTGCGCAGCGACATGGTCTGCGCCCGGAGCACGCGCGCACCCCACGCCCACCCGGTGAGCCCGAGCACGGCGGCGATCACGATCAGCGGCGGGTTGTCGAACTGCGACGCGATGATGATGATCAGCGGGATGCCGGGGATCACGAGGAAGACGTTCGTCAGCGCCGACAGCGACTCGCTCTTCCAGCCGCGCACGTACCCGGCGATCACGCCGACCGTGATGGCGATGATGGTGGCGATGAACGCGGCGAGGAAGCCGACGACGATCACCCCGCGCGTGCCGTAGATGATCTGGCTCAGCACGTCCTCCCCCATGTGCGTCGTCCCGAGCCAGTGCTCCCACGACGGCGGCTGGCGGAGCGCGGTGCGGTCCTTCTGGGTGGGTCCGTACGGGGCGATCCACGGTGCCAGGATCGCGACGAGCACGAAGATCCCGAGGATGATGAGCCCGGCCAGGGACTTCGGGTTGCGGAACATCGCGAACGCCTGGCCGAGCTGCGACCGGAACGTCGCGCGGTGCGGGTCGCCCGACGGCGCGGTGCGCAGGGTCGCGGTCTCCGGCATGCCCGAGGCGACCGGCGAGCCGTCGGGGGCGGTGCCTGCGGCGGTGGTGGGAACGGTCATGTCAGGCCTCCGTCTGGCGGGTGCGCGGGTCGAGGTAGGCGTAGACCACGTCGGCGAGGATGTTGGCCACGAGCACCGACAGCGTGATCACCAGGAACACGCCCTGCATGAGCGCGAAGTCCTTGGCGTTGGTGGCGTCGAGCAGCAGCTTGCCGACACCGGGATAGCTGAACACCATCTCCATGACGATGGTGCCGCCCACGATGAAGCCGATCGACAGCGCGAAGCTCTGGATCTGCGGGAGCACGGCGTTGCGGGCGGCGTAGGCCCACAGCACGCGCCGGTTCGGCATGCCCTTCGCCTGCGCGACCGTGATGTAGTCGTCGTCGAGCACGGTCAGCATCATGTTGCGCATGCCGAGCACCCAGCCACCCAGCGAAGCCACCACGATGGTGAGCGCGGGCAGGGTGCCGTGCATGATCACCTGCCCGATGAAGTCCAGGCTCCACTCCGGCGACTGCCCCTTGTCGTAGGCGTGCGACGACGGGAACCACTTGAGCGTCGACGAGAAGACGGCGATCGCGATGAGCCCGAGCCAGAAGTACGGGATCGTGTTGAAGAAGGTGGTCACCGGGATGATCGCGTCGAGCTTGCTGCCCCGCTTCCATCCCACGATGGCCCCGGCGACCGTGCCGATCGCGAACGAGATGATCGTCGCGATGCCGACCAGCCCGAGCGTCCACGGGAGGGCGGAGGCGAGCACCTCGGCGACCGGACGCAGACCGTGCAGCGTGGAGATGCCCAGGTCGCCGCGCAGCAGCATGCCCCAGTACTCGACGTACTGCTGCCACACCGATTTGTCGGAGTCGATGCCGAGCAGGATGCGCAGGGCGTCGGCGGCCTCCGGGCTCACGTTGGGGTTGCGCGCGAGGTACGAGCTCACCGCGTCGCCCTTCATGAGCCGGGGCAGGAAGAAGTTGATCGTGATCGCCGCCCACAGGGTGAAGAGGTAGAAGCCCGCGCGCCCGGCGAAGAAGCGCCACGGCACGCGACGCCGGCCAGGGTCGACCGCCGTCGCGGTGGTGCCGACCTCGAGGGCGTCGCGCGCGACGAGGTCGTTGTCGTCCAGCTGGGGGAAGGCGGTACTCACCGCACACCTCCGTTCGTGGTGGCGGCGAAGTGCTTCTCCGGGTCGGGAGAGGCGGCGCGCAGCTCGCGGGTGTAGGGGTTCTGCGGGTTCAAGATGACGTCGTCGGCGGTGCCGTACTCGACCACGCGGCCCTGGTTGAGCACCATGATCTCGTCGCTGAAGTGGCGGGCGGTGGCCAGGTCGTGCGTGATGTAGAGCACGCCGAGTCCCTCGTCACGCTGCAGCTCGGCGAGCAGGCTCAGCACGCCGAGACGGATCGACACGTCGAGCATCGACACGGGCTCGTCCGCCACGAGCAGCGACGGGCGGGAGGCGAGGGCGCGGGCGATGGCCACACGCTGCCGCTGGCCGCCCGACAGTTCGTGCGGGCGGCGGTCGATCACGGCGTCGGCGTCGAGCCGCACGCGCGCGAGCAGGCGCCGCACCTCGGCATCGGTGTCCTTCTTCGGCACGACGTCGTCGAGGCGGATGGGCCGCTCCAGGTGGTAGCGGATGGAGTGGGAGGGGTTGAGCGAGGCGAACGGATCCTGGAACACCATGCGCAGCTGCTGGCGGTAGCTCCGCAGACCTCTGCCGCGCCGTGGGATCGGGGTGCCGTCGAGCAGCACCTCCCCGCTGGTGGGGGTCTCGAGCTGGGTGAGGATCTTCGCGATCGTGGACTTGCCGCTGCCGGACTGCCCGACGAGTCCGATCGTGCGGCCGGACTCGAGGGTGAAGCTCACGTCGTCGAGGGCCTTGATCTGGCCGGCGCCGCGCACGGTGTAGCTCTTGGTGACGTGTCGGAACTCGAGCGTGGTCATCGCACCAGCACCCCTCTCTCGCCGGTCAGCCGGGGGAACGACGACAGCAGCCGCCGCGTGTACTCGTGCTGCGGCGCGTTCCAGATGCGCTCGGCCGTGTCGAGCTCGACGATCTCGCCCTCGCGCATGATCGCGATGCGGTCGCTGATCTCGAGCAGCAGCGGCAGGTCGTGGGTGATGAAGACGACCGAGAACCCGAACTCGCGCCGCAGCTGCGAGATCTGCTTCAGGATCTCGCGCTGCACCAGCACGTCGAGCGCCGTGGTGGGCTCGTCCATCACCATCAGCTGCGGACGCAGGGCGAGCGCCATCGCGATCATCACGCGCTGGCGCATGCCGCCCGACAGCTCGTGCGGGAAGGACCGGTGGCGCTGGCGGCCGACCTTCACGATCTCGAGCAGCTCCTCCGCCTCGGCCCTGCGCTGACGCCGATTCATGTCGGGCCGGTGGATCTCGAACACGTCTTCCAGTTGCGAGCCGACCGTGGCAACCGGGTTGAGGGCGTTCATCGCGCCCTGGAACACCATCGACACCTTGTCCCAGCGGAATCGCTGCATCGCGTCGACGTCGAGCGCGTTGATGTCGATGTCCGCTCCGGAGGCATCGTGGAAGGTCACACTGCCCCCGGTGATGACGGCGGGAGCACGCAGCAGCCGCTGCACGCCGTAGGCGAGCGTGGTCTTGCCGCAGCCGCTCTCCCCGGCGAGCCCGAGGATCTCGCCGCGCTGGAGTTCGAGGGTCACGTCCTTCACCGCCGCGACGGGCGGATCGACGTCGTACACGACCGAGAAGTCGCGCACGGTGAGCAGGGGGTCTGGCATGGGGTGTCCTTCGTGGGAGGCGTCCGTCGTCTCGTCGCTCCGCTTCTCGCTCAGGAACCGGTCGCCGAGGGCGAACCGGTCCCTGAGCGGTCGGAGCGAGACGACGGGTCTACTCGGCGGGCTTCAGCTTCGTGAGGATCTGCACGATGTTCGGCTGCGTGGGGTCGGCCGACGCGTACGTGTCGGTCTCCGACGGCCAGCCGACGTAGTTGCGCGTGTTGAACTCGCCCAGCAGCGGGTGGGCGCCCAGCGGGATGGCCGGCACCTGCTCCGAGAAGATCGTCTGCAGCGTGTCGATCGCGGCGGTGCGCTCCTCGTCGGACGAAGCGTTCGCGTACGTGTTCAGCGCCGTCGTCGCGGCGGGGTCGTCGAAGCGGCCGAAGTTGAAGCCGGCCTTGCCCTCGGGGGAGATCCACCGCGGGTCCATGGTCGAGGTGTACAGGCCGTAGGCGGTGCCGCTGTCCTCCAGCCAGTGGATGATCGCGGAGAAGGTGCCGTTGTCGCGGGGGTCGGCCCAGCCGCCCCAGTCGGGCATGTCGATCTTGACCTCGGCGCCGATGCCGTCCTTCACGTCTTCGGCGATGAGCTCCTGCGCGGTGTTCCAGTCGCTCCAGCCGGACGGGACGGAGAGCGTGAACGACACGGGCGTGCCGTCCGGGTCGATCAGGGCGTCGTCCTTCCAGGTGTACCCGGCGGTCTCGAGCAGGTCGCGCGCCTTGTCGGCGTCGACCTTGTAGTCCACGCCCTGGAACTCGGGCTGGATCTCGTCCTCGAGGATCGACGACAGGCCGGTGACCGACCAGACGGGCTCACTGGCGCCTTCGCGGGCGATGTCGACGTAGGCGTCGCGGTCGATCACCCAGGCGAGCGCCTGCCGGAAGGCCGGGTCGTCGAACGGCTTCTGCTGCAGGTTCATGAACAGCGTGGCGGAGCCGGTGGTCGGGGAGGCGAGGAACTGGTTGTGCTCGGGGTCGGCCGAGAGGAACTGCTCCTCGATCTGCGGGATGAACGCCTGGGCCCAGTCGGCGTCGCCATTGGCGAGAGCCGTGGTGAGGGCGGTGTTGTCGCCGTAGGAGACGTAGTGCAGCTCGGGCACGGCGAGGTCGCCGGCCCAGTAGTCGTCGCGGGCGTCGAGCGTGACCGACTCGGTCGACCAGTTCGCCATCGCGTAGGGGCCGGTGCCGACGAGGTCGTCGCCCTTGACGGGGTCGGTGGCCGGGTCGTCGAACTTCTCCCAGATGTGCTTGGGGACGATGGGCACGTGCAGCACGCGCGCCTGGTTGACGTACTTGGAGTCGCCGAAGCTCAGCACGACCGTGTCGCCGTCGACCTCGGCTCCCTCGTACTTGAGGCCGGCGGTGTCGAGCGCGGGGATCGAGGCGGTCTCGAAGGAGAAGACGATGTCGTCGGCGGTGAACGGCTCGCCGTCGCTCCAGGTGACGCCCTCGCGGGGGACGACCGTGAGCTGCGTGTAGTCGTCGTTCCACTCGAGGCTCTCGGCGAGCCACGGCGTGGTACCGCGGTCTCCCGTCTGGTTCACCAGGGCCAGGGTCTCGAACACGACCTTGGCGTAGCCGTACTTCGACGCGGCGGAGTCGCCGACGAACGGGTTGTTCGACTCGGTGGTGATGGCGCCGTCCGGCTTGGCGATGGTGAGGGCGGCGCCGCCGGCTGCGGTGTCGTCCGACCCTCCGGACGAGCATCCGGCGAGGGCCGAGACCCCGAGTGCGGTGATCGCGGTGGCGGCGATCAGAGACGTTCTGAGCTTCATTGCTTCTCCTTGGGCACGGTCGTTGTGCGGCGGCGGTTTGCTTACTGTCGAGAAAGTAAGCTGAGGTGAGGTTACCGAGGAGTAAGTTGGTTGGCAAGCGGGGCCGGTTGAGGAGAGGACGACGCATGTCGGAGAGCGATCACGCCGTGCGGGTGCGCCCGGCGACGCGGGAGAAGCGCGAGCAGATCCTCAAGGCGGCCATCGAGATCTTCGGCAACAAGGGCTCGACCAACGGCACCCTCGCCGACGTCGCCGAGCAGGTCGGCATCACGCACGCCGGGGTGCTGCACCACTTCGGCTCGAAGCAGAAGCTGCTGCTCGAGGTGCTGGCCTACCGCGACCAGGACGACGTCGCCGGGCTCGCCCAGAAGCACATCCCCGACGGTCCCGAGCTGTTCCTGCACCTCGTGCGCACGGCCCTCACGAACGAGAAGCGCCCAGGCATCGTGCAGGCGTACACCGTGCTCTCGGCGGAATCGGTGACCGACGACCACCCCTCCCGCCCCTACTTCGAGGACCGCTACACGACCCTCCGCCGCGAGGTCGCCGCCGCCTTCGGCGAGCTCTGCGCGCAGGAGGGCGTGACCGAGCCCGACACGATCGCGGCGGCGTCGGCCGCGATCCTCGCCGTGATGGACGGCCTGCAGCTGCAGTGGCTGCTGCACCCGGACGCGGTCGACCTGGCCGACGCCAGCGCCTTCGCGATCCGCGCGATCGTGAACGGCGTGCTCCACCCCGGGCCGGAACTCGAGTCCTACGCCCGGCCCTGACCGCGGGCTAGGCTCGGCCCATGGCCATCGATCTCGAAGCGCTCTACATCGACCTCCACCAGCACCCCGAGCTCTCGTTCCAGGAGACGCGCACCGCGGGCATCGCCGCCCAGCACCTGCGTGACCTCGGGCTCGACGTGGAGGAGGGCGTCGGCGTGACCGGCGTCGTCGGCGTGCTGCGCAACGGCGACGGCCCCGTGGTGTGGGTGCGCGCCGACATGGACGCCCTGCCCGTGGAGGAGCAGACCGGCCGCGCGTACGCGAGCACCGCCAAGGGCGTCGACCCGTCCGGCACCACCGTGCCCGTCATGCACGCGTGCGGCCACGACATGCACGTGACCGCGATGATCGGCGCGGTCGAGAAGCTGGTGGCGGAGCGCGAGGACTGGTCGGGCACGCTCGTGGTGCTCATCCAGCCCGCGGAGGAATACGGTGCCGGCGCCAGGGCCATGCTCGACGACGGCCTGCTCGCCCGGTACCCGAAGCCCGACGTGGTGCTCGGCCAGCACGTGACCCCGCTCCCCGCGGGCGTGATCGGGGTGCGCAGCGGCACGCAGATGGCCGCGTCGGACGGCCTCACCGTCACCCTCCACGGCCGCGGCGGCCACGGCTCCCGGCCGCACGCCACGATCGACCCCGTCGTGATGGCGGCCGCCACGGTGATGCGCTTGCAGACCATCGTGTCGCGCGAGATCGACCCGCAGGGGGTGGCCGTGGTCACGGTCGGATCGATCCACGCCGGCCTCAAGAACAACATCATCCCGGCCGAGGCGAAGCTCGAGCTCAGCCTCCGCTACCCGAACGACCAGGTGCGCGAGAAGGTGCTCGCGAGCGTGGAGCGCATCGTGCGCGCCGAAGCCACCGCATCCGGCGCCGAGCGGGAGCCCGAGATCCGCACCGACCACACCCTGCCCGCCACGATCAACGACGAGGAGGCGACCGAGCGCGTCACGACGGCACTCCAGCGTGCGCTCGGCGAGACCGCCGTGATCGACCCCGGCATGTTCACCGGCAGCGAGGACGTCTCCTGGTTCGCGCGGGACGCGGGCGTGCCGCTCGTGTTCTGGTTCTGGGGTGGCGTGGATCCCGCACGGTTCGCCGAGGCCCTCGCCGCCGGCCGCCTGGAGCAGGACATCCCCACCAACCACTCGCCGTTCTTCGCCCCCGAGATCCACCCCACGATCGAGGTCGGCGTCACGGCCATGTCGGCCGCCGCGCGCGAGTTCCTGGGCGCGTAGCGGGGCGACACCCGAGCTGGGTGGCTCCGGAGCGGGGCAGCTCGTTCACCGACGCGCGGGGGCTGCGACGCACGGCGACGCGGATCAGTGGCCGCGGATCAGATCCCGCGCACCGTGACGCGCTCGCGGCCGAGCTGGCTGCTGCGGTTGTTGAGGCACCGCGTGCACAGCAGCTCCACGCGGCGCGGGTGGCCGCCACCGCAGACGCACTCGGTCGTCACCCGCCACGCGGCCGCCCTGCCGCACGGCACCGGGGCGTCGCGACCGGTGTCGACGGCGGTGTGAGGGGTGTCGGACCCGGTGTGCGGACACTCGCAGCGCGGACCCTCGTCGAGGTCGGGCAGGAGCGCCGGGTCGGTGTGCGGACGGTCGTCCGTCGCGGGCGACGTGCGGGCGGGCGAGGCGGCGGAGGTCATCGCCGTCATGCTCCCACGATCCGCGGCACGGCGCGACGGGTGCCCGGGTCACACGCCCACGATGCGCGGAGCCGGCGGGGGCGGCGGGGCGAGCTGCCGGCGCGGGACGCCGTGCGCCTCGCGGTGCAGGCGCTCCATGCGGCTGTCGAGCTCGGCGGCCGCATCCGCCGCATCGGTCAGGCTCTGCACGAGGTGCGAGGGCACCTGGTTGGAGAACTTGTAGTAGATCTTGTGCTCCAGGCTCGCCCAGAAGTCCATCGCGATCGTGCGGAACTGCACCTCCACCGGCACCGAGAGCGCGCCGGTCGACAGGAACACGGGCACCTCGATGATCGCGTGCAGGCTCTTGTAGCCGTTCGCCTTCGGCTGCGCGATGTAGTCCTTCACGGTGCGCACGGTCACGTCGTCCTGCGCGGTGAGCAGGTCGAACAGCCGGTACACGTCGGCGACGAAACTGCACGTGACCCGCACCCCGGCGATGTCGGTGATCTCGGCGCGGATGCGCTCGAAGTCGGGCTCGTCGATCCCCTTGCGCGCGAGCTTCTCCACGATGCTGTCCGGCGACTTCAGGCGGCTCTTCACGTGCTCGATCGGGTTGTAGGCGTGGTCGTGCGTGAACTCGTCGCGCAGGATCGAGATCTTCGTCTCCACCTCCCGCATGCCGAACTCGTACTCGCGCAGGAAGCGCTGCAGCTGATCGCGCAGCTCCTTGGCCTCGCTGATCATGGCTTCGTCGACCGGGATCACGCTCATGGGATCGACGTTATCGATCCGTGATCGGAAAGCGCTGTGGATTATCACGGTCACGCGGGAGCGTCCGGCGCGTCCCGACCGAGCCCGGCCTCCCTCGCACGCACGATCAGCGCGCTGCGATCGGGCACCGCGAGCTTCGCGAGGATGCCGGACAGGTAGTTGCGCACGGTCTTCGACGACAGCACGAGCCGCCGGGCCACCGCCTGGTTGTCGAGGCCGCGGGCGATGAGGTCGAGCACCTCGCGCTCGCGGTGCGTCAGCTCGGGGAACACCACGGGCCCGGTCGTGCGCGCGCCCGACAGCAGGTCGATCGCGCGGCGCCCCACCTCGGCCGTGAGCAGCACGTCACCCGACGCCACGGCGCGCAGCCCCCGCTCGATCTCGTCCGGCAGCGCGCTCTTGAGCAGGTAGCCCCTGGCTCCGGCGCGGAGGGCGGCGAACACCGAGTCGTCATCGCCGAGCATCGTCACGATGAGCACGCCGATGCCCGGGGCCACCCGCACGATGCGCCGCGTCGCCTCGATGCCGGATCCCGCCCCGAGATCCACGTCCATGAGCACCACGTCGGGCTGCGCGGCCAGCACACCGTCGACCGCCTCGTCCTCGGTGCCGGCCCTGCCCACGACCCGGAACCCCTCGATCGACTCCAGGAAGCTCGACATGCCGAAGGCGAAGACCGGGTGGTCGTCCACCACGAAGATGCGCACGGCACTGTCCGCCGCGTCCACCGCGCTGGACTCCTCTGGCATGCCGCTCACGCTAGCGCTCCCGCCCCGCGGCGCACCACCGCGGGCCCACGCTGCTCCGGGGGGCGACGTGCGGGGAGGGACACCCGGCGGGAGCAGCCCCCGCTCCCGCCGAGTCCGCCGTGCGAGCCCGCAGCCCGCCGGCGGTCGCCTCGCCCGCACCGGTCCCCATGATCCCGCTGCGGCGACCGCGACCCGGTCCCCTCGTGCGCTCGTCGACCCGATCGACCGCGCATGGTCCCCTCCTCCTGCCGACCCGCGTCGGCACGGTGTCCTCCACCGCCACCGACGCTAGGGGTCCCTGCGTCCCGGCTCCGAGGGCACCGTGTCCCGACCGCCCGGGAGATCCGCCCCGGGACGCCCCGCGACCCTGGTCAGGCCGCGCCCCCTCCGGCACACTGAGGCTCGGAGAGGAGCGCCGATGAGCGGAGCCGCCGCCCCCACGGCGCGAGCGCACGGACCCTCGCGCGTGCTCGGAGTGGCGACGACGGCTGCGCTCCTGCTGGCGTCGTGGGGTCCCGCGCTGATCGGTGCGCTGCTGTGCCTGCACTCGTCCGGCGGCATCGAGGCCGTCGGCACGCTCAGCGCCGCCCTGGCGTTCGGCGGTGCGGCCGCACTCCTGCCCGTCCGCGGCGGTCACGGCGGTCGCGGCGGCCCCCTGCTCCCGCTCACCCTCGCCACGACGGGGGTGGGCGGTGGGGCGGCCACGCTTGCGGCGGGACTGCGCGCGGCCGGGGTCGACGGCGGGCTGTGGCTCGACCTGCTGGGCGTGGCGTGGATGCCCGGTGGTCTCACGGTCGCCGGGGCGCTGGGGGCGGCGGTGCTGCTCCACGCCCGTACGCTGCTCGCGGCGGGCGCCGCACTGTCCACGGCCCTCGCGGTGTCGAGCGCCGTGGAGCTGGACCGCGGGACGCCGCTTCCGTTCACGGCCGCCCTGTGGATCGTCTGGCTGGCGCTGGCGCTGTGGTCGGGTGCGACGATCCTGTGGGTCGCCCGGCGACGCTCCTCCCCCGACCGGGAGGCGGCCGTATGGCTCGCGATCGCCCACTTCGCCCTGCTGCTGTGCGGCGTGGGCGGCTTCACGGTCGCGACGGACGGCGGCGGCTCCCTGCTCGGCACCGCGTTCGCCGCGGCCGTGCTGCCCGCGTGCGTGCTGTTCGCTGCGGCCTCGTTCGTGCTCACCGCGATCGCCCGCGCCCCCGACGCCGTGGAGCCGGCGCGGGCCCGGTTCGCGGTCGGAGTGCTCCTGGTGTCCGCCCTGCTGGCCGCCTACGGTGCGGTCGCCGCGACGATCGCGCAGCTCGCGCCACTGCCGCCCACGAGCGCGGGCATGGTCGCCGTCGTGCTGATCGCGGTCGGCGCGGAGCCCGTGCGCCGCGGCGTGCAGCGCGCCGTTGACCAGCTGCTGTACGGCCGCTCCGCCGAGCCGCGTGCACTGCTGCGCACCGTGAGCACGGAGGCGGGCGGCGGCAGCGGCCGCGCGTCGCTGGAGGTGCTGGCCGAAGCGCTGCGCCGGTCGCTCCGCCTCGGCGGGGTCGCGATCGCCTCCTCCGGCCCCGAGCACTCCCACGGACAGGCCGGCACGCTCGATCCCGCAACGCGGGAGGTGGTCGCCCTGCTCGCGGCCGGCGGCGCGTGCGGGACGGTGGAGGTGAGCGGCACCTCCGGTCGGCGCGTGGAGCCGCGCAGCCTCGCCGCGCTGCGCCGCATCGGCGGCGTGCTGAGCGTGGCGGTGCTGCTGGCCGACGCCGACGAGGGTCTGCGCGTGGCCAGAGACGGCGCGCGGCGGATCGCGGCCAGCGAGCGGCGGTTCGCGCGGGCCGAGATCGAGGCAGGACTCGAGCCCGTGCTCGCCCGGGTGCGCCGGGCCCTGCGCGCGCTCCCGGACTCTCCGCGACCCGACCTCGTGCTGCGTGATGCCTCGGCCGCACTGCAGGCGGCGACCACCGAGGTGCGCGACCTCGCCCGCACCCTGCTGCCCGGGGCGCTCGACGCCGGCGACCTGACCGGCGCGCTGAGCGAACTCGCCGCGCGCTTTCCGGAGCCGGCGCTGCACGCCGAGGTGCGGCGGGCGCCCGAACACCCCGAGCACCTGTACCACCTGGTCGCTGAGGCGATGCTGCGTGCCCGCCGGGAGGGCGGGGTCGAGCGGATCGAGGTCACGGTGGGCCCCGCCGACCGCGCGGTGCTGCGGGTGGTAGGGGCCGCGGTGCGGGTCGACCCGATCGTGCGGGCGCTGCACGCCAGGGTCGCCGAGCGCGTGCCCGGGGAGGAGCCGACCGGGCGCCGCGCGGTCACGGTGACGGCGGTGCCCGCATGACAGGCGGCGGTGCTCGGCGCCTCGCGGGGGTCGCGGTGCTCGCGAGCGCCTGGGGTCTGGCGGCCGCGTCGATCCTGCTGGCGTGGCGGTTCGAGCTCCCGGCGGCCCCCGTCGCCGGCACCTTCCTCTCTCCGGCCCCGCCGGCCGCGCAGGCCCGGTTCGACGACATCGGCCTCACGGTCGCGGCGGTGTACGCGCCCCTGGCCGCGGTGCTCCTGGTGCGTCGTCCGCAGCCGGTCGCCGTGCTGCTCGCGGTGCACGCCGTGGGCTCGGGGCTCGCCGCGTTCGGCGTGCAGTACGGCCTCTTGGCGGTGGAGAGCGGCGGGCTGCCCGGGGGCGCACTGCTCGCCTACGCGGGCGGCTGGGCGTTCGTCCCCGGCACCTTCCTGACCGCGGTCGTGCCGCTGCTGCTGCTCCCCGGCCGGCGCGCCGCCCTCGACCGTGGGCTGCTGTGTCTCGTGGTGACGGCGGCCGGCGTGGCCACCGTCGCGTCCCTCACCCAGCAGGGCGCCGGACCGCTCGACAACCCGCTCGCCCCGGACTGGCCGTGGTACCAGGCGATGCTGCCCGGCGCCTACGGGGCCGCGGCCGCCGTGACGCTGTGCGCCTCGACCGCGGTCGCCGTGATCGTGCTGAAGCGGGCACTCCGGTCACCGCGGTCGCAGCGGTACGCCCTGATCTGGCTGCTGGTCGGGCATGTGTTCCTGACTGCCTCCTACGTGGTCACGGTGCTGCCCGCCTCGCTCCAGCTCGCAGCCCCGCTGTGGGTGTTCGGCACCATCGCGCCCATCGTCGGGCAGATCTTCTATCCATCGGCGGTGCTCGTGATGGGTCTGCAGCATCGGCTGCGCGGCGTCGACGTGACAGTGAGCACGGTGCTCACGACCAGCATCCTGGCGGTGCTCGCCGCGACGGGCTACCTGCTGATCGTGACAGCGATGGAGACGGTCGGCCCTCCGACGCCACTGGCCGTGTTCGCCACCGCGGCGCTGGTCGCGATCGGGCTGCTGCCGATGCGGCGCCTCATCCGCCGGCGGGTCGACCGCCTCGTGTACGGCGACGCCGGGGCGCCCGAGCGGCTCGTGGACACGCTGGGGGCGGAGGTGGGCGAGATCGCCACCGGCGCGGACGGCCTGCGCGCCCTGGCGACGGCGCTGCGGGCCACGCTGCGCCTCGGTTCGGTGCGCCTCCGGGTCGCGGCGGACGACGCGGGCGGTGACGGCGAGCACCTCGGCACCACGGACGTCGTGGTGGGGGATCCCCGCGGCACGACCACGGCCTTCGCGGTGGACGGCGACCCCGGTGTCGTGCTGGAGGTGACCGGGGAGGTCGACGGGGTGCCCGTCGGGCGCAGGACCACCGAGGCGATCGCGGATCTGGGCCCGGTGATCGGCGTGGTCGTGCGGCTCGCGGAGGCATCGACCGCCCTCGCCGAGGCACGGCGGACGGCGGCGGAGGCGCAGCACGCGGAACGACGGGCGCTGCGCCGGGAGCTGCACGACGGGCTCGGGCCCGCGCTGTCCGGAGCGGGGTTCTCGCTCGCCGCGGCCACCAACCTGCTCGCACGGGGTGACCGGGCGGCGGCGGAGGAGACGGCCGCCCGCGTCGCCGAGCTGCTGGAGGCGCAGACGGCGACCCTCGCCCGGCTCGCCCGCGGCGGCACGACCCCGGTGCACGACCTCGACGGCGAGCTGCGGCGCCTGGTGTCCGCACTGGGCGCGGCGGGGGCGGCCGTGCGTCTCGTTCCGGGTGCCGACCCCGATCTCGACCCCGCCCGTGCGGGCATCCTGCTGCGCATCGCCGCGGAGGCACTGCTCAACGCCGTGCGGCACGCCGGCGCGCGCGAGGTGGTGGTCACGCTCGGCGGCCCCGGCGAGCGGCTGCTGTGCGTGCAGGACGACGGCCGCGGGCTCCCCGATCGTCGAGGGGCCGGCGTGGGGCTCGCGTCGATGCGGGAGTGGGCGGACGAGGCGGGGTTCCGCGTGGGCTGGGACCGACCGCCGGGCGGCGGCACCCGGGTGAGCGTGCACGCCGCCGCGGTCAGCCCCGGCTGAGGCCCGCCGTCACGACCTGCCGGGCAGCGGGGTGCCGGTGGCAGCCGCCCGGTCCGTCGCGGTGTCCCCGGACGAGACCCCGCGGCGCCCCAGCAGCATCCACAGCGAGGCGAACGCGAGCCCGAGGCCACCGACCGGCCCGGCGAGCCCCGGGACGCCGGTGAGGATGTACCCCGCCGCGATCAGCAGCACCAGGGCACCCAACAGCGTCCCGAGGACCCGCGAGGCCGATCGCTCGAACCAGGCCATGGCGGCGAGCGCGGCCAGTGACACGAGCACACCGAACCACGGGATGAACGCGCCGAAGTCGGTGAGCGCGTAGAACACCAGCAGACCCTCGTCGCCGAAGCTGCCGAACTCCGGGCCGCCGTGGCCATACAGCCCGAGCGTCCCCTTCCACGCGTAGCCGAACGTGAGCCCGGCGGCCGAGGTCACGAGTCCCGCGGAGAACACGCGCGCCGCGACCGAGGTGGATCCCCGTTCCACTCGCACGCGCCAGGCTCCGTGCAGCACCAGGAGGCACGCCACGGCTGCGAAGCCGAGCAGAAAGCCGATCTTGTTGCCCACGGGGTCGAGCGCCGGCATGTCTTCGGCCGCCGCGGAGAGGATGCCGCCGCGGGCGTAGTCGGCCTCCGACCACGGTCGCACGTCGAACACCACGGTGGCGGTGACCCCGAGCAGGCCGGCGGCCACACCCCAGAGCAGCCACAGTCGGCCGCCGCGGCGGGTGGGTGGTCGGTGTCCGCGGGGGCGGGTGGCGGTGTCGGTCATGGGTGGCTCCTGTTCGCTCAAGGCGCCCGGACGGACGCACCGTCACTCTGCGCCGTCCCGCGTCCCGGGAACGAGGGTCGTCGATCACGGATCCGCGGGCGATCGACCGGGCGGCGGGGAGGGCGACCGGTCAGGCCGACGCGGCGGGCGCCGACGCCTGCCGCTCCCGCGCGTCCTCCACGTCCTGCCCGGAGAGGAGCCCGGGGAGCCCGCGGCCGCGACGCGTGGTGAACAGCAGCACGACCGCGACCGGGTAGAGCACCGAAGAGATCAGGTCGAACGGGAAGCCGAGCAGGGCGAGCGCGCCGATGCCGCCGATGCCGCCCGCCCACCGCAGCAGGCGCGCGAGCATCATCGGCAGGCGCGAGCCGGTGTAGCGCAGCTGCACCGCGACATCGCCGACCGAGCGACCGGTGACGAGGATCAGAACGAGCCACAGGCCCGAGGCGGCCACCGTGCTCACCAGCTCCGACGCAGCGCCGTCGAGCACCGCCGCCCGGTCGTCCACGACGTACGCGAGCCAGAGCTGCACGGTCACGGCGACGACAGCGCTCACGAAGAAGTACGCCAGACCGTCGCACAGCATCGCCAGGGCCCGGCGTCCGCGCGTGACCGCGCGCGGCTGATCCGCATCCGCGGCGGCGCGCGAGCCGCGCAGGGCGCGCGGCACGACGAGTGCGAGCGTGCAGCCCACGACCGCGCCGATCGTGTTGGTCATCAGGTCGCCGACGTCGAAGAACCGGTACGCGCACGGGTACAGTCCCCACACGCCGGTCAGCTGCGTGGTCTCGACCAGCAGCGAGAGCCCGAGACCGGCGAGCAGGGCGACCACGACCCCGCGGCCGGCCAGCACCCGCACGAACGTCCCGAGCGGGAGGAACAGCAGCACGTTGAAGGCGAGCTGCAGGAACGCCGGGTGACGCAACGGCTGGGGAGACGCGAACGCGCGCTGCAGATCGTGCACGACCGACATCGGGTCGATGATCGCGCCGACGCAGCGGATCGCGTCGGGGTCGGGCAGAGGCAGCAGCGTGTACGTCCAGATCGCCCAGAAGTAGATCAGGGCGGCGAGCCACAGCATCGTCCGTCCGAAGCTGAGCCTCCCGCGGCGGCGGTAGCTGATCGCGACGAACGGCACGAACAGCACGATGCCGACGGCCATTCCGATCGCGATCGCGATGACACCCAGAACGACCTGCTCCCCCATGGAGAACAAGGCTACGCGGTGCCCGTAAGGATTCCGTCAGGGTGCGGAATGCGACCGTAGGGATTCCGTAAGGATCTTGTGAGGGCGCCGCGCGCGGGCGTAGTGTCGCCGGACGTGTCAGAAGAAACCCGACTCGGCGCGGACGCGCCGCCGCGAGCGAAGCGCATCCTCATCGGCGACCCGCTGACGAGCGAGCAGGTCGACGAGCAGCTGCTCCCCAAGCGCATGGCGCTGCCGATCTTCGCCTCCGACGCACTGAGCTCGGTGGCCTACGCGCCGCAGGAGCTCGTGATGATCCTGCTGATCGGCGGGCTCACGTTCCTGTCGTTCACGCCGCTCGTCGCGATCGCCGTCGTGGTGCTGCTGCTCGTGGTGGTGCTCAGCTACCGTCAGCTCATCAAGGCCTACCCCTCGGGCGGCGGCGACTACGAGGTCGCGTCGAAGAACCTCGGCGAGATCCCCGGCGTGATCGTCGCGGCGGCACTCCTGGTCGACTACGTGCTGACCGTCGCGGTGTCGGTCGCCTCGGGCGTGGACAACATCATCTCGGCCGTGCCGGGGCTCGACCCCTTCCGCGTCGAGCTCGCGGTGGGCTTCGTGATCCTCATCATCATCGTGAACCTGCGCGGCGTGCGCGAGGCGTCGCTGGTGTTCGCGATCCCGACGTACGTGTTCATCGGCTCGGTCGGCATCATGATCGTCACGGGCCTGATCCGCACGGTCTTCGGCGACGCCCCCGTCGCGTCCAGCGCGGACTTCAGCGTGCAGGCGGAGAGCCTGAGCCAGGCGGCCGTCATCCTCCTCATCCTGCGCGCGTTCTCGAGCGGATGCTCCGCGCTCACCGGCGTCGAGGCCGTGTCGAACGGCGTGCCCGCGTTCCGGGCGCCCAAGGTGCGCAACGCCCAGTCCACGCTCGTGCTCATGGGCACCATCGCGATCTGCCTGTTCTCCGGCCTCACCGCCCTCGCGCTCATCACGGGCGTGCACTACGCCGAGAACCCGTGCGACCTGATCGGCTTCGACTGCACCACGCCGCAGCCGAGCCTGATGGCGCAGATCGCGGCCGCGACGTTCGGCGGCGGCAGCATCCCCTTCTTCATCGTGCAGGCGGCGACCGCGTGCGTGCTGCTGCTCGCGGCGAACACGGCCTTCAACGGCTTCCCGCTGCTGGGCGCGGTGCTCGCGCGCGACGGCTACGCCCCCAAGTCGCTCAACACCCGCGGCGACCGCCTGGTGTTCTCGAACGGCATGATCCTGCTCGGCATCGCGGCGATCGCGGTGCTGGTGGTGTTCCAGGCCCGGCTGACGACACTGATCCAGCTGTACATCATCGGCGTGTTCGTGTCGTTCTCGCTCGGGCAGATCGGCATGGTGCGCCACTGGCGACGCGTGCTGCGAGAACCGGCCGCGGGACCGCGAGACGGCGCAGCGGCGACCGACCGCCGCTCGGCGAAGGTGGGCCTGCTGATCAACTCGGCCGGGGCGACCCTCACGGTGCTGGTGCTGGTCATCGTGACCATCACCAAGTTCACGCACGGCGCCTACCTGGTGTTCTTCGCGATCCCGGTGCTCGCGTTCCTCATGATCGGCGTGAAGCGGTACTACCGCGACGTGGAGCACGAGATCGCGATCGACGACACCACCCGCTTCGGGGCGTCGGGCGACGTCGCGATCGTGCTCGTGAACCACCTGCAGAAGCCTGTCATGAAGGCCATCGACTACGCGATCGCCGCGAAGCACGACAAGACCCTCGCGGTGCACGTGGCGGTGTCGGCCGACGACGCGGCGGCGCTGCAGCGCGAGTGGGCGGAGCGCCTCGTGCCGGTGCCCCTCGTGATCGTCGAGTCGCCGTACCGTTCGTTCGCGCAGCCGGTGACGCAGTTCATCCGCCAGTACCGCGAGAAGCACGGCTCTTCGGTCGTGACCGTCTATCTTCCGCAGTACATCGTGGGCCACTGGTGGGAGTCGTTCCTGCACAATCGGCGGGCCCGACGCCTGGCCAACCAGCTCATGCTGGTGCACGGCGTCTCGATCACCCTGGTGCCGTGGCTGCTCGACTCGTCCGAGCTCATCTACGGTCGCCGCTCCCGCCCGCTTCCCGGCCAGGAGCGCGCCGGCCGCCCGGTCGTGGTGTCGGGCCGCCGCGCCCACCGCCCCGCCGGTCCCCCCTCGACGGACTGAGTCCGGCGGGTTCCGCGCGCGCCGGCTCAACCGAGAGCGCCGGGTCGAGGCCGCACCTACCATGCTCCATGGCAGTCATTTCGGATCACACTGTCGTCATATGAGGTAGTCTGGAGGGGTGAAATGAGCGCGCGCACTGCCCACGGGAGAAGAACGATGTATCTCGTGCTGGCTCTCGCCGTGATCAGCGCCGCCGGGAACGCGGTGGTCTACGAGTTCCTCTCCGGGGAGAATCCGATCTTCCTGCTCAACGTCGCGATCTCCCTGCTCGTCGCGGTCGCCCTGCTGTTCCCCGCGCTGCGCCGGAAGCTCTGGCCGCGGAAGTGAGGAGTCAGGACCCGTCGACGACGGCGCCGAGGATGCCCGCGGCCTCGGCGTACCGGGAGGGATCGGCGTTCGCGTAGGTGAGTCGCACGTACGCGCCAGCGGGCTCCGCCGGGAACCACTCTCCGCCCGGGGCGATGAGCAGGCCGCGGAGCTCGCACTCCCGCACGACCCGGCCGACGTCCGTCCCCTCCGGCAGCCGCGCCCACAGGTTCAGGCCGCCCGCCGGCACGTTCTCCACCGTCACCGCGGGCGCGTGCGCTGCGAGGCTCGACACCAGCAGGTCACGGCGCGTGCGCAGCTGTTCGCGGAATCCGCGCAGGTGCGTGCGCCAGGCCGGCTGCGTCACCACGTCGAGCGCCGCGGCCTGCAGCAGCCCGCTCACGTACATGCCCTCGGCAGCCCGGTCCACGAGGATCCGCTCGCGCGCCGGGCCGCGGGCGATCACCGCCGCCACGCGCAGCGCGGGCGAGACGCTCTTGGTGAGCGAGCGCACGTACACCACGTGACCGTCGTCGTCCGCCGCGGCGAGGGGACGCGCGCCGGCGTCGATGCCGAGGTCGTGCGCCCAGTCGTCCTCGATGAGGAACGCCCCGTGCCGCCGCACGATCTCGAGCACCGCCTCACCCGTCGCGGCCGACCAGCGCGCGCCGCTCGGATTCGCGAACGTCGGCTGGGCGTAGAACGCCCGCGCTCCCGTCCGCGCGAACGCCCGCTCCACCTCGTCCGGGTCGGGGCCGGCGGGTCCGGAAGAGATCGGCACCAGTGCGACCCCCGCTTGCTCCGCCGCGAGCAGCGCACCCCAATACGTGGGCGACTCGATGAGCAGCGGCCGCCCGGTTCCCACGACGGCCCGGAAGATCGAGCTGAGACCGCTCTGGCTGCCGGCCACGACCAGCGCGTCCCTGGGTGAGGGTGCGGCGATGCCGGAGGGGACGGTCGCCGCCAGCTCCGCGGCGAACCATGCCTGGAGCTCGGGGAGACCGGCGGCCGGGGAGCGCGTCACCGCGGCGGGGGTGCGCGACGCCCGGACGAGCGCCTGCCGGACCAGGCGCTCCGGCAACAGCTCGGGCGAGGGATAGCCCGAGTGCAGGCCGATGACGTCCGGGGCGGCGGTGCGCTGCGTCGCGGAGAGGCCAGAGGAGCGCATGGGGGCGGTGCCGAGCGCGGCGGTCTGCCAGCTGTGGTCCAGCGCTCTGGGGGCCCGCGCGGCCCGGACGAACGTGCCGACCCCCGGCCGCGTGTCGATCAGACCGCTGCGCGCGAGCTGCTGCACGGCGCGCTGCACCGTGACCGGGCTCGCCCCGTACTCGGCGACGAGCGCGCGACTGGACGGGAGTCGGGCACCGGGTGCGGCCGACGCCACCCAGGCCCGCAGTCCACGGACGATGCGCTCGGTGCTATCCTGACCCATGAAAGAACAGAGTAGCGCTACTGCCCTTCGTTCGACAGCGCTATCCAGATATGCGGGACCGGGCTGGGGGCTCCTGGGCGTGATCGCCTTCTCCTTCACGCTGCCCTTCACCCGCGTCGCGGTCGCCGGACTCTCCCCCCTGTTCATCGGGTCGGCGCGCGCCGTGGTCGCGGCCGCCCTCGCCGCGGGCGTGCTCACTCTCGCGCGGTCCCGCACACCCACGGCCCGACAGTGGGCACGCCTCGCGGTCGTCGCGGGCGGCGTGGTCGTCGGCTTCCCGATCCTCACCTCCTTCGCCCTCACCACGACGCCCGGAAGTCACGCCGCGGTCGTGATAGGCCTGCTCCCCGCCGCCACCGCCGTCGCCGTCGTGGTGCGCACGGGAGAGAGGCCGGCGCGGTCGTTCTGGGTCTTCGCGGCCGCCGGCGCCGCGTGTGCCGTCGTGTTCGCCGTGGCACAGGGCGGGGGACTCGGCACTCTCCACATCGCGGACCTGCTGCTCTTCGGGGCCGTGCTCGCCGCGGCCGTCGGCTACGCGGAGGGCGGCCTGCTCGCGCGCGAGCTCGGGTCGTGGCAGACGATCTCCTGGGCGCTCGTGCTCGCCGCTCCCCCGATGGCCGCGCTCGCTGTCGTCGCCGCGGTCGCGCAGCCGCCCGCCGCGACACCCGTGCAGTGGCTCGCGTTCGCCTATCTCGCCGCGGTCAGCATGTTCCTCGGCTTCTTCGCCTGGTATCGAGGACTCGCGATCGGGCCGATGGCGCAGGTGAGCCAGATCCAGCTCGTGCAGCCGGTGATGGGTATCGCGTGGGCGGGGTTGCTGCTGCACGAGCAGATCGGCTGGCCCACGGTCGCGGGAGGACTGGCCGTGATCGCCTGCGCGGCCCTCGCCGTACGCACCCGGCAGTCCGGGGTCGCGCGGCGCGGAGCCCACCCTAGGCTGAGGGCATGACCGAAGGCGTTCCCTGGCCCGTCCGTACCCCCCGACTGCAGCTGCGTCCGTGCACACCCGACGATCTCGACGCGATGTGGGAGTGGCGACGCCTGCCCGAGGTGAACCGCTGGTTGGGCCTCGCGCCCGACACGATCGAGGCGTTCCGCGAGCGCCACCTCGAGCCCGCCCGACTGGCGTCGCTGTACCTGATCGAGCGCCTGCCCGAGCACGAGGGTGACGCCCCCACCCCCATCGGCGACCTCATGATCCGCATCGAGGACGCCTGGGCGCAGCTCGAGGTCGCCGAGCGCGCGAAGGGCGTGGAGGCCGAGCTCGGCTGGGTGCTCGACCCCGCCTCCACGGGCCGCGGCTATGCGACCGAGGCGGTGCGGGCGGCGATCGAGGTGTGCTTCGGCCCGCTCGGCCTGCGCCGCGTGCACGCCGGCTGCTTCGCCGACAACGAGCCCTCCTGGCGGCTCATGGAGCGGCTCGGCATGCGCCGCGAGGAGCACAGCCGCAAGACCGCCCTGCACCGCTCGGGCGAATGGCTCGACGGCATGAACTACGGTCTGCTCGCCGAGGAGTGGCCGGTAGGGAGCTGACCCCCGGCACTAGCCGGCGACGAGGGCCAGCACGGCGACCGCGGCGATCACCGTGGGCACCGCCGCCACCGTCCCCCACGCCATGAAGCGGCTCCAGCGGATCTCCACGCCGAGCGCGGTGATGCGGTGGTGCCACAGCAGCGTCGCGAGCGAGGCCCAGGGCGTGATCAGCGGGCCGAGGTTCACGCCGATCAGCAGCGCCATGAGCGCGACGGGGTCGCCCGCCGCGGGCTCGAGCACGAGGTAGGCGGGAAGGTTGTTGATGGCGTTGGCGCTCACGGCACCGAGCGCCGCGAGCCGCAGGAGGTCACCGAACCCGTCGCCCGCGATCGGCGCGGTGAGCACGTCGAGCACACCCCGCGCGTGCAGCGTCTCCACCAGCACGAACAGCGCGGCGGCCAGCGCGACCGCCTGCCAGGGCACCAGTCCCCACCGCAGAGCCCTGCGCCGCCGCACCGCGAACACCGCCACGAGCGCGACCGCGGCGACCGTCGCCGGGATCCACACGTCGTGGCTCAGGGCGAGCGCGGGCATGAGCACCACGAGCACGCCCGTCGCGGTCCAGAACAGCACCGGATCGGCGGGGCGCCGGGGCGGGGGCGTGCGGTAGCGCGAGAACACGGTGCGCCGGTGCACGAGGGTGAGCAGCAGCACGGGGACGAGGATGCCGACGAGGGTCGGCGCCCAGCTCAGCGCGACGAACGCGGCGGGCCCGTCGCCGATCTGCCGCGCCGCGAGCAGGTTCGTGAGGTTCGACACCGGGAGTGCCAGCGAGGCCGTGTTCGCGAGCCAGACGGTCGCCAGCGCGAACGGGATCGGCGGGACACCGATGCTCTGCGCGAGCACCACCACCACGGGCGTGACGATCACGGCCGTCGTGTCGAGCGACAGGAAGACCGTGCTCACCACGGCGAGCGCGATCACCAGCAGCCACAGCAGCGCCACCCTGCCCCGACCCCACCGGGCGAGCCGCTGCGAGACCACGTCGAACACCGCCGCGTCCCGCGCGAGCTCCGCGACGATCGTGATCGCGACGACGAAGCCCAGCACCGGAGCGGTCCGCAGCCCGAGCGCCTCGGCGTCGTCGCTCGGCAGGAACCCGGTGACGACGCAGACCGCCGCGACCGCGACGAGGGCGAGCACCAGCACGGCCCCTGGCCTGATCCGGTGCGCGCGCGTCCCCACCTCGCGAGCATAGGGCCGGGCGTGAGAAAGCCGCATGCATCGGCGGACGTGGCGTAGGGGAACCGTGAGGATCGACGGAGGCGGCGACGCCCGGGAGTTGGATCGGGGTCGTGCTCGACATCATCTACCTCGCGCTGACCCTCGCGCTGTTCGCCCTCGTGTCCCTCGTCGCGAAGGCGGTGGACCGCGCATGATCGTGTTCGAGATCATCGCCGCGGTGCTGGCCGTCGCCGCGATCGTCTACCTCGTCGTCGCCCTGGTCGCCCCGGAGCGGTTCTGATGGACGCGACGATCATGTTCGGGGTGCTCCAGGTCGCGGCCGTCGTGGTCGTGCTCGTGCTGCTCTACCGCCCCCTCGGCGACTACATCGCCCACGTCTACACCTCCGCGAAGGACCTGCGGGTGGAGCGCGGACTGTACCGCGTGATCGGGGTCGACCCGCGCTCGGAGCAGACCTGGCGCGCGTACGCCCGGAGCGTGCTGCTGTTCTCGCTCGTGGGGCTCGTGCTCGTCTACGCGCTGCAGCGACTGCAGGCGTTCCTCCCGGAGTCGCTCGGTCTGCCCGCCGTGCCCGAGGGCCTCGCGTTCAACACGGCCGCGTCGTTCGTCGCGAACACGAACTGGCAGTCGTACTCGCCCGAGCAGACGATGGGCTACACCGTGCAGCTGGCCGGCCTCACGGTGCAGAACTTCGTGTCGGCGGCGGTCGGCCTCACGGTCGCGATCGCGCTGGTGCGGGGTCTGTCCCGCCGCGGCTCCGCGACGATCGGCAACTTCTGGGTCGACCTGACCCGCGGGCTCGGGCGGCTGCTGCTGCCGCTCGCCCTGATCGGCGCGGTCGCCCTGCTGGTCGGCGGCGTGATCCAGAACTTCGCGGGCTTCACCGACGTGACCACGGTGTCCGGGGGCGCGCAGACGATCCCCGGCGGACCCGTCGCGTCGCAGGAGGCCATCAAGCTGCTCGGCACGAACGGCGGCGGCTTCTTCAACGCGAACTCCGCCCACCCGTTCGAGAACCCCACCGGGTGGACGAACCTGATCGAGGTGCTGCTGATCCTGGTGATCCCGTTCGCGCTGCCGCGCACCTACGGCCGCCTGGTGGGCGACCACCGCCAGGGCTACGCGATCGTCGCCGTGATGGGCACGATCTTCCTCGCCTCGACGGTCGCCCTCTCGGCACTGGAGCTCGCCGGCCGGGGCGCCGCACCCGAGCTCGCGGGAGCCGCGATGGAGGGCAAGGAGCAGCGCTTCGGGATCCTCGGTTCGACGCTGTTCGGCAGTGCCAGCACGCTCACCTCGACGGGCGCCATCAACTCGATGCACGACTCGTACACGGCGCTCGGCGGCATGATGCCGATGCTGAACATGATGCTCGGCGAGGTCGCCCCCGGCGGGGTGGGCTCGGGGCTGTACGGCATGCTGGTGCTCGCGATCGTCGCGGTCTTCGTGGGCGGGCTGCTGGTCGGCCGCACGCCGGAGTGGCTCGGCAAGCGCATCGGCCCGCGGGAGATGACGCTCGCGAGCCTGTACATCCTCGTGGTCCCGGCGCTCGTCCTCGGCGGCACGGCCCTGAGCTTCGCGATCCCCGGCATCCGGGACGACGTGGAGTCCACGAGCATCCTCAACCCGGGCGTGCACGGCATGAGCGAGGTGCTGTACGCCTTCACCTCGGCCGCGAACAACAACGGCTCCGCCTTCGCCGGGCTCACCGCGAACACCCCGTGGTTCAACACGGCCCTGGGCGTGGCGATGCTGCTCGGCCGCTTCCTGCCGATCGTGCTGGTGCTCGCGCTCGCCGGGTCGTTCGCGGCGCAGGAGCGCATCCCCGCCACGACCGGGACCCTGCCCACCCACCGGCCGCAGTTCGTCGGCCTGCTCCTCACGGTGACCGTCGTGGTCACCGCCCTCACCTACTTCCCCGTGCTCGCACTGGGACCGCTCGCCGAAGGACTCTGACATGACCCTCCTCACCACGCCGTCCGCGCCCGAGAGCGCCACGGCCCCCGCCCCCGCTGCGACACCGCGGTCGTTCGGCTGGTCGCAGCTCGTGCAGGCGCTGCCCGGCGCCGTCCGCAAGCTCAACCCCGCCACGCTCGTGCGCAACCCCGTGATGCTGCTGGTCTGGGTGGGCGCGGCCTTCACGACCGTGCTCGCGATCGCGGAGCCCTTCCTGGGCGGACCGGCCGACTCCGGTGGCTCGCCCGTTCCCCTCGCGTTCACGTGGGGCATCGCGGTGTGGCTGTGGCTCACGGTGCTGTTCGCGAACGTGGCCGAGTCGGTCGCGGAGGGCCGGGGCAAGGCGCAGGCCGCGAGCCTGCGCAAGACCCGCACCAGCACGATGGCCCGCCGCGTGGTGCGCCACGATCCCGCGGCGGATCCTGCGGCCGAGCGCGCCGAGACCGTGGAGGTGTCGTCGGCGGAGCTGCAGCGCGACGACGTCGTGATCGTGACCGCGGGCGAGCTGATCCCGGGCGACGGCGACATCGTGGCGGGGATCGCGACCGTCGACGAGTCGGCGATCACGGGCGAGAGCGCCCCGGTCATCCGCGAGTCCGGCGGCGACCGCAGCGCCGTCACCGGCGGCACCCGGGTGCTGTCCGACCGCATCGTGGTGCGCATCACGTCGAAGCCCGGCGAGACCTTCGTCGACCGGATGATCGCGCTGGTCGAGGGCGCGAGCCGTCAGCGCACCCCGAACGAGATCGCGTTGAACATCCTCCTCGCGAGCCTGTCGATCGTGTTCGTCGTGGTGGTGCTGGCGCTGAACCCGATCGCCTCGTACGCCGCCTCCCCGGTGAGCATCCCGGTGCTGATCGCTCTGCTCGTCTGCCTCATCCCGACCACCATCGGCGCGCTACTGTCGGCCATCGGCATCGCCGGGATGGACCGCCTCGTGCAGCGCAACGTGCTGGCGATGTCGGGCCGCGCGGTCGAGGCCGCGGGAGACGTGACCACGCTGCTGCTCGACAAGACGGGCACGATCACGTACGGCAACCGGCGCGCGCACGAGGTGCTGCCGCTGACGGGCGTCGACGCGGAGGAGCTGCTGCGGGTCGCCGCCCTGTCGTCCCTGGCCGACCCCACGCCCGAGGGCGCCTCGATCGTCGAACTGGCCACCGCGCGCGGCCTCCGGGTGGAGGCGCCGGAGGACGCCGTGGTCGTGCCGTTCACCGCGCAGACCCGCATGAGCGGACTCGACCTCTCCGACGGCACCGAGATCCGCAAGGGGGCCGGCTCCGCGGTGTCGGCCTGGCTGGGCCGCGGGACCGACGCCGAGCTGACCTCCCTCACCGACGGTGTCGCGAGAAGCGGCGGCACACCCCTGGTCGTGGCGGTGCGCGCCACCGGCGAGGACGGGCGCGTGCTGGGCGTCGTGCACCTCAAGGACATCGTGAAGGACGGCCTGCGCGAGCGCTTCGACGAGCTGCGCAGCATGGGCATCCGCACGGTCATGATCACCGGAGACAACCCGCTCACCGCGCAGGCCATCGCCGCGGAGGCCGGGGTCGACGACTTCCTCGCCGAGGCCACCCCCGAGGACAAGCTCGATCTCATCCGCCGCGAGCAGCAGGGCGGGCGGCTGGTCGCGATGACCGGCGACGGCACCAACGACGCCCCCGCGCTGGCACAGGCCGACGTGGGCGTGGCGATGAACACGGGCACGTCGGCAGCGAAGGAGGCGGGGAACATGGTCGACCTGGACTCCGACCCGACCAAGCTCATCGACATCGTGCGGATCGGCAAGCAGCTCCTCATCACGCGCGGCGCGCTGACCACATTCTCGCTCGCGAACGACATCGCCAAGTACTTCGCGATCATCCCGGCGATGTTCATGGGAGTGTTCCCGGGGCTCGCGGCGCTCAACATCATGCAGCTGCACTCGCCCGCGTCTGCGGTCACGAGCGCGATCATCTTCAACGCGATCGTGATCGTCTTCCTCATCCCGCTCGCCCTGCGCGGGGTGGCATACCGCCCCGCGAGCGCCTCGCAGATCCTGCAGCGCAACCTGCTCGTCTACGGCCTCGGCGGCGTGATCGCGCCGTTCCTCGGCATCAAGCTCATCGACCTCGTCGTGAGCCTCCTCCCCGGCTTCTGACCCCCGCGCGAAAGGCACACCTTGTCCTCCACCACCCGCACCACGATGCGCACCGCCGGGGTCGCCGTCCGCGCGATGCTCGTGCTCACCCTCGTCCTCGGCGTCGGCTACACCCTGCTCGTCACCGGCATCGGTCAGCTGCTGCTCCCCGCACAGGCGAACGGCTCGATGCTGCCCGACGACCGCGGCAGCGCCCTGATCGGACAGTCCTTCACCGACGCCGACGGCGAGGCCCTGCCGCAGTACTTCCAGTCGCGCCCGTCCGCGGCGGGCGACGGCTACGACGGCACCGCCTCGGGCGGCAGCAACCTCGGACCGGAGAACCCCGACCTGGTCGCGTCGATCGCCGAGCGCACGGCCGAGGTCGCGGAGCGCGAGGGTGTCGACCCGTCCCTGGTGCCCGCCGACGCCGTGACCGCCTCCGGCTCCGGTCTCGACCCGCACATCAGCGTCGCCTATGCCCTGCTGCAGGTGCCGCGGGTGGCCGCCGCGCGCGACCTGCCCGAGGACGAGGTGCGTGCGCTCGTGGAGTCTAGGATTCAAGGGCGGGACCTGGGGTTCCTCGGCGAGGAGCGGATCAACGTCGCCGAACTCAACCTCGCACTGGACGACCGGGAGGGTGAATGAGCGCAGCGCGCACGGATCGCCCGCCGGAGCACCAGCGCCGGGGGCGCCTGCGCGTGCTCCTGGGCGCCGCCCCCGGGGTGGGCAAGACGTTCGAGATGCTCGCGGAGGGGCGGCGCCTGTTCGACGAGGGCCGCGACGTGGTGATCGCGGTCGTGGAGACCCACGGCCGGGCGGCCACCGCGGCCCTCACCGCCGGGCTCCCCGAGGTGCCGCGACGCGTGGACGAGCACCGCGGGGTGGTGCTGACCGAGCTCGACCTGGACACCGTGCTCGACCGCGCACCGGAGATCGCCCTGGTCGACGAGCTCGCGCACACGAACATCCCCGGTTCGCGCCACCCCAAGCGCTGGCAGGACGTGGAGGAGCTGCTGCGGGCGGGCATCGACGTGGTGACCACCGTCAACGTGCAGCACATCGAGTCGCTGAACGCCGTGGTGGAGAAGATCACCGGCATCGCGCAGCAGGAGACCATCCCGGATGCCGTGGTGCGTGCAGCCGACGAGGTCGAGGTGGTCGACCTCGCCCCGCAGACCCTGCGCGACCGGCTGTCGGCGGGCCTGGTGTATCCCGCGGAGCGGATCGACGCGGCACTGTCGAACTACTTCCGTCTGGGCAACCTCACCGCGCTGCGCGAACTCGCACTGTTGTGGCTCGCCGACGAGGTCGACAGCGCGCTGCGCAGCTACCGCGCCGAGCAGGGCATCGAGGGCTCCTGGCAGGCGCGCGAGCGGGTGGTCGTCGCGCTGACCGGGGGCCCGGAGGGCGAGACGCTGCTGCGCCGCGGAGCCCGCATCGCCGCACGGTCGGCCGGGGGCGAGCTGCTCGCGGTGCACGTGACCGCCCAGGACGGCCTGCGCGGCGAGACCCCGGGCGCCCTGGCCGCACAGCGCGCGCTCGTGGAGTCCCTCGGCGGCACGTACCACCAGGTGGTCGGCGACGACATCCCCGGCACGCTCGTGGAGTTCGCGCAGGGTGCCGACGCCACGCAGCTCGTGATCGGCGTGAGCCGCCGCGGCCGCCTGACGGCCGCGCTGACCGGACCGGGCATCGGCTCCGAGGTGATCCGGCGTTCGGGCGACATCGACGTGCACATCGTGACCCACGCGGCCGCGGGCGGGCGACTCGCGCTGCCGCGCATCACCGGCGGGGCGCTGGGGTGGCGGCGCCAGGCGCTCGGTTTCGGCGTCGCGCTCGTGTTCGGCCCCCTGCTGTCGTGGCTCATGTTCACCTTCCGCAGCCCGGAGTCGATCACCGCCGAGGTGCTCGCGTATCAGCTGCTCGTGGTCGTGGTGGCGCTGATCGGCGGCATCCGGCCCGCGGTGTTCGCCGCCGTGCTGTCGGGCATCACGCTCGACTTCCTGTTCGTGGCACCGCTGTTCACGATCACGATCGCGCATCCGCTGCACGCCCTCGCGCTCTCGCTCTACGTGGTCATCGCGATCCTGGTGAGCATCATCGTGGATCAGGCCGCCCGCCGGGCGAGGACGGCGCAGCGCGCGACGGCCGAGGCGGAGCTGCTGGCGGCGGTCGCGGGCAACGTGCTCCGCGGCGACAACGCCGTGCTGGCGCTCGTGAGCCGCACACGGGAGGCCTTCGGGCTCAGCGGCGTCCGGTTGCTCACGCCCGACGGGCAGGTGCTCGCCAGCGACGGCGAGCCGGTGCCGGACGGCCGCGCCACGACCATCCCCGTGGGTGCGGCCGGCGGCGGGCCCCGCGCCCTGCTGGAGCTGAACGGCGAGCCCCTCGCGGGTCCGGAGCGCCGGCTGCTCGACGCGATCGTGGCGCAGCTCGCCGCGGCGATCGAGCACACCGACCTGCGGGCGACCGCGCGCGAGGCGGAGGCGCTGGCCGAGACCGACCAGGTGCGCAGCGCCCTGCTCTCGGCGGTGAGCCACGACCTGCGCCGGCCCCTGGCGTCGGCGGTCGCGGCGATCGGCGGTCTCCGCGCCGCGCAGGGCCTGTCGGCGACCGACCGCGCGGAGCTCCTCGCCACCGCCGACGAGAGCCTCGCGACCCTGTCGACTCTGGTGACCGACCTGCTCGACGTGAGCCGGGTGGAGGCGGGCGTGCTCGCGGTCTCGGCCTCGCGCGTGGACGCGGCCGGTCCCGTGCTCGCGGCGGTCGACGAGCTCGGTCTCGGTCCGTCCGAGGTCGACCTCGCGCTCGACCCCGCCCTGCCCGCGCTGTTCGCCGACCCGGTGCTGCTGCAGCGCGTGCTGGTGAACGTGATCGCGAACGCCCACCGTCACGCCCCCGAGGGCAGCCGGGTGCTGGTCACCACCAGCCGTCTGGGTGAGCGCGCGGAGATCCGCATCGTCGACCGGGGCGCGGGCGTGGCGCCCGAGCGCCGCGACCGCATCTTCCAGCCGTTCCAGCGCTTCGGCGACACCGACAACACGACCGGCCTCGGCCTCGGGCTCGCGCTGTCGCGCGGGTTCACCGAGGGCATGGGCGGTACCCTGACACCCGAGGACACGCCGGGTGGCGGACTCACGATGGTCATCTCCCTGCCGCTCGCCGCAGGGCCTGCCGACACGGAGGACACGGAGTGAAGCTCCTCATCGCCGACGACGACCCCCAGATGGTGCGGGCGCTGCGCATCACGCTCGCCGCGCACGGCTACGAGGTGGTCGTCGCCGCGGACGGCGCCGCCGCGATCGCCGCCGCGGCGCAGTCGCACCCCGACCTCATCATGCTCGACCTCGGGATGCCGCGGCTCGACGGCATCGAGGTGATCCAGGCGCTGCGGGGGTGGACGACCGTGCCGATCATCGTCGTCTCCGGTCGCACGGGTTCCGCCGACAAGGTCGAGGCGCTCGACGCCGGGGCCGACGACTTCGTCACCAAGCCGTTCCAGGTGGACGAGCTGCTGGCGCGACTGCGCGCGCTCTCCCGCCGCGCGGTGGCCGCCAACGGCGAGTCGGTCGTGGCCTTCGGCGACGTGGTGGTGGATCTGGCGACCAAGACGGTCACCCGCTCCGGTACCCGCGTGCACCTGACGCCGACCGAGTGGCGCATGCTGGAGCACCTGGCACGGCACCCGGGGGCGCTAGTCACCCGGCAGGATCTGCTGAAGGAGATCTGGGGCAGCGCGCAGGTGTCCGACTCCGGCTACCTGCGCCTGTACATGTCGCAGTTGCGCAAGAAGCTCGAGAGCGAGCCCTCCTCGCCCGTGCACCTGCTGACCGAGGCGGGCATGGGCTACCGGCTGGTGCTCTGAGGCGCGAGGGTCGCCGGGGTCGCTCGACGCCGGCGCACGACGGCCACGACCCCCACGAGCACCAGGACCGCGGCCACCACGATCGCGGCGATGGCGGTCGGCGTGCTCTGCGGCTCGCCGGTCAGACGACCGACCGCGAGCCAGGCGAGCCCCCACGCGGTGGCGAGGGCGGGCGCGAGACGCCCGGTGAACCACGCGCTCGCGGCACCGATGAGCAGCACCACGGCGAGCACCGCGATGGCCCACACCTCCGCCTGCTGCTCCGCGCTCTCCGGGACGGTCTGCGTGAGCCAGGCGGCGGTGTTGGCGACGGTGGCGATCGTGACCCAGCCGAAGTGGAGCCCGTTGGCGCCGTCGGTGAGCACGCGGTCGACGGCGCTGCGGGCGGGCAATCGTCCCAGCAGCACGATCACACGCGCGAGCACGGCGAGCAGCAGCGCGATCACGAGCACCGTGAGCCACAGCGTGAGGTAGCGGGCGGTCACGAGCCACAGGCCGTTGAGCACCATCGACAGGGCGATCCAGCCGCCGACGGCCTCCTGCCGGGGGTCCTGGCGGCGGGCGGGGAGGGCCTGCCACGCCGTGTAGGCGAGCAGGCCGAGGTAGATGAGCGACCAGATCGAGAACGCCGGTCCGGCGGGCGCGAGATACGAGCCCTGAGCGGACAGCGCACCGTTCTGCAGTTCGTCGACCGAGGTGCCGCCGAATGCGCCGGCACCGATGGCGGCGGCGATCAGCATGAACACGGCCGCCGCGATCACCAGGCTCTGGCGGAGGATGCCTTTCGTCGAAGTCTCCATGCCGCGACTCTAGGGTGACGGCACCGCCGCCGCAGTGCCCTTGACAGCCCCGCCGCCGATCGCTAACCAGGTAAGAGACTTGTGCCACCCCGCGTCATTCACCCGGCGGGTAAGATGTTACGTTTGACAGCACTCTGTTCCGCACGACCTGGGGGTGACCGCCGTGAGGATCGCACTCGTCTGCGACTACGCACTCGACCGCATCGGAGATGCGCAGGCCGTCGTCCTGCGCGAGGCGGAGCTGCTGCGCTCCGCGGGCGACGAGGTGGTGGTCATCGGCGCCGCGCAGCCGGGGAGCGCGCCACGCCCCGTGCCGCCGGGGGAAGCACCGATCCTGATGGCCGCCGCGTGGGTCATCCCCGGCGTCGAGATGCCGGCGATCCGCAACAGTCGTGCCCTGCGAGCGCGGCTGCGGCGCCTGTTCCGGGAGCGGTCGATCGACGTGGTGCACGTGCACTCGGAGTTCGGCCTCACCGCCGCGGCGATCCGGGTGGCCCAGGAGCAGGGCATCCCCGTCGTCCACACGGTGCACACCTTCTTCTGGCAGGGACCGGACCTGCGACGATTCGACCGGGTCGCGGCGGCGGCCGTCCGCGGACTGGCCCGCGTGCTGCGCGGACGCCCTCCTCGCACCGCCCTCGCCGACACCCCGCGCGCGATCGATGCCGCGGTGCGCAGCGTCACGCTCGACGCCGCACTGGAGGCCGACGCCGTGATCTCGCCCTCGGCGCATCAGGCCGAGGCGCTGCGGATCGCCGGGCTGCCGGAGGTGGAGGTGGTGCCGAACCCGATGCCACCGCGCGCGATCCCCGGGGTGCCGCTCCAGGCGGTCGAGCTGCCGCTGCAGGTGCTGTGGGTGGGCCGGCTCACCCTCGAGTCGGGGATCCTGGAGTTCGTGCGCGCGGTGCGACGGGCCGGGGAGGACCTGCCGCCGGGGTCGCTCGTGGCGCGGATCGCGGGAGACGGACCGCTGTACGCCGAGGCGCGCGAGGTCGCGGGGACCGCGGCGCCAGACAGCGGCAGCAGCATCCAGTTCCTCGGTCGCGTCGAGCCGGAGAGCATCCAGCCCCTTCTGCGTGACTCGCACCTGCTGGCCGTCACGTCGTTCGGGCTCGACCCGCAGCCGGTCGTGGTCGCGGAGGCGTTCCGGGCGGCGCGGAGCGTGCTGTACGTCGACCCTCGGCTGCGGGAGGGCCTGGCCGAGGCGGGGATCCTGTGCGGCTCACCCGATGCGAAGGGCATGGCGGCGATGCTGCGCGAGCTCGTGCACCACCCCGGGATCGTGGTCGAGCGCTCGCTGCGCACCGTGACGGCGTCGCACCCGTTCCAGCCGGAGCAGCACCTGCGGGGCGTGCGCGAGGCCTGGGATACGGCGGCTCGGCGGGCGGCCGACGACGACACCTGACGAGAGGTGCCGAAGCTCAGGCGGTGGCGAACGCCGCGTCGATGAGCACCTCGGCTGCCCGGCGCGCGTGCACCGCCGCCTGCGGGTCGGCCGAGATCGCCGCGGTGCTCTGCGCCCCCTCGGCGAGGATCGAGAGCTGGGCGGCCAACGCGGCCGGGGCACCGGTGTCCGCGACCAGCGCGGCCATGTACTCCTGGAACGAGGCCTTGTGCGCGCGGACGATGGAGGCGACCTCGGGGTTCGTCCCGCCGAGCTCGCCGAATGCGTTGATGAACGCGCAGCCGCGGAAGCCGTCGCTGCAGAACCAGTCCTCCAGGTAGCCGTAGACGGCGAGCAGCCGCGCGCGGGGCCCGTCGCCCGCGGCGGCGACAGCGGCGGAGAGACCCGACTCCCATTCGGTGTGCCTGCGGGCGAGGACCGCCGAGACGATATCGGTCTTGGCAGGGAAGAGCGAGTAGAGGCGACGCAGCGACACGCCGGCGGCCGTGCGCAGCTCGTCCATGCCGACGGCCGCGTATCCCTTGCGGTAGTAGAGCTCCTCCGCGGCGGAGAGGATGCGCTCGCGAGCGTCGTCTTCGGTCATGTGCAGAAGTCTACTTGACATGAGAACGCTCGTTCTCTAGATTGGACACATCGAGCGAGAACGATCGTTCTCACCGGAACCGAAAGGACCAGGATCATGGGCTACATCACCGTCGGGAACGAGAACAGCACCCCGATCGAGCTGTACTACGAGGACCAGGGATCCGGGCAGCCCGTCGTGCTGATCCACGGCTACCCGCTCAACGGGCACAGCTGGGAGCGCCAGACGCGTGAGCTGCTCGCCCAGGGCTACCGCGTGATCACGTACGACCGCCGCGGCTTCGGTCAGTCCTCCAAGGTGGGCAGCGGTTACGACTACGACACCTTCGCCGCCGACCTCAACACCGTGCTCGAGACCCTCGACCTGCGCGACGTCGTGCTCGTCGGCTTCTCGATGGGCACCGGCGAGCTCGCCCGCTACGTCGGCCGCTACGGGCACGAGCGCGTCGCCAAGCTCGCCTTCCTCGCCTCGCTCGAGCCGTTCCTCGTGCAGCGCGACGACAACCCCGAGGGCGTGCCGCAGGACGTGTTCGACGGGATCGAGGCCGCCGCCAAGGGCGACCGCTACGCCTGGTTCACCGAGTTCTACAAGAACTTCTACAACCTCGACGAGAACCTCGGCACCCGCATCAGCCAGCAGGTCGTCGACGCCAACTGGAACCTCTCGGTCACCAGCGCCCCGGTCGCCGCCTACGCGGTCGTGCCGACGTGGATCGAGGACTTCCGCGGCGACGTCGAGGCCGTGCGCGCGGCCGGCAAGCCCACGCTCATCCTGCACGGCACGAAGGACAACATCCTGCCGATCGACGCGACCGCCCGCCGCTTCCACCAGGCCGTCCCCGAGGCGACGTACATCGAGGTCGAGGGCGCGCCGCACGGCCTGCTCTGGACCCACGCCGACGAGGTCAACGCCGCCCTGAACGACTTCCTCGCGAAGTAAACCCCCTCCCCCCCTCCTCCACCCACCCACCCCGGCTCGGGGATCGAGAACGCACCTCCGGACACCCCCGGGGGTGCGTTTTCGTTCCCGCCTCCGACCGAACGCGGGGGCGGGCGGAGGCGGGATCAGAAACGCGCCCCCGAACCGGCCCGAGGGTGCGTTTTCGATCCCGCCACGGGACGAACGGACAGGGCGGGCCGGGGAGCGGGGTCAGGCGTCGCGCGAGCGCCAGAGCAGCCAGACGAAGTACGGGGCGCCGATCAGCGCGACCACCAGGCCGGCCGGCAGCTGCGCGGGCGCGATGACCGTGCGACCGATCGTGTCGGCCACCGCGACCAGCAGCCCGCCCAGCAGCACGGCGACCGGGATCACCCGCGCATGCCGCGCCCCCACCAGCGCCCGGGCGGCGTGCGGCGCGACGAGCCCCACGAAGCCGATCACCCCGATCGCCGTGACGCTCAGCGCGGCGAGCACGGCCGCCACCGCGAGCAGCAGCAGGCGCACCGGCTCCAGCCGGATGCCCACCAGCCGCGGCGTGTCCTCGTCGAGCGACAGGACGTCGAGCTCGCGGCGGCTCGACACCACGAACGGCAGTGCGATGACCAGCACGATCACCAGCGGGAGGATCTGCTCCCACGCGCGACCGTACGTCGTGCCGGACAGCCACGTGTAGATCCGCGGGGTGTCCCACGGGTTCGACCGCAGCAGGAAGAACGTCGTGAGCGAGACCGTGAGGTACGACACCCCGATACCCACGAGCAGGAACCGGTCCGCGCTCAGACCTCCTCGCCACGACAGGAGGTAGACCAGGGCGAACGCGAGCAGCGAGCCCGTCACGGCACCCGCGATCATGCCGCCCGTCGACGACGCCGCGCTCGTGATCACCAGCACGGCCCCCAGCCCGCCGCCACCGGTGACCCCGAGGATGCTGGGGTCGGCGAGCGGGTTGCGGCTCACCCCCTGGATCAGCGTGCCGGAGAGGGCGAGCGCGCCTCCCGCCACGACCGCGGCCACGACCCGCGGGGCCCGCTCGTCCAGCGCGAACGCGATCGGCGGGGCCGCCTGCCCCTGCAGCCACAGGGCGATGTCGCCCGTCAGCAGCCACGTGTGACCGGCGAGCAGCCCGAGCAGCAGCACCCCGGCAACCCCGAGCGCCACGACCACCAGGGTCACGCGGAAGCGCACGCGGCTGCGCACACCGAAGCGCACGCGCGGCGGCTCGCGGGTGGGGCCGGCGTCGCGCAGCCGTCGGGCCATGAGCACCAGCACGATCGCGCCCAGCAGCGTCGTCGCGACCCCCGTCGGGATGAGGATCGCGGCCTCGGCGCCGATCAGCGCCCGCAGCAGGGCGTCGGCCAGGATCACCACGATCGCGCCGAGCAGCCCCGCGGCTGGGATCAGCAGCAGGTGCCGGTTCAGGCTGGGCACCACGCGGGACAGCAGCCGCGCGAGCACCGGCGCGCACAGTCCGACGAAGCCCATCGGTCCCGCGAGCGTGACCGACACGGCCGTCAGCGTGACCGCGAGGAGGATGCTGATCGCCCGCGTGGAACGGATCGGCACCCCGAGCGACGAGGCCGTGTCATCGCCGAGCGCCAGGATGTCGAGGCGTCGGGCGAGCACCAGGGCCAGCACGGTGACGACCACCACGACCGGGGCCGCCTGGAGGAACGCGGTCAGCCCGAGCTGCGACAGGCTCCCGCTCCCCCACGCGAGCAGCCCGGTGGTCTCCTCGTCGAACAGGATCAGCAGGGTCGAGGTGCCCGCCTGGAAGGCCAGCGCCAGGGCCGTGCCGGCGAGGATGAGGCGCGTGGTGGACGAGCCGGCACCGCCCGCGAGCCCGAGCACGATCCCGGCCGCCACGAGCCCGCCCGCGAACGCCACCGCTCCGGACGCCCACACGGGCACGGCGATCCCGAACGCGGCGAGCGCCGTGACCGCCAGGTACGCTCCCGCGGTCACCCCCAGCGTGTCGGGCGAGGCGAGCGCGTTGCGGGCGAGCGACTGCAGCAGGATCCCCGCCACGCCCAGGGCGACCCCGACCGCGACGCCCGCGGCCAGGCGCGGGATCCGCGAGCCCCACAGCACGTCGGCCGGGGGCAGCACGGCCCCGCTCGTGCCCTGCGTGAGATGCCAGCCGGCGACCGCGACCAGCAGCACCGCGAGCAGGACGAGCACCCCGACCCCCGTCAGGAGGGCCTTCGGCCCGCGGCCCTCCGCCTCGACGGAGACGGCGGTCGCGCGACGCTCCGGCGCCGCGGGATCCGTCGTGTCGTCGAGGCGGAGGGTCTCGGTCACTTCGAGAGCACCTCGACGAAGCCGTCGACGATCTGCGCGGTCGAGCGGGGGCCGCCGAACGTCCAGATGCCCGCGGGGAACGCGGTCAGGCGGCCGTCGGCCACGGCGGGCAGCGAGGTCCAGGCCGGGTTGTCGGCGAGGGCGTCCATGATGTTCTCCGAGTCGGGGTCTTCCGTACCCGTGTAGAACAGGCTGGCGTCGCCGACGGTGGTCATGCCCTCCACGTCGGTCTGCCCCAGGCCGTACACCGGGTCGACCGTCCCGGTCCAGGCGTTCACGAGTCCGAGCTGCTCGCCGACCTCGCCGACGAGCGAGCCCTGGCCGAACGGCCGCAGGGCGACGTTGCCGCCGTCGACCCAGCCGTCGAAGAACACGAAGTCGCGTGTCGCGAGCTCGCGGTCCGCCAGCTCGGCCTTCGCGTCGTCGAGGTGCTGCTGGAACTCCGCGGTCACGTCGTCGGCGCGCTCCTCACGACCCGTGACCTGCGCGATCAGGTCGAGCGTGTTCAGCATCTTCGCGATGGGGTCCTTCGCATCGGCGCCCACCGTCGCGAGCACCGGCACGTCGTACTCCTCGAGCTGGGCCACGATCGGGTCGTCCGTCCCGCGCACCTCGACGATCACCAGGTCGGGGTCGGTGCCGAACAGGGTCTCCAGGTTCGGCTCCTGCCGCGTGCCCACATCCACCACGTCGTCCGGCAGCTCCTCCGCCGACACCCACGTGGAGTAGCCCTCGGCGTCGGCGACGGCGACCGGGGCCACGCACAGCGTCAGCGCGTCCTCGATCTGCTGCCACTCCAGCACCGCGATGCGCTCGGCCGGCCGGTCGAGCTCGACCGTGCGGCCCAGGTCGTCCGTCACCGAGACGGCACCGGTCGAGGTCGAGGTCGCGTCGTCCGCGCAGCCCTCGCTGGTCGAGACGGGCGCTGCGGCGTCCGAGGCGGACGGCGTCTGCGTGGTGCCGCACCCGGCGAGCGCGAGGGTCAGTGCACCACCGAGGGCGAGCACGGCCAGGGGGGTCTTCTTCATCGGGTGTTCCTCCAGGGGTGGGGGTGGATCAGAGTGCGGTGCCGGCGCGATGCCGGGCGTGATGGCGGCCGCGCGGTCGCACGCGCACCAGCCCGGTCTCGTCGTCGACGACGGTGTCGATGCGCAGCCCGTAGACCTCCGACAGGTTCTCGCCCGTGAGCACCTCGACGGGGGTCCCGGCGGCGTGCACGCGCCCGCGATGCAGCAGCACCACGTCGTCGGCCACCGAGGCCGCGTGGTCGAGGTCGTGCAGCACCACGCCGAGGGCGGTGCCGTGGTCGTCGGCGAGCTCGCGCACCAGGTCGAGCGTCTCCACCTGGTAGCGCAGGTCGAGGTGGTTGGTCGGCTCGTCGAGCAGCAGCACCCCGGTGTCCTGGGCCAGCGCGGTCGCCAGCCACACGCGCTGCAGCTCTCCGCCCGACAACTGGTCGACCGGGCGGGCGGCCATGTCGGACAGCCCGGTGAGCGCGAGCGCGCGGGCCACGGCTGCCCGGTCGGCCTCGGTGATGCCGGCGAAGCGACCGCGGTGGGGGTGCCGCCCGTACGCGACCACGTCGGACACCTCGATGCCGGACGGGTGGGGACGCGACTGCGACAGCATCGCCACGGTCTTCGCGAACTCCTTCGCCGACAGGGCGGCCGCATCCCGCGGCTCGTCCCCGCCGACGCGCACCGTGCCGCCGTCGATGCGGTGCAGGCGGGCGAGGGCGCGCAGCACGGTCGACTTGCCGCTGCCGTTCGGACCGATCAGCGCCGTCACCCGCCCGGGGGCGAGGCGCAGCGACACGTCGTGCACCACGCGGGAGCGGCCGTAGCCGAGCACCAGGGAGTCGCCCTGCAGGGCGGGCCGCCCGTCGGTCGCGGTCACGTCAGCCCCGCATCGCCACGCCGCGGCGCCAGTAGCCCATGAACGCGACCTGGCGGCGGTCGATGCCGAGGTCCTTCACCAGGTGCCGGCGCAGGGTCGTGACCACGCCGCTCTCCCCCGCGATCCAGAAGTAGCGCTCCACCGGGGTCGCGGTCGCGGGGTCGATGTCCTCGCCGAGACCCGAGTACTCCGGCGTCTCCCACAGCAGGTCTTCCGTCTCGACGTCCTTCACCCGGATCTCGTCGGTCGCGTCGGCGTCTCCGAGGTAGCCGAGCACCGCGGGGATGAGCCGGAGGCCGTGCGGCTCACCCACGTCGCGGGGCAGCCAGTGCACCTCCACCCCGGCGGGCGGGTCGATGCGCAGCACGTCGGCCGGCGACGGCACCTCGATGAACGCGACGCCGCGGAGGTCGCGCGGCGCGTCCTCCAGGATGCGGGCGATCGCGGGGGCGGCCGTCTCGTCGCCCGCCAGCACCACGGAGTCGGCGCGACCGGGGCGGTACTCGGCACCGCCGTGCGGAACGACCCCGCGCCGCGGACCGACGAGCCACAGCTCCTGCCCCACGGCGGCCGTGCTCGCCCACCGCGATGCGGGCCCGGTGAGCCCCGGCTCCAGGTGCAGCACGAAGTCCACGTCCACCTCGGTCGTGTCGTCGGCGGCCACCCGCAGCTCGCGCACCGAGTACGTGCGCATCGCGCCGCGCTCGGCCTCGGGCACCGCGAGGTAGGAGCCCCACCAGTCGTCCGTAGTGCGGTCGATCTCGGGCAGCACCCCGGAGGCGGGCGGGAACACGAGCTTGATGCGACTGTCGAACACGGCGCCGGGGGTGCCCAGTTCACGCAGGTCGTCCCCGCCGAGGGTCACCCGCACGAACGAGGGCGACACGCGTTCCACGGCGCGCACCTCGGCGCGGGTGAGGAGGTAGGTCGGGCGTTCGGTCGTGGTCGTCTCAGCGGACATGATGCCTTCCGATGGGGGTGACCATCGGCTTCCCGGAGACCGGGTCGACGGTGATCTGGTTGGGCAGCCCGAAGACCTCTTCCACGAGCTCGGCGGTCACCACGTCCTGCGGCGACCCCGTGGCGTACACGCGGCCGTCCTTCATGGCGACGAGCTCGTCGGCGTAGCGGGCGGCGAGGTTGAGGTCGTGCAGCACCATCACGATCGTGGTGCCGCGGGCGACGCTCAGGTCGGTGAGCAGGTCGAGCACCTCGACCTGGTGGGCGACGTCGAGGAACGTGGTCGGCTCGTCGAGCAGCAGGATGTCGGTCTCCTGCGCGAGGGCCATCGCGATCCACACGCGCTGACGCTGTCCGCCGGAGAGCTCGTCGACGCTGCGGTCGGCGAGATCGCTGATGCCCGTGGCGTCGAGCGCATCGGCGACGACCTCGTAGTCGTGCGCACTCCAGCGCGACAGCGCCCGCTGGTGCGGGTGGCGTCCGCGCCCGACGAGGTCGGCCACCGCGATGCCCTCCGGGGCCACCGGCGACTGCGGCAGCAGCCCGAGGATGCGCGCGACCTCCCTGGTGGGGCGGGTGTGCACGGACGTGCCGTCGAGCACCACCTGGCCGGCCACGGGCGACAGCAGCCGGGCGAGGGCGCGCAGCAGGGTGGACTTGCCGCAGCCGTTCGCGCCGACGATGGTCGTGATCTTGCCCGGGGCGATCTGCAGGTCGAGCCCCTCGACCACGGTGCGGTCGCCGTAGGAGAGCGTCACGCCCTCGGCGGACAGGGTGTGGGCGGCGGTCACAGGGAGCCTCCGGTGCGGTTGGTGCGGATGAGGAGGTAGATCAGGTACGGCGCGCCGACGACGCCGGTGACGACGCCGACGGGGTAGCGCGTGCCGAGCGCGAACTGGCCGATGAGGTCGCCCGCCAGCACCAGCACCGCGCCGACGAGACCGCTGGGCAGCAGGAGGGTCGCGCCCGGTCCGGTGAGCCGGGCGGCGATCGGTCCCGCCATGAACGCGACGAACGCGATGGGGCCGGTGGCGGCGGTCGCGACGGCGAGCAGCGCGACGGCACCGAGGATGAACACCACGCGGGTGACGCCGACGCGCACGCCGAGGCCGGCCGCGGAGTCGTCGCCCAGCTGGAGCGCGCCCAGGGCCCGCCCCTGCGTCAGCAGCAGCGGCACCAGCACGACCGCGGCGATCGCCATCGGCAGCACCCGCTCCCACGAGGCGTTGTTGAGGCTGCCGGTGATCCACTGCATGGCGGTCTGGATGTCCCAGTTCGCGGCGCGGGAGAGCAGGTAGGCGATGACGCTCTGCAGCATCGCCGCGACCCCGATCCCGATCAGGATCAGTCGGGCGCCGGCGAAGCCGCCCTTGATCGCGAGCAGGTAGATCGCGAGCGCGGTGACGAGGGCGCCGGCGAGTGCGAGCAGCGACACCATCGGGCCGTTGAGCGAGAGCACGACGATCCCGAAGACCGCGGCCGCCCCGGCGCCGTGCGAGATCCCGATGATGTCGGGGGAGGCGAGCGGGTTGCGCAGCATGGTCTGGAAGGTGACGCCGGCCATGCCGAACGCGAGCCCCGCGAGGATGGCGAGGATCGCCCGCGGCAACCGCAGGTCGCCCACGGTGAACGACGCCCCCGGCACGGTCTCGCCCAGGATCACGCGGATCACCTCGTCGAGCGGATAGAACGTGTTGCCCACCATGAGCGCGACCGTGAACAGGGCGAGCACGACCACGGCCAGCGCGACCGTGACGAGCGCGTGCCGGCGGTGACGGGCCCGGCGTCCGGCGATCACCCTGGCCGTGCGGGCGGCCGCGGACTCCTCCGCGCGGACGAGCGTGTGCTCCGTGGCGCTCACAGCTCCCTCACCCTCTGTCGGCGGACGATCCAGATGAAGAACGGCGCCCCGATGATCGCGGTGATGATGCCGACCTGGATCTCGTCCGACGACGGCGAGATCACCCGGCCGACGATGTCGCTCGCGGTCAGCAGGGCCGCTCCCGCGAGGGCCGAGAAGGGCAGCAGCCAGCGGTGGTCGGTGCCCACGAGCAGGCGGCACAGGTGCGGCACGATGAGCCCGACGAAGCCGATGGGCCCGGCGATCGCGGTCGCGGCTCCGGCCAGGATCACCGAGCCGAGCGCCGAGACCGCGCGCGTGCGCGCCACGCGCTCGCCGAGCCCCGTGGCCATGTCGTCGCCGAGTGCGAGGGAGTTCATGCCGCGGGCGGTCAGGAAGCACAGCAGCGCGCCGACCGCGAGCACGGGGGCGGTGATCGCGATGCGCGGCCACTCGGCTCCCCCGACCCCGCCGATCTGCCACGACTGGAAGGTCTGCAGCAGGTCGACCCGCGGCAGCATGACCGCGCTGATGAGCGAGGCGAACGCGGCCGAGGTCGCCGCGCCCGCCAGGGCGAGCTTGAGCGGGGTGGCGCCGCCGCGGCCGAGCGACCCGACGGCGTAGACGAACACCGCGGCGGCCGCGGCGCCGGCGATCGCGAACGCCATCTGGCCGTACGGGTTGCTCAGCCCGAAGAACGCGATGCCGAGCACGACCGCGAACGACGCCCCGTTCGAGATGCCGAGGATGCCGGGCTCGGCGATGGGGTTGCGGGTCACGGCCTGCATGGTCGCCCCGGCAAGCGCGAGCGCGGCGCCCACGAGCAGCGCGAGCACCGTGCGCGGGAGGCGCTTGATAACCGCGGCCTGCCCGATCGTGTCGGACTGTCCGCCCAGGGCGGCGAGGATGTCGTCGAGGGAGACCGCGCGTGCCCCGAACGACACCGAGAGCACCGCCAGCACCAGCAGCACCACGACCCCGGCGCACAGCCAGAGGGTGCGCGCCAGCACCGGGCGCCGCAGGGCGGCGGCGTCCGGTGCGAGCACGGGTGCGGAGATCACGGTGACTCTCGGCGGTGGTGCGACGCGGTTACGGCGCGAGCGGTGCGGCCAGGATCGCCAGGTAGTCGTCGAGGCCCCACGGGATGGACAGCGGCGACGGGTTCGCCGAGGCGGCGATGGGCGTGGCGTTGGGCAGGATCGCGACGCGGCCCTCGGCGATCGCGGGGATCTTCGACAGCAGCGGGTCGGCCTGCAGCGTGGCGAGGGTCGTGTCGTCGCCGTAGGTGACCAGCACGTCGACGTCGTCGAACTTCTGCGCCTCCTCGGCGCTCACCTCGAGGTTGAACTTGTCGCTGCCCACGCTCTCCTCCACGATCGCGGGGAACGGCAGGCCGAGGGAGTGGAGGTACCCGGGGCGCGTGTCCGCGGCCGTGTAGTAGCCGATGGTGCTGAGGTCGCTCGGGTCGAAGTACGCGAACAGCACCTTCTTGTCCTTCAGCACGCTGTGGGCCTCGAGCGCGGTGTCGGCGTCGGCGTGCAGCTCATCGATCAGTGCCTCGCCCTCGTCCTTCAGCCCGAGCGCGGTGGCGTTCATCTCGATCATGTCGTCGACCGACGTGCCCCATTGGACCTCGGGGTAGGCCACGACCGGCGCGATCTTGGAGAGCGTGTCGTACTCCTCCTGCGTCAGGCCGGAGTAGGCCGCCAGGATCACGTCGGGCTCGGTGTCGGCCACGGCCTCGTAGTCGATGCCGTCGGTCTCGTCGAACAGCGCCGGGCTGTCGCCGCCGAGTTCGTCGAGCTTCTCCTCGACCCAGGGGAGGATGCCGTTGTCGTCGTCGTCTCCCCAGGTGGCCTTGCTCATGCCGACCGGGACGATGCCGAGCGCGAGCGGGACCTCGTGGTTGGCCCAGGCGACCGTGGCCACGCGCTCGGGCTTCTCGGTGATCGTGGTCTCGCCGAAGGCGTGCTCGATCGTGACGGGGAACGCGTCGTCGGAGGCGGGGTTGCCGCCCGAGGAGGAGGTCGACTCGGGGGCCGAGGACGAGCAGGCGGCGAGCGACACGGCGAGCGCGGCGGCCGCGCCGATGGCGAGCAGGCGAGAGATGCGCACAGGCGTTCCCTTCGGGATGGGAGGAGGGGTGGCGGCACGAGAACGCGCCCGGCCTTTGGTAAGCCTCGCCTAATCTAACCCGAAGTTAGGTCATCCTCAATTCGATGACACCGCACGGAGGTCCGGAGGGATGCGAAAAGCCGGTCGGATCCGATGGATCCGACCGGCTTCAGGAAGTCAGCGCACGCTCAGAGAGCGCGGATGTTCGCCGCCTGCATGCCCTTGGGGCCACGCTCAGCGTCGAATTCGACCTTCTGGTTCTCGCGGAGCTCCTTGAAACCGGAGCCGGCGATAGCCGAGTAGTGGGCGAAGAGGTCTTCCGTGCCGTCATCAGGAGCGATGAAGCCGAAGCCCTTCTCCGCGTTGAACCATTTCACAGTGCCAGTGGCCATGTGTTTTCTACTTTCTGTTAAGCCGGCCGCTGACGCGGCCTGCACCGCACCGGAAGATCCGACACGCGTGCTCGGTCACGCTACCACGGCGGACCTGCCCGACGTCGGGTCGAGGGCCTGCCGTGTGAGCGCCGCCTCCGTGCGCGTGCTGACCCCGAGCTTGCGCAGCACCGCCGACACGTGCACGCTCACCGTCTTCACGCTGATGAACAGGCGCTCCCCGATCTGACGGTTGCTGAGCCCCTCCGCGATGAGGTCGAGCACCTGCTGCTCCCTGGCGGTCAGCAGTTCCGCGTCGGCGGGCGCTGCTCCGGCACGCAGGCCCGCGGCGTCGGCGAATCGTGCGATGGCGGCCCGCAGCGGGGCATGGTCCCACTCCTCCGCGAGCGCGACGGCCTCGGCGACCACGGCGGAGGCGGCCGCGCGCTCGCCGTCTCGCACGTGCACCTGCGCGCGCTCCAGGCGGAGCACCGCGCGGAAGGTCACCGGCACGTCGTCGCCGTCAGCGCGGCGCAGCGCCTCCTCCACCTTCTCCGGTCGCGGGTCGAGCAGGGCATCGAGAATCAGCCCCCAGGCGTCGTGCTGCAGCTGGTCGGGCTGCGCCAGCCAGGCGTCGCGGATCGTGGCCGAGGCCGCCTCGACGTCGACCCCCCGGGACCGCAGCTCCGCGATGATCGCCCCGCCCTCCAGCAGCAGCCGACGCTGATGCAGCAGCGCCGGCTTCTCGTCGTGCACCATCGCGAGGATCGCGTCGAGCGCACCGGTGAGGTCGCCCTCGCTCTGCGCCACCGCGACCGTCATCGTCACGAGGTCGTACCAGATCTGGCGCTCAGAGCCGCCGGTCTCCTCGAACGCCGGCCGCCACTCGCGCAGCATCTCCGCCGCCTCGGTCGACCGGCCGCGCCACGCCAGCACCCGCACGCGCGTCATGCTCATGTACATGCGGAACACCCGCAGCGTGCCCTGCACGAAGTCGCGCGACAGCATCTCCTCGACGCGGTCGATCTCGCCGAGCTCGAGCAGCGGGACGATCATGTTCTGCGCCATGATCGTGCCCGACGTGCGCTCGACGCGCAGCTCCCGCGCGCGGCGCAGCCCCGCTTCGGCCACCGCGACCGCCTCCCGGTACCGGCCGAGCAGCGTCAACAGGTCGGAGTAGTTCACGCGGTAGCGCATCTCGGCGGTCGAGCCGTCTGCCAGCACCCTCGCCCGTTCGAACTCCCGCACGCCCGCCTCGACGGCGCCGAGGTGCGCCAGTGAGCCGCCGCGCATGTTCGCTGCGATCGACTGCTGGTCGCGCGACCCCGCGGCCGCGGCCCGGCGCTCGGCCTCGTCGGCGAGCCGGATCGCATCCTCCCGGTCGCCCGCGATCATCAGGCGACCGGCGAGCTGGTTGAGCAGCTCGGCGCGGAACGCCTCATCGGGCACGTGCTCCTCTGCGATGGCCAGCGCCTCGCGGAGCAGCGGCACGGCCCCGAGCCGCCCCAGGTTCACCAGGAACAGCGCCTTGTTGCGCAGCAGACGGGCGTGCAGTCGCGGGTCGACCGTCGTCGCATCGACCTCGGCGAGCGCGACGTTGGCCACCGCGAGAGCGCGCTCCCCGTCGCCCGCGTTGCGCAGCACCGACCCGAGCACGTGCAGCAGTTCCAGGCGCCCGAACCCCGTCGCGGCGGCGGCGTCCGGCACGAGCGGCCACAGCTCGAGCACGAGCTCGCCGAAGCGCGCAGCACTCGCGAAGGCATACTGCGCCTTGGCCTGCCGCATGGCCTCAGCGGCGGCCGTGATCGCGCGACGGTCGTCTTGCGCGAGCTGCCAGTGATACGCGAGCGCGGCGGCATCGCCCCGGTCGGCGGCCCCCTCGCTCTGCTCCTCCAGCGCCTCGGCGTAGGCGCGGTGCAGGCGGGCGCGCTCCCCCGGGAGCAGATCGTCGTGCACGGCCTCACGCAGCAGCGCGTGCCGGAACCGGTAGTCGTCGTCTTCCACCACGATGATGCCGCTGCGGGCGGCCTCGCGCAGGGCCTCGTCGAGACGCTCCTCGGGCAGCCCGGCCAGGCGCGTGACGAGCGGGTGGCTCAGGGGACGCTCGGCGCCGGAGATGACCCGCACCACACGCCCTGCGTCGTCGCCGAGACGGTCGAAGCGTGCCAGCAGCAGGTCGCGCAGGCTGTCCGGCAGCGGGCCCTGGGAGCACCCGGCGATCTCCTCCACGAAGAACGGCACGCCTTCGGCCCGCACCTGCAGCCGCTCGAGCGCGGACGGCGACGGAGCGCGCCCGGTGATCTGCTCGACCAGCTCGCGGACGGCCTCGTCTTCCAGGCGCGACACCGTCAGCCGCTCCAGCAGCCGCGCCCTCGTGGCCTCGCCGATGAAACGGCTCACCGCGTCGCCGCGACGCACGTCGTCGGTGCGGCAGGTGATGAGCAGCAGGATGCGACCGCGGTTCCACGCCCGCAGCAGGAACGACAGGATGGCCAGGGTCGAGTCGTCGGCCCAGTGCAGGTCTTCCACCACGAGCACCTGCGGCGACTCCTCCGCCGCGGCCTCGACCAGTGACGCCACGGCGTCGCGCAGACGCTCCGGGCTCGTGCGCTCGCGGTCGGCGGGGGCGTCGACGAGCTCGGGCAGCAGCATCCCGAGCGCCTCGATGCCCACGCCGACGACCGCTCGCACGCGCTCGACGCCCATCCGCGCCACGATCGAGCGGAGGATGCCGGTGAGAGGGCCGAACGGCATGCGCGACGCGCCCAGGTCGAGGCACCATCCGACATGCACGTCGGCGGCGTTCGCGACCTCGGCGCCGAACTCGCGCGCCAGGCGGGACTTGCCGATCCCGGCCTCGCCCTCCACCAGCACGGCCGCGGGCACGCCGTCGCGCGCTCCGTCGAACAGACGGCGCACCTCGGCGAGCTCGGCGTCTCGCCCGACCATCGCGGCACTGGGGGCTGGGGCCATGCCTCCATCGTCCCACCCACCGCCGACATCGGGGTCGCGGTGCGGGAACGGCAGCAGGACCGCGTCGGTCACCGGGCGACCGCGGGCTCGCACGGTCGGCACTCGCGCTCCGCGACAGCCGTGCGCGAGACGACCCCGCGCTGCACGAGGCGACGCAGCAGCCGCCGCACGGGCCCGTCCGCCCGCGGCACGATCTGGTCCGCGTGCTCGATCAGGCGGCGGCGCTGCTCGACGGCCGTCGCGATGCGCTCCTGCTCGTGAGCGGTCACCTGCTGGGTCAGATAGGGGTGCTCGAACATGATCTCTCCTCGGCGGTTCGGTGTATCCCTACACTCCGCTCTGAGGCCCCACCGCCACATCGGACGGATGCCCTATCTTCCGCACACCCCGGCGCGACACCCGCCTAGGGAGTGGCGACGACGGAGGCGGTCCGCGCGACGGGCATGCCGTCGAAGGGAGAACTCATGCGGCGGGCGGCCCGCTCATGACCGCGTGGACGGCGAGACGCAGGGTCTCCTTCTCGGCATGGACGCGCACCGTCTCGGAGGGCAGCGCGCGTTCCGTCGCGATGCCCGACGTCACGGTGGCGAGGAACCGCGCGCGCTCCTCGATCCCACCCGCAGCGATCGCACCCTCGTCGACCAGGGTCGTCAGCCACTGCTCGATGCGGTGGCGCCCCATCCGTTCGAGCGCGAGGTAGGTCGCGGCTTGGTCCTCGGAAGGAGGCGTGGCGACGTACGCCTCGTAGAGCGCTCCCCACTGCTGCCTGGCGCGTTCGCCCACGCCCACGTGGGAAAGAAGCAACTGCAGGCACGCGGTCAGGCGCTCTTCGGGCGTGAGGGAGCGATCGTCGATGGGGTCGTCGGGAATCTCCACGTCGTACATCCCCGCGACCACCGTCTCGATGAGCTCCCGCTGGGTGGGGAAGAAGTGCCGCAGCGAGCCGGTGCTCACCTGGGCACGCGCGGCCACGCCCCGCACGCTCAGTCGAGCCGTGGGGTTCTCGCCGAGCATCGTCGCCGCCGCGATGAGGATCTTCGAGCGGGTCCCCGGCTCCTTCGATTCAGCGCCCATGCCCGCCTTCCGCAAACCATCGATCTATCACAGTGTGATAGCTTAGCCCCTCGTTCACTAGCACGCTGTACTAATCGAGACGAGGACCGCGACGATGGGAATCGCGAACTGGCGCAACCGCCGCGTCCGCCACGGGTCAGGAGAACCACTGCGGCGGTACCGCTGGTGGCAGATGTTCAGCCGATCGCTGCGCTCGATCACCCTGGCGTCACCGGACGGCACGGCATCCATCTACACCGTCGACGTGCGCCACGGGGGTGACATGAGCGACGGGCAGGTCCGCGCCCGCCTCTACGTCGACGGCGCACTCCGGTCGTACGCGAAGATGCCCACCCGCTTCGCGGTGCCCGGCGGCCACATCGAGGTCGCGATCACCGGCTTCGGGCTCAAGCGGTGCCACTACGTGCGCCCAGACGGCACCGAAGAACAGCTGTCACCCGATCCGCGATCGGCCGAGGGGCGCCGCGCCCGCCTGCACCACCGGCATCCCCGGGCGAGCCGTGCGATCGGCCTCATCTCCCTCACCCTCGTCGTCGTCGGACTCTGCGTCGAGGTTCCCCAGATCATCGAGGCTCTTTCGCAGATACCGCTGATCGCCGCATCGGTGGGCACCTTCACGTCCCCCATCCAGCTCCCCCTGCACATCAATCTGCTCATCGGGCTCGCGGCCGTCGCCGGCAGCACGGAGCGGGCCCTGCGGATGCGATCGAGCTGGATCGATGAACTCGCCAGTTGAGACCCCACGAAAGGAAACACCATGAGGAACCGCTCGCCGATCCGCAGCCGACGGAGGAACGATCATCGACGGCGATGGGTGGCACCGGTCGCCGCTGTCACCGCGGTCGCATCGCTGCTGCTGGCCGGCTGCACCGCCGCGACGCAGGACGACCGGGACGCCGCGCCCGAATCGGAAGCCGTGCAGGACTCGGACCTCGAGCGGTACAGGGGGCAGGAGCTCGACTTCGGGGCCTGCGACCCCGCGCTCGTGAGGTCGCAACCCGCCGTCCCTCAGGTCATCGATGCGGCGGAGAGCGCCGAGTGCGCGATGCTCACGGTGCCCCTGGACTACGAGGACCCCGCAGGTGAGACCATCGAGTTGGCGGTGGCCCGCATCGCAGCCACCGGCGAGGACCGCATCGGCTCGGTCGTGCTGAATCCCGGCGGACCAGGCGCGGCGGCGACGACGTTCGCCCCTCTGGTGGCCGCCCTGTGGTCGGGCGGGCCGCTCACCGACCGCTTCGACATCGTGGGCTTCGACACCCGGGGGGTCGGCCTCAGCCGCCCCGCCGTCGATTGCTACACCGACGACGAGCGAGACGCCGACGCTCCCCTCGCGGCACTCGGAGAGTGGACGGACGATTCCGCCCGCGAGATCGTCGAGAAGTGCGCTGATGGCACGGGCCGAGGCGACGTGCTCGCGCACCTCGGAACCCGCGATACCGCTCGCGACATGGACATCCTCCGAGCCGCGCTCGGCGACGAGAAGCTCACCTTCGCGGGTGTGAGCTACGGCACGCGCCTCGGAGCGGTCTATGCCGAGATGTTCCCGCAGAACGTCCGCGCCCTCGTCCTCGACGGCGCGGTCGACCCGCTCAAGAACACCCGGGAGCGTCGGATCCACCTCAGCGAGGGGCTGCAGGCGTCCTTCCAGCGCTTCGCCGACTTCTGTGCGGCCCAGGCCGATTGCCCTCTCGGCGCCGATCCCGCACGGGCGACGAGCGAGGCGCAGCGGCTCCTGCGGCCGCTTGTCGATGAGCCGCTGATCGCCGCCGACGGCCGCGAGGTCGGCTTCCTCGCCGCCGGCGAAGGCATCGTCGCCGGGCTGTACTCCGAGGCGAGTTGGCCCGCGATCGTGGCAGGGCTGGCGGAGCTGAAGGCAGGTCGGCCGGATGCCCTGCTCGCGCTGCGCGACGGGTCATACGGCCGCTCCGAGAGCGGCGAGTACACGAACTCGTACGAGGCGCTCTTCGCGATCAACTGCCTGGACGAAGAACGCTTCACCGCCGAGGAGATGGCGAGGCTCGGCGAAGACCTCAACGATGCCGTGCCGTTCCTCGACCCGGGGACCGCTCCCCCCACCCAGGACGGCTGCGAGTACTGGCCGTCCGAACCGACACTCGGCTACCCCTACGCGACGGACATCGACGGGCTTCCCGAGGTGCTCGTGGTGTCGGCCACGGGAGATCCGGTGACCCCTCACGACGGAGGCATCAGCCTCGCCGACACCCTCGGCGCCCGACTGCTCACCGTCGACGGCAACCAGCACGGCACCATCGTCTCCCGCAACGAGTGCATCGACGGGATCGTCGCCGACTACCTCGTCGACCTCGAACTCCCCGAGGACGGAGCGCGCTGCGCGCTGTGATCTCCTCCCTGGCGACGCCTGGTCCCTCGCCTGCTGCTCGCGCACGGCGAGGGACACGGGCACACCTCTCACCTGCTGTCGATGTGACCGATCGGATGGCCGCAGTCCGTGAACGCGGCGCGAGCAGCGGGCCAGCTGGTGTCGTCGACGTGCAGAGCGGTCCGCAGGTAGGCGGTGCTCATCCGCTGGATGACGGCGACCCGCTCGGGGTGCTCGTCGGTGGTCTCGGCGACGTCGTACCCCACGATGCCGCCGAGGGAGTGCTCGGCACCGTGGAGCGTGAGGAGATCCGTCGCACCGGGGCTGTGCGTAAAGGCATCGGTGAACCAGTCCGGTCCGCGGCTGGACATCGCGGACTGGTCGTGGTCTCCGGCGACGACGAGGGTCGGCGTGCGAAGCTCCCCGAAGGACGGACGCATGAAGGGGAAGTTCGTCCGTGCGAAAGGGTGAAGGTGGTCGCCGCCGACACCGGTCGCCGCGAACAGGATGCCTGCGGTGACGCGTCGGTCGGACATGTCGTCGCCGACCGTGCCCGAGTCGTCGAGGATCCGCGCCCCGAGCACGGACTGCGCGGTCTGTCCGCCCCAGGAATGACCGGTCGCGGCGACGCGCGTGCGATCGATGCGGCCGGAGAGACCGGGAACGGCGGCCTCGATGGTGTCGAGCTGGTCGAGGATGCGAGTGAGATCCGTGATCCGTTCGGTCCAGATCGTGGGGAACACCGGGTGATCGAACCCGAACCCGTTGCGGCGCGAGTCCAGATGCGTCGGCTGGATCACGACGAACCCGCGGGAGGCCCAGAACGCGGTGAGCGGCGCATACCCATCGAGGTTCCAGCCGTTGCCGTGGGAGAACAGCACGACGGGAAGGTTCGATCCCGTCGCGGGAGCGGACACCCGCACGTCGAGGGGAACCGCTCGGCCGGGCGCGGACACCGCCACGGGAGCGACGGAGACGACCGCGCCTCCGGCACCGATGATGCCGTCCAGCGTGTCGACGATGGATGAGGTCACGGCGAGTTCCTTTCCGAGGGTGCAGCGCTCTGCGATAGTGGATATCGGAGCGCTGTTCCGCAACATTACGGAACAATGCTCCGTAATGCAAGCGAGCGCCGTCGAGGGAACCGGAGCAGGACATGAGCGAGGTCGAGAGCGAGCCGTCGCACGATGCGCGGCCGCAGCGAGCGGGCCGCCCGCGCCGGAGCGAGCAGGCTCTGCTCGAGGCGGCGGCAGCAGTGTTCGTGACGTCCGGGGTCGATGCTCCGGTCCGAGAGATCGCAGCGAAGGCGGGAGTCGGCGTCGGGACGATCTATCGTCACTTTCCGACGCGTTCCGAGCTGGTGGTCGCGGTGTACCGGCACCAGGTCGAAGCGTGCGCCGACGCCGGTCCCCGCCTTCTTGCGGAGAGCGCGACCCCCGAAGCCGCCTTGCGGGCGTGGGTCGCCCTGTTCGTGGAGTTCCTGGTCACCAAGCATGGCCTGCCCGGCGCACTGCAGGGCGACAGCGCCGGATCCGACGCCCTGCACACCTCCTTCGTCGACCGTCTCGTCCCGGTGTGCGCCTCGCTCCTGGAGGCAGCGCGCGGGTCCGCGGAGGGGACGCCCGCGATCGATGCGTACACCGTGCTCCGAGGCATCGGGAACCTCTGCATCGGCGCGACCGGCGACGCGCGGTACCGGGCTGCCGACCTGGTGCAACTGCTCATCTCCGGGGTGCTCGCACCCGAAGCTCGCTGACCCCCTCGTCGAGCCGGCGTCAGCCCGCGCGCAGCGGCGAGCGCCGGGCCGAGGGACGCGACGCCTCCGGCACCAGGATCGCCAGCACGCGCACGAGCGTCGTCAGCCACAGCAGCCCCAGCCCGACCACGATCGCCTCGAGCGCCGTGACCGCGTACAGCCCGAACGGCAGCCACAGCACGACCGCCACCACCACGAGCACGCCCACCGCGATCGACGTCGCCACGAGCGCCGTCGGTCGCCCCGGTACCGCGACCGTGGTCAGTGCCGCGGCGGCCAGGAACAGCACGAGCGCCGCGAAGGCCGCGATGTCGTGCGGCAGGGGTGCCCGGTACAGGGGCAGCAGCCCCACGGCGGCGAGCGCCGCACCCGCGGCCGCCCACAGGCCCACGATCACGGCGATGCGCGGCAGGGCGTCGTCGCCCCGCAGGCGGTGCAGATCACGGCCGATGTACGCGCCGACCGTGGCGACGAGCAGCCCGGCGACCACGAGCGTGCCGTTGAACGCCCACCCCACGCCGAGCTGCGAGAAGTTCTCCTCCCACCACCGCGGGTCGACCGCCGTCACCATCGCGAACAGCGTGCCGATCACCAGGAAGCCGAACAGGAGCCCGGCGAGGTCGGCCGTGCGCAGCCCGACCCCGGCCCCGAACGCGAACCGGCCACCCACGGCCGCCGCGACCCCGGCGAGCAGACCGCCGCCCACCGCCCCGAGCTCGAGCCCGCGCAGCCCGACGGCCAGCACCTCCGCTGTGAGCAGCACGCCCATCACGGTCACGGCGCCGAACGCGAGCGTGAGTGCGCCTGCCGAGAGGTGCGACACGATCACCTGCCAGCGCGGCATCCCGGTGGTCTCGCCGCGACGGTGCCGCAGTGTGCTCACCGCGAAGGCCCCCGCGGCGATCACCCCGGCGACCACGGCGACCGGCATCGCCAGCCCCGTCTCGCCGGTCAGCGGCCTGGACGCCCCGCGCAGCACGACGAGTCCCGCGCCGACGCCGAGCACGAAGCACACGGCGGTCGCCGCGACCGCTGCAGCCTCGGCGCGCAGCCTCCGGTCCCTCTCCATGCGCTCATGCAAGCACGGGGCGCCGACGTGCGCACCCCCGACTCCGCGCACGCCGGACACGCGACGAGGCCCGGAACCCCGCGTGCTGCGGTGCTCCGGGCCTCGTCGATCTCCGGTCGCGCGCCCTCCGGTCGCCTGCGGATCAGGCGTCGACGTCGCCGCGCCAGGCGCCCGTCTCGACGCCGCGCCCCTCGATGAACTCCTTGAAGTTCTTGAGGTCTTTCTTCACGGCGTGCGAGCCGGCGCCGACGAGCGCGCCCACCTTCTCCAGCAGCCCCTCCGGCTCCCAGTCGAGCTGCACCGTGACGCGGGTCGACGTGTCGTCGAGCTTGTGGAAGGTCACCACGCCCGCGTGCTCGGTCTCGCCGCCGACGCTGTTCCAGGCGACGCGCTCATCCGGGTGCTGCTCGGTGATCTCGGCGTCGAACTCGCGCTCCGCTCCACCCACGTTCACCTTCCAGTGCGTGTGGGTGTCGTCGGTCTGCGTGATGGACACGACCTCGTCGAGGAACTTCGGGAAGCTCTCGAACTGCGTCCACTGGTTGTATGCCGTGCGGACGGGAACGTCGACGTCGATGGTCTCGATGATCTGCACCATGGGATGCTCCTCTGCTGTTCGTCGTTCGTGTGCTTCCATTCAGGCGTCACGAGCCGGTATCGGCCACGGGGTTGACATCGCAGCGCGGATCGACGACTCTCCTCAGCTCGACGTCATCCGGCCGAAGGTCGCCTCGATGTCGGCCATCTCCATCTCGGCGGTGGCCTGGATGAGCGCCTGCAGTTCGGCGTCGGCACCCGGCGCGAACTCCTCGGGGCGCTCGGGCGCGATGACGGACGGCACGCCCTCCGGCGCCTGCTGGTCGGCGATCAGCTCGGTGCCGTCGCCCGACGGCGACATCCCCCGGAAGATGCGCCCGGCCTCGGAACGGTCGTCCAGGTCGAACGAGTACTGCTTGCTCTGCAGACCGAGGTCGAGCAGCCGCTTCACCTCGGGGAAGCTCTCGGCGTTCGTCTTGGGGATCGGCAGGCTCGTGCGCCAGTTCACCCCCAGGGTCTCGAGCGCCTTCGCATAGGCGTTCTCGTGCGCCTGGTCGCGCACGATGAGGTACGAGATCGTGGAGCGCGCCGTCTTGTTCGCCGTCATCTCGTACAGGCGGCACTTCTGCAGCCTGCCGGTCGACTCGAGCATGAGGTTGTAGAGCAGGTCGAGCACGAGGTTGCCGGAGTTGTACACGTAGCTGCCCATCCACGGGTTCCCCGCCGCGTCCACCGGCAGGGCGCCCTGCGCGCCGACCAGGTAGTGGTGGATGTTGCTGTGGTCGAGCGCGATCTCGAGCGGCACCGCACCGCCGGCTCCCGGGGCATCCACGGGGGCGTCCTTCTTGCCCTGGTACGCCGGGGAGCCGTCGAGCAGCCGGGAGATCGTGGTGCCGATCAGCTCGACGTGGCTGATCTCCTCGGTGCCGATGCCCTGGATGAGGTCGCGGTACGGCTTGCCGGCGGGACCACGGAAGTTGATGCTCTGGAACAGGTACTGCATCATCGTGCGCATCTCGCCGAACTGACCGCCCAGACCCTCCTGCAGCGCATTGGCCGCCGCGGGGTCCGGTTCGTCGACCTCGATGTCGTTGATGAGCTGCTGCAGGTGGAAGTACATGTCGGCCTCCTCGCCGGGTCGCTTGTCGCTGGGGTGGCCCACTCTCCGCCTGGCCGGCGGATCGGTCACCCCGATGGACGGGTCCGCAGTCGGCGCGTATCATCCCGCGCCCGCGGGCGCACTAGCGTGGAGGCCATGCGCATCCCCGCCGCGATCCGCGCCTCCCAGCGGTCACCGCTGCTGCAGGTCGTGAAGTCGGCCGCGGCCACGATCGCGGCCTGGCTGATCGCGGGCTGGGCCTTCCCGGGGCAGCTGCCCGTGTTCGCGGCGATCGCGGCCCTGCTGGTGGTGCAGCCGAGCGTCAACCAGTCGCTGTCCAAGGCGCTGGAGCGCAGCATCGGCGTGATCGTGGGGGTGGTGATCGCGGTCGCGCTGGGGCTCCTCCTCGGCTCACCGAGCTGGATCGTGCTGCTCGCGATCGTGGTGGCGATGCTCGTCGCCTGGATCTTCCGGGCCTCGCCGGGCACCGGCAACCAGGTCGCGATCTCGGCGATGCTCGTGCTGGCCCTGGGGTCGTCGAGCCCGGAGTATGCGATCGCCCGCATCGCCGAGACGCTGATCGGCGTGGTGATCGGCATCGTGGTGAACGCCCTGATCGTGCCGCCCGTGCTCGTCGAGCCGGCACGGCGCGATGTCGGGCTCCTCGGGCGCGAGCTCGCGGCGAGCCTGGACCGCCTCGCCGATGCCCTCCCCGAGCCGCAGACCCCCGCGCGACTCCAGGAGCTCATGCTCGAGGTGCGGCTGCTCCGCCCGATGAAGGATGCCGCCGAGGCCGCGATCGCCGCCGGGGAGGAGTCGCTCACCCTCAACCCGCGCCGCTCGACCCACCGGGCCGACCTGGCGGAACTGCGGCAGCTGCTCGACCGCCTGTCCCCCATCGTCACGCAGACCATCGGGATGACCCGCGCCTACTTCGACCACTACGACGACCGCCTCGGCGAGGAGCCGGCGGTGGCCGCGATCGCGGAGCAGCTGCGCCGGGCCGGGCACGACGTGCGGCTCGCGGTGCAGTCGTCCGCCCCGGCGCCCGAGCCCGAGGCGCTGACCTCGGCGATCCCGGCCCTCACGGCGCCGCTGGTCATCCGTCCGCCGTCGTCGCAGCACTGGATCCTCGTCGGGTCGCTCATGGAGGACCTGCGGCGGATCCGCGGGGAGCTGCTCGACGAGGAGTGACCGCGCGTACCCTGTGAGCATGGCCGGTATGACCGTGGACGCCGCCGTGGCCGAGCTCGCGGCGCTCGAAGACCCGAAGCAGCGCGCGGCGAACGAGAAGCGCGGCGACGACCACGGCATCAACCTCAGCCGGATGCGCGCCCTGGCCAAGCGGATCGGGACCGACCAGGCGCTCGCGACCGCGCTGTGGGCGACCGGCGACACCGCCGCCCGGCTCTTGGCGATCCTGATCTGCCGGCCGCGGGACTTCACCGCCGACGAGCTCGACGCCCTGCTGCGCGACACGCGTCCGCCGAAGGTCAACGACTGGTTCGTGAACTACGTCGTGAAGAAGTCGCCGCTCACGGAGGAGCTCCGCACCCGCTGGTTCGACGACCCGGATCCCACCGTGGCCGCGGCCGCCTGGTCGCTCACGACCGTGCGCGTCGCGAAAGACCCCGACGGGCTCGATCTCGACGCGCTGCTCGACCGCATCGAGCGCGACCTCGCCGACGCGCCGCCGCGCTTGCAGTGGGCGATGAACGAGACGCTCGCGACGATCGGCATCTTCCACCGGGAGCACCGCGCCAGGGCCATCGACATCGGCGAGCGCCTGCGGGTGCTGGCGGACTACCCCACCGCTCCCGGCTGTACCTCGCCGTTCGCTCCGCTGTGGATCGCCGAGATCGTGCGGCGCCGCGAGGGCTGACGCTCTGGCGCGGCGTGGCGGGACCCGGTTCGCGCAGTGGCGGGTAACGTTATACACTTTTCTGATCGCGTGCACTCTGGGGGTGACCGCACTGGGCGGTCTCTGGTGCGCGCGGTGAAAACCACACACTGGGGAGAACCATGGCCACGCAGGATGAGCTGAACCAGCTGATCGACGACATCGCCCACGACATCAACGGCTTCATCGGCGCATCGATCGTCGACCTGGAGTCGGGGCTGCCGATCACGTCGAGCTCGACCCGACCGGACTTCGATCTCGATGTCGCGAGCGCCTTCAACGCCGAGATCGTGAAGAACAAGAACCGCACGATCGAGGCGCTCGGCCTCGACGCCCACCTGGAGGACATGCTGCTCACGCTCGACACGCAGCTGCACCTCCTCAAGCTCATCGACGGCGGCATGTTCCTGTACATCGCGGCCGATCGGCAGGCGACGAACCTGGCGATGCTGCGCTCGTCGGTGAACCGCCACGTCACGGCGCTCGCCGCTTGACCGAGGAGGCCGTCGGGAGCGGCCTCGGAAGCTCGCGGCCACGCAGGGCACACTCCTCGGAGAAGCCGCTGAGGCGCTCTCGTTGGCGACGAGCAGACATGCCGACCCGATATCGCATGATCTTCGCGGGGCTCGTCGGCGCCGGCAAGACCACCGCGGTGCGCGCTCTGAGCGACGTGCCGCCGGTCGACACCGACGTGCCGATGAGCGCCACCGCGGCCCAGGGCGAGGACAAGACGACGACCACGGTCGGGCTCGACTTCGGCACGTGGCGGCCGACACCCGAGGTCTCTGTCGCGCTCATCGGCGTACCGGGGCAGCGCCGGTTCGCCGCAGCACGACCGAACGTGTCGCTGCCCGGCACCCGCATCCTGCTCTGGGTGCGGGGCGATCAGCCCACCATGACCTCCGACACGGCGGAGTGGTTGCGACTGTTCCCCGCCGAGCTGCATCGGCTGATCATCGTCGTCAGCCACAGCGACCACCGATCGATCGGCTCGATCCGTCGGGCTCTCGCCGACGTGCTGCAGCAGTACGCGGTGCCACCCTCGCGTGTGCTCGCGGCCGACGCCCGCGACCGCGACAGCGTGATGCGCGTCGCCAGCGCTGCGCTCGACCTTCCGGAGGAGAACTGATGAGACCACACGGTGACGCGGAGGCCGCTCCGCACGACCCGTCACGCATGCACCCCGACATCGCCGGCAACTGGGCGCTCTGGTCGGGCATCGTGAACCAGTCCGCCATCACCCGGCTGGAGCAGCTGAAGAGCCGCTTCCCCGAGCTGACCTCGGCCGTCCTCGGCACCGCCGACGGCCTGCACATCGCGTCGATCGGACTCGACCCGCAGTCGGGCGAGCACCTCGCGGCCATGAACGGTTCGCTGTTCGGCGTGGCCCGTGCCGAGGCGGAGATCATCTCGGGCGGTACCGAACCCACGCTGTCCGCGATCGTGTCGCTGTCGGTGGAAGACAGCCAGATGGCGCTGCTGAGCTTCATCCTCGCACCGTACGGGCAGCTGCTGCTGTCGGTGTCGGCCGCGGAATCGCAGCTCGGCGCGGTCATCGTGCACGCGCGGTCCACGGCCTACGAGCTGCTGACCGCACTGGGCGTGACGGGAACGGGAGTCTGATGCAGATGCGATGATCGAGGGACCATGACTTCCCCGCCGCGGCTCGAGCCCGCCACCGTTCCCGACGCGGCCGATCCGGACGCCGTGTACCTGACGTTCGTGGAGTGGGTGGAGTCGACGGGCATCCGGCTCTACCCCGCCCAGGACGAGGCGCTCATCGAGATCGTCTCGGGGAACAACCTGATCCTCTCGACGCCCACCGGAACCGGCAAGTCGCTGGTTGCGGTGGGGGCGCACTTCGCCGCGCTCGTCGGCGACCGTCGGAGCTTCTACACGGCGCCGATCAAGGCGCTCGTGAGCGAGAAGTTCTTCGCCCTGGTCGACGTCTTCGGCGCCGAGAACGTCGGCATGATCACGGGTGACTCCTCGGTCAACGCGGACGCTCCGATCATCTGCTGCACCGCCGAGATCCTCGCCAACCTCGCCCTGCGGCACGGCAGCGACGCCGACGTGGGGCTGGTCGTGATGGATGAGTTCCATTTCTACGCCGACCCGGAGCGCGGGTGGGCGTGGCAGGTGCCGTTGCTGGAGCTGCCGCAGGCGCAGTTCGTGCTCATGTCGGCGACCCTCGGCGACGTGACCGCGCTCGCTGCCGACCTGACCCGGCGCACGGGCAGGGAGACCTCGACGGTCACGGGTGTCGAGCGCCCGGTGCCGCTGCACTTCTTCTACGAGACGACGCCCATCCACGAGACGATCGACGACCTGCTCGCCACCGGGCAGGCGCCGGTCTACATCGTGCACTTCTCGCAGTCGGCGGCCATGGAGCGCGCCCAGGCGCTGTCGAGCACGAAGGTCGCGTCGCGCGAGCAGCGCGACGAGATCGCGGCCCTGATCGCCGAGTTCCGCTTCACCACGGCGTTCGGCAAGACGCTGTCGCGGTTCCTGCGCGCCGGGATCGGCGTGCATCACGCGGGCATGCTCCCGAAGTACCGCCGCCTGGTCGAGCAACTCGCCCAGCGCGGACTATTGCGGGTGATCTGCGGCACCGACACGCTGGGGGTCGGCATCAACGTGCCCATCCGCACGGTGCTGCTGACGGCGCTGACGAAGTTCGACGGCACGCGAATGCGGCAGCTCAACGCGCGCGAGTTCCACCAGATCGCCGGGCGGGCAGGGCGGGCGGGTTTCGACACCGCGGGCACCGTCGTGGCCCAGGCCCCGGAGCACGAGACCGAGAACCTCGCCGCGATCCGCAAGGCCGGAGACGACCCGAAGAAGAAGCGGAAGATCATCCGCAAGAAGGCACCCGACGGGTTCGTGTCGTGGGGCGAGCCGTCGTTCCGCAAGCTCATCGACGCGACACCCGAGACGCTGACCTCGCACATGCAGATCACCAGCGCCATGATGCTCAACGTGATCGCGCGCGGCGGCGACGTGTTCGCCCACATGCGCCGCCTGGTCTACGACAACCACGAGACCCGCGTCCGACAGCGGGAGCTGGCGCTCCGGGCGATCGGCATCTTCCGCACGCTGCGGGAGTCGGGAGTCGTGCAGCGCACTGCCGACGGCGACATCCGCCTCACGGTCGACCTGCCGCCGAACTTCGCCCTCAACCAGCCGCTGTCGCCGTTCGCCCTCGCCGCGTTCGACCTGCTCGACCCCGACCCGTCCGCGGGGACCGGCACGGGCTCGTACGCGCTCGACATGATCTCGATCGTGGAGTCGACGCTCGACGACCCGCGCGCCGTGCTCAGCCAGCAGGAGTTCCTTGCCCGCGGCGAGGCGGTCGCGGCGATGAAGGCGGAGGGGATCGAGTACGACGAGCGGATGGAGCTGCTGGAGCAGATCACCTACCCGCGCCCGCTCGACGAGCTGTTGGACGCCGCGTTCGAGACGTTCAGCGCCGCGCAGCCGTGGATCCGCGACTTCTCCCTCCGCCCCAAGTCGGTCGTGCGCGACATGTACGAGCGGGCCATGTCGTTCGGGGAATACGTCGCGTTCTACAAGATCGCCCGGTCGGAGGGCGTGGTGCTGCGCTACCTGTCCGACGCCTACCGCGCGGCATCGCAGACGATCCCCGAGGAGCGCAAGGACGAGGACCTCCGCGACCTCATCGCGTGGCTGGGCGAGCTCGTGCGCCAGATCGACTCCAGCCTGCTCGACGAGTGGACCGAGCTCGCGACGGGCACCGACAACGGCCGCTTCGACCCGCACGCGCCGGACGAGCCGATCGTGCCGCCCGCCCCGAAGCGCCTCACCGCCAACACCCGGGCGTTCCGCATCCTGGTGCGCAACGAGCTGTTCCGTCGCGTGCAGCTGGCCGCGCGGGAGGACGTGGCGGCGCTCGCCGAGCTCGACCCCGGCTTCGGCGCCGACGCCTGGTCGGACGCGCTCGACGGCTACTTCGCCGAGCACGACGAGATCCTGACCGGTGCCGACGCCCGCAGCTCCCGGCTGCTGCTGCTCACCGAGGGCCCGACGGCCTGGACCGCGCGGCAGATCCTCGACGACCCCGCGGGCGACCACGACTGGGGCATCAGCGCCACGATCGACCTCGCCGCCTCAGACGAGGCCGGCGAGGCGGTCGTCACCGTGACCGCGGTCGACCGGCTCTGAGCCGGCGCGGGACCGACGGGCGTCAGGCCTGCATCACCGCGAGCACGTTGCCCGCCGGGTCGCGGAACCACGCGATGTCGGGCCCGCGTCCGTCGCCGCGCACGATCCCGCGGTCGTCCGAGGGGAACACGTCGTCGGGGTAGATCTTCGTCTCGACCCCCTTGGCGCGCAGCTCGTCGACCGCGGCATCCACATCCGCCACCGGGAAGTTCAGGATCGTGAAGCTCGCCGGCTCGTGGTTCGGTTTGTCGTACACGAGGATGCTGCCGCCGCTGGCGAGCCGCAGCTCGAGGAAGCCCATTGCATTCCGGGCGACCTCGAGCCCGAGGGTCTCGCCGTAGAACCGTTGCGCCGCGTCGAGGTCGTCGACACTGAAACCGCTGAACGCATCCTGCACCGTGAACGCCGTCATGTTCCCAGGATCCGCCGTCGCAGGACCCCTGTCGACCCCCTTCACGACGCAGCCCGCACCAGTCGCGTCACGAGATCGACGTAGGGCACGCCCGCGGCGGCGAACATGCGCGGCACCTGTGACGCCGCGGTCATGCCCGGCATGGTGTTGACCTCGTTCAGCACGGGCCCCCGCTCCGTGAGGAAGAAGTCCATGCGGGCCACCCCGTCGCAGCCGAGGGCGTCGAACACGGCCACCGCCGCCCGCTGCAGGGCGCTCGTCTGCGCGGCATCCAGCTGCGCGGGAACCGTGAAGCGGGCCGAGCCGTCGTACTTGGTCGCGGTGTCGAACAGTCCTGGCGCGTGGATCTCCAGGGGCGGGGCCGCCCACCGCACGCCGCCTCTCTCGCGGATCACGGCCACGTCCACCTCCCGGCCGCGCACGACCTCCTCGACGAGGATCCGCCGGTCGAAGCGCGCGGCCTCCCGCAGCGCCCCCAGCAGCTCGCCCTCCGCCGACACCAGGCTCACACCGTGACTCGACCCGGCCGAGACAGGTTTCACCACCACGGGCTCGTCGAACTCCGCGTCGCCGATGTCGGCCGCCCCCACCAGTCGCCCCCGCGCGGTGCCGATGCCGACCGCCTGGGCCACGAGCTTCGTGGTCCACTTGTCCATGCCGATCGCGCCCGCCCGCAGCCCGGAGCCGACCACGCGCACCCCGGCGAGTGCGCACAGGGCCGCGAGCGCACCGTCCTCCCCGAGCACCCCGTGCACGGCGGGGAACACGACGTCGACCGTGGCCAGGAGCCCGAGCGCCTGCTGCAGCGACTCCGCCGCGCTCCCGGCCGTGGGCAGCGCGTCGGACCGCCACACGCCGTCGCAGCCGATGGTCGCGCACACCACCTCGTGGTCGCCGAGTCGCAGCGCTGCGGCGACCGCGGCCGCCGACGCCAGCGACACGTCGTGCTCGGAGTTCTGCCCCCCGCCGATCACCAGCACCCTGGTCGTCATGCGATCCCCCTCTCCACGCGCGGGCCGATGCCGGTGACGATGGTGTGCGGGATGGTGCCCGCCCACCTCGCCCAGTCCTGCACCGACGGCACCGCGCCGCCCTCCGGTCCGAACACGGTCGCGACGGCCCCGCGGGGCACCGCGGTCGCTCCCGTGTCGATCACGATCTGGTCCATCGACACCCGCCCGACGACGGGGTGCCTGCCGCCGTCGAGCTCCACGCCAGCACCGGGCGCGAGCTCGCGCGGGATGCCGTCGGCGTATCCGACGCCCACGACCGCGAGGTGGGTCGCCCGATCCGTCACGTGCGCGCCGCCGTACCCGACCGCGGTGCCCGCCGGCACGAACGCGCTGTGCACCACCGCGGCGGTGAACCGCGCCGCGCCGGTCAGCACGGTGGTGAGCGATGGATCGATGCCGACGAGCCCGGCCCCCACGCGCACCAGGTCGAAGTGCGTCGCCGGATCGGTCAGCGCGCCGGAGGTCGCGGCGAGGTGCACGAGCACCGGACCGAAGCCGGCGCGGAGCACCGCGTCGCGGCCGTGCCGCATCCGCAGCACCGCCGCGGCGTTGGCGGCCGGATCGGCCTCATCCGCGCGCGGCAGATGCCCCATCACCCCGACCACCTCGACGCGGCCGCGCGCCGCCCTGGCCAGCCGCAGCAGCTCCGGCCAGTCGGCGAGCGGGCAGCCCCCTCGCGCCATCCCGGTGTCGAGGTGCAGGTGCACCCGCACCGGGGCGACCGCGTCCGCGATCAGCGCCCGCAGCTCGTCGACGGAGCCCACCGCCACGTCGATCCGGTCGAGCGCGGCCGCGACCGCGTCGATCCCGCCCGGGTTCAGCCACGACAGGATCGGGACGGCCAGGCCGGCCGCTCGCAGCGCACGGCCCTCGGCGACGTCGGTCACCCCGAGCCACGTCGCACCCGCGGCGACGGCAGCCTCGGCGACCGCGACCGCCCCGTGCCCGTAGCCGTCGGCCTTGACCACGGCCATGATCTGCGCGGACGTCGACTGCCGCACGCGCGACACGTTCTGCGCCACGGCCTCCGGGAGCGTACACAACCGCGGGCGCGAGAGGCGGGACGGCGGCGTGGAACGGACACCGGAGGGGACGGAGACGGGCGCGGCATCGCGCCTGGGCCGGGCAGGCGCAGGGCGGACGGGCGCGGGATGGGCGGGCGCAGGAACGGCCGGCGCGGATGCGACAGACGCGGACGCGACAGACGCGGACGCGACAGACGCGGGCGCGACCGACGCCGGCCCGACCGACGCCGGCCCGACCGACGCGGGCGCGGAAGCAGGGGCGACGGCGGAGTCGCGCACGCCCCGGGCCGTCACCCGGGTCACGAGCGCATCCTCGGGTCTTCGGTGGGATCGGCATACATCTGCGGGCAGCCGTCCGCCGCAGCGTCGGGGCGCAGCTCGTAGTGCCAGGACTCGTTCGCATAGGTCTGGCACAGGCCGTAGCGCCAGCCGCGCTGCGCCAGCCAGTCGAGTGCGGGCAGCGGTCCCAGGTCGACCGCGTCACCGGACACGTGCGCGGAGGTCTGCGGCGTGGCGACCCAGCGGCGCGCCTCCGCCTCCGAGCCGTACTCGGCGATCGCGTCCTGCAGCATCCGCTCCTGCAGCTCGGCGGAACGCCAGCCGCTGTTCACGCGGAACCCGACGCCGTCGACCTCGGCATCGCTCGCGGCCCGCTGCAGGGCGGCGAGCAGATCGGGGTCGAGGTTGCCGACGCTCGGCCGCTCCACGTCGAACACGGTCGGCTGGTCACCGTCGGCGATCGTGCCGTCCGCATCGCCGTGGTCGGTCCCCGCGCCGCCGGAAGACAGATCGGGGAACGGGGTCGGCGCCGGAGACGGGACGGTCCGTCCGGCGTCGGCGGAGGCGGCGGCCAGCGACTGCTGCACCGCGAGCGCGCCGAGGACGACGAGGGCCAGCGCCAGCAGCGCCGCACCGAGACGACGGCGACGCGACCGCGGTGGTCGGGGGTTCGTGCGGGTGTTCATGGTTCCAGTGAAGGAAGCGCGCGGTTGCGAAGGCGTATGCGCTTTTGCATACGTTCGCGATATACCGCGGTGCGTAGGATCACAGCCATGCGTGTGCTGATCGTCGAGGACGAGCCCTACCTCGCCGAGGCCGTCCGCGACGGGCTGCGCCTGGAGGCCATCGCGGCCGACATCGCGGGCGACGGCGACACCGCTCTGGAACTGTTGAGCATCAACTCGTACGACATCGCCGTGCTCGACCGCGACGTGCCCGGCCCCTCCGGCGACGACATCGCGCGGTGGATCGTCGCGTCCGACAGCGGCATCCCGATCCTCATGCTCACCGCCGCCGACCGGCTCGACGACAAGGCCACCGGGTTCGAGATCGGCGCGGACGACTACCTCACCAAGCCGTTCGAGCTGCGGGAGCTGGTGCTGCGCCTGCGGGCCCTCGACCGCCGCCGCCAGCGCTCCCGGCCGCCCGTGCTCGAGGTCGCTGGTCTCCGGCTCGACCCGTTCCGCCGCGAGGTGTACCGCGACGACCGGTACGTGGCCCTCACCCGCAAGCAGTTCGCGGTGCTCGAGGTGCTCGTCGACGCACAGGGCGGCGTGGTCAGCGCCGAGGAGCTGCTGGAGCGCGCGTGGGACGAGAACGCGGACCCGTTCACGAACGCCGTGCGCATCACGGTGTCGTCGCTGCGCAAGCGTCTGGGCGAGCCGGGCATCATCCGCACCGTTCCCGGCGTGGGGTACCGGATCGAGGCAGACGCTGATGCCTAGGCGCCGGGGGATGAGCGCCCGGCTGAAGCTGACCCTCAGCTACGCCGGGATCGTCGTGGTGTCCGGGGTGCTGCTGCTCGCGGCCGTCGCGCTGTACCTGCTGCGGTACATCCCCGACGTGCAGATCATCGCCGACATCCGCGTGCCCAATCGCTCCGACCTCATCCGCGCGTTCGTGCCGGTGGCGATCGCGGTCATGGTCGCCCTGCTCGCGATCGGGCTCGGCGGCGGCTGGCTGCTCGCCGGACGCATGCTGGCGCCCCTCGAACGCATCAGCGACGCCGCCCGCCTCGCCGCCCAGGGGTCGCTGTCGCATCGGGTGCGCCTGGAGGGGCCGCGCGACGAGTTCCGCGACCTCGCCGACGTGTTCGACGGCATGCTCGAGCAGCTCGAGGCGCACGTGGCCGAGCAGCAGCGGTTCGCGGCGAACGCCTCGCACGAACTGCGCACGCCCCTCGCGATCTCGCAGACGCTGCTCGAGGTCGCCCGCGACGACCCCGACCGCGACGCGGAGGAGCTGATCGCCCGCCTGCGCGAGGTGAACACGCGCGCGATCGCGCTGACCGAGGCGCTGCTGCTGCTCAGCCGTGCGGAGCAGCGCACGTTCCCGCGGCAGCTGGTCGACCTGTCGCTGCTGGCCGAGGAGGCGGTGGAGGCGCTGCTGCCCCTGGCCGACCGCCGCGGGGTCGCGGTCGAGGTGGGTGGGGCCGCCGCGCCGATGCTCGGGTCGTCCGCCCTGCTGCCCCAGCTCGTCACGAACCTGGTGCTCAACGCGATCGTGCACAACCTGCCCAGCGGCGGGGCGGTGGCCGTGCGCACGCACATGATGCCGCAGGCCGTCGCGCTCGTCGTGGAGAACACGGGCGAGCGCCTGTCGGAGCACCGGATCGCGACGCTGGTGGAGCCGTTCCAGCGCGGGTCCGAGCGCACGCGCGACGACCACGCCGGTGCGGGGCTCGGGCTGGCGATCGTGCAGCGCATCACCGAGACGCACGGCGGCACCCTGGTGCTGACGCCGCGCGCGGAGGGCGGCCTCGTCGTGACGGTGTGGTTCCCCCTCCCGTACCCGCGCTGACCGCCGGGCCGCGGCGGTCTCGCTGCACCGCGTCTGCGCGATAGTGTTTCGCCATGATGCCCGAAAAGCCGCGCGAACGCGGTGCTCTCTCCCGCCGCACGATCGTCCACGCGGCGTGGATCGCACCGGTCATCGCGTTCTCTGCCGCTGCTCCCGCCGCAGCCGCCTCGCTCGGCACCCCGGAGCTGACGCTCAGCGCCTTCGCCCTCGACGCGAACTACGCCTGGGGCACGGTCACCCTCTCCCGCCCCGGCACCGCCGATCTGACGCAGACGTTCGACTTCCAGGGCGACGGAGCCTCCGGCTGGGAAACGATCTACACGGGACAGTCGACGAACTCGTCGGGCTACTACGCCAGCACGCTCCCGCGGTCCGTGATCGGCGCGTACACGCAGCTCCGCGCGGTCGCCAGCGTCACCGGGTACGGCCCGGTCTCGAGCGCCCCCGTCGCCCTCTCCGACATCTGGGCCTGAGCCGTCCGGAGGGTCACCAGGGGCTGGGCTCGTAGTCCTTCAGGAAGACGCCGTGGATGTCCTCGCCCGCCTCGCCGCGCACGATCGGGTCGTACACGCGGGCGGCGCCGTCGACCAGGTCGAGCGGCGCGTGGAAGCCCTCTTCGGCCAGCCGGACCTTCGTGTAATGCGGACGCTCGTCGGTGATCCAGCCGGTGTCGACGGCGGTCATGAGGATGCCGTCCTTCTCGAGCATCTCCCCCGCGCTGGTGCGGGTGAGCATGTTCAGCGCGGCCTTCGCCATGTTCGTGTGCGGATGGCCCGGTCCCTTGTAGCGGCGGGAGAACTGCCCCTCCATCGCCGACACGTTCACCACGTACTTCCGGTGCGCGGACGACGCGGCCATCGAAGCGCGCAGACGGCTGATCAGCAGGAACGGCGCCGTCGTGTTGGCGAGCTGCACCTCCAGCATCTCCAGCGGATCCACCTGGTCGACCGACTGCACCCAGCTGTTGACGCGGTTCACGTCGGGCACGAGCCCGCCCGCGTCGATCGCCGTGCCGTCCGCATGCTTCTCCAGCGACGACGAGCCGGGGGCCATCGCGAGCCGGGCGAGGTCTTCGGCCGTGAGCGCCTGCCCGCCCTGCTCCGCGACCGTGCCGCCGAGCGCCGCGACCGACAGCAGCGGGTGCGCATCCACCGATGCCTGCAGCGCCTGCGGATGCGGATCGGCGGTGTGGCCGAAGGTCTCCATCTCCGGCAGCGGCCCGTCGGGCAGGGGCTGCAGCTCCGCGTCGGCGAGCAGCGAGTACGCGCCCGGTGAGCGGCGCACGGTCTGCGCGGCGTTGTTGATGAGGATGTCGAGCGGGCCCTGAGCGGCGACCGAGTCGGCGAGCCCGATCACCTGGGCGGGGTCGCGCAGGTCGATGCCGACCACGCGCAGGCGGTGCAGCCAGTCGCTCGCGTCGGGCAGGGCCGAGAAGCGGCGCACGGCATCGCGCGGGAACCGGGTCGTGATGGTCGTGTGCGCCCCGTCGCGCAGCAGCCGCAGCGCGATGTGCATGCCGATCTTGGCGCGACCGCCCGTGAGCAGGGCGCGCTTGCCGGTGAGGTCGGTGCGGGCGTTGCGCTTGCCGTGGCTGAAGCGCGCACAATCCGGGCACAGCTGGTGGTAGAACGCGTCGACCAGCGTGTACGGCTGCTTGCAGATGTAGCAGTTGCGCGGCTTGAGCAGCTCCCCCGCGATCGGGGCGTCGACCACGCTCGACGCCAGGTCGTTGCCGCGGGTCTCGTCGTCGATGCGGTCGGGCGCGCCCGTGGCGGTGCGGGCGACCACGGCCTTGTCGGCCTCGGCGATCGCATCGCGGATCTGCTTGCGGCGCACGCGCTTGACGTCTTTGAACATCGCGGCGGTCGCCTGGCGCACGGCGATGAAGTCGGGGTGCTCGTTGTCGATCGTGTGCAGCTCGCGGAGCACCCGCAGCGTCGTGGCGAGGTCGTCGGGGTCGATGCCGGGGCCCAGGTCGGGGGTGGCGTCGGGGGCATCGGTCATTGTGCCGATTTTACGCGAGTGTCCTGGGCGTCCACCTCCGTGAGGTCGGCCGTGAGGATCCACCTCTTGATATGCAAGTGAGGGCTTGCCTATTATGACGGCATGAGCGATCTGTTCCACGCCCTCGACGACGAGACGAGGCGTCGCATCCTCGACGAACTCTCGGCGCGCGACGGACAGACCCTCTTCGAGATCTGCACCACCCTGGCGATGCGACACGGCGTGACGTCGACGCGTCAGGCCGTCTCGCAGCACCTCGCCGTCCTCGAGTCCGCCGGGCTCGTCTCCACCGCACGGCGCGGTCGTTCCAAGTTCCACTACTTCCACCCCGAGCCCCTCGCCCGCATCGCCGAGCGGTGGCCGCAGAAACGGAGCACCCCATGAGAATCGAACTGACCAGCATCTTCGTCGACGACCAGCGCGCGGCCCTCGCGTTCTACACGAACGTGCTCGGCTTCACGAAGAAGCACGACATCCCGCTCGGCGACGCCGCGTGGCTCACGGTCACCTCACCCGAGGTCCCGGACGGGCCCGAGCTGCTGCTCGAGCCCTCCGGCCACCCCGCCGTGAAGCCCTACCGGGACGCCCTCGTGGACGACGGCATCCCGCTCGCGCAGTTCGCCGTGGACGACCTCGCGGCGGAGCACGAGCGGCTGACCCGACACGGCGTCGTGTTCACCCAGCCCCCGACCGACATCGGCACCGCCTGGGTCGCGGTCCTCGACGACACCTGCGGCAACCTCATCCAGCTGGTGCAGCTGAAGGCCGCCTGAGCGCCTAGGCGATGCCGCCGCCGTCGACCACGAGGGCTGCGCCCGTGACGTAGGAGGAGTCGTCGCTCGCGAGCCACACCACGGCCTGCGCGACCTCCTCTGGCTCGCCCATGCGGCGCAGCGGGCGGTCGGCGGCCTCGGCCAGGAAGGAGTCTGCGTCCTGCGCGAGCTGGCGCGCCTCATCCCGCAGCATGCCCGTGTTCACGTCGCCCGGGTTGACCGAGTTCACGCGGATGCCGGCAGGCCCGTGGTCGATCGCGAGCGCACGGGTCATGTTCACCACGGCGCCCTTGGACGCGCAGTACGACAGGGCGCGGCCGCCGCCCTTCAGACCCCAGCCCGAACCGGTGTTGACGATCGAGCCGCCGCCCGCGGCCTCCATGATCGGCACGACGTGCTTGCACATGAGGAAGATGGCGCGCACGTTCACGCCGAACACGAGGTCCCACTCGTCGACCTCGATCTCGACCGCGGTCTGGCGGCGGATGATGCCGGCGTTGTTGAACACCACGTCGACCCCGCCGAACTCCTGCACGGCGGTCGCGACGACCCGCTCGATGTCGGGCTCGCGGGACACGTCGGCGGCGACCGCGACCGCCGTGCCACCGGCATCGCGGATCTCGGCGGCCACGGCCTCGGCCGCCTCGGCGTTCAGGTCGACCACGGCGACGGCGGCACCCTCCGCCGCGAGCGCGAGGCAGGTGGCACGGCCGATGCCGCCCGCGCCGCCGGTGACGATGGCCTTCTTGTTCTGGAGTCGCATGGGGGTCCTTTCGGGGGTCAGACGGGGGAGAGTTCGGGTGCGGTCACAGGGTAGAGACTGCTCGTGCCGACGCCGGTGACGACGCGGATGTGCCCGGCGAGCCGGGCGTCCAGCACGGGATCGCCCGTGTCGACGAGCAGGGGCCGGCCGTGCAGGTCGACGAGCTTCTGCTCGGGCGCGACGACCAGCAGGGGGTCGTCGCCGAGCGCACGGAGCACGGCCGCGGAGAGCTGCTGGTTGCCCCGGCCGAGCAGGAACCCCTGTCCGCCGATCACGGTCACCACGGCCTGCGCGGCGCCGAGCGCGAGTTCGTCCCGCAGCTGCCGTTCGCTCGCGCCGCGGACGAGGAGCCGCCCGTCGAGCACGACGTCGACCCCGAGGGGCGTGCCGTCGAGGCCGAGCTGCCGCGCGATCTCGGCCGTGGTGCCGCCGGGGCCGAGCAGGTAGCGCACGCCGGGCTGCATCCGGGCGACCGCGCCGCGGGCTGCGGCCTCGACGGCGGCGGCCTCGGTCGCGGGGGTCGGGGCCTTGCGCGCCTGCGTGCGACCGGCGTGCACGGGCACCCGCACGAGTCCGTACAGCGTCGGCTCGACCCTGGCCCGGCGCATCGCGGCCTCGTCGATGTCGAGCACCTCGCGCTCCGCCGTCGGGAGCCCGCCGTGGTCGATCCAGTCGGCCGCGAGGGCTCCGGCCGCGCGCGGGCTCACCGCGAACACGGGCGAGTACATCTTCACGCCCGCGGGCACCCCGAGCACGGCCGGGGTGCCCGCGCGACTGCGGAGTTCGGTCGAGGTCCGGCCGGGAGCGGGAGCCACGGTCGCGCGACCGTCGGGTTTCTCCGGAGTTGTGAGCGCCGCCGCGAGGTCGAGCCCCGCGACCGCATCGCGCAGTGTGCCGTCACCCCCGACGACGAGGATCAGCTCGACCCCGTCCGCCGCGAGGGCCGCGACCGCCCGGGACGTGTCGGCGGCCTCGGTCCGGACGGCCTCCGCGGGGGTGGAGAGCACGCGGGGCCGGAGCCCGGCGGCGCGCACCGCGTCGGCACCCAGGACTCCTGCGGCCGTGGCCACCTCGAGCCCCGGGTGCCGCGCGGCCAGGGTCGTCAACGCCGAGGCCGCGCGCTCCTGCACACGCGAGCGCGCTCCGCGCTCGACGGCGAGGCGCTGCACCTCCGGGCCGTCGGAGCCCGCGAGACCCGCGGGTCCGCCGACGCCGGCGACGGGGTTGACGACGAGACCGATCACGACGCGGCGGCCTCCGCGGCGAAGTACTTGCGGCGGTACGCGCGCCACGTGACGGCCCAGCGCTCCGGGTCGTCGAGGTCGTCGTGGTGCGTGTGGTGCACGGTCTGGTTGTGCGGGGCGGTGCGCACGACCTCGGGGTTCTCCCTGGCCTCGCGCGCGACCTCGGCCAGCGTCGCGGCGTACTCGTCGAGCTCGCTCATGGAGTACGACTCGGTGGGCTCGAGCGTGAACGGCTGCGGCACCACGTAGGGGTGGTGGCTCGTCCAGTAGTGCATGCCGAAGTCGGTCATGCGCACGCCGATCTCCTCGGACGACACACCGGTCTCCCGGTAGAGCTCCTCCCACGAGTACCGCACCTGCTCGATGCGGCGGCGGCCGGTCGCGTACGGCGCCGAGGCCCCGGGGATCGCGAGCACCTTCGCCATCAGGTAGTTGTTGTTGAGCACCGCGGTCTCGGCGGCGGCGAGCAGCCCGTCCGCGCCGAGCGCCATGATCCACGAGTAGGCCTTCACGAGCGCGGGGATCACGCCGAAGAAGGGCCCGACCGCGCCGATGGACCGCTCGCCCGCCTCGGCGACCGCGAACGTCCCGTCGTCCTCGCGCACCACGCGGGGGCCCGGGAGGAACGGGGCGAGGGCCGCGCTCACGGCGTTGGCGCCCGAGCCGGGGCCGCCGCAGCCGTGCGGGGTGCCGAACGTCTTGTGCAGGTTGAAGTGGCACACGTCGAACCCGGCGTCGCGAGCCCGGGTGATGCCGAGGATGCCGTTCGCGTTCGCCTGGTCGTACGAGGCGAGGGCGCCCACGGCGTGCGCGGCGTCGACCCACTCGCGGATCGCGGGGTTGTAGATGCCCGTGTCCTCGGGGTTCGTGACCATGATGGCCGCCGTGCGCGGGGACAGCGCCGCCTTGAGCGCGTCGAGCGACGGGTAGCCGTCGGCGTCGGGATACACCGTGATGACCTCGTAGCCCGCAGCCTTCGCGGCTGCCGCGTTCGAGGGGTGGCTGAAGATCGTGGTGATGACCTCCCGGCGCTGCTCCGCCTCGCCGTTCGCCTCGTGGTAGGCGCGGATCATCGCGATGTTCGACCAGATCGCCGCGGAGCCGCCCTGCGTGTGCAGCGAGACCTCGTCCATGCCGGAGATCTCGGCGAGCATCCGCTCCAGCCGCCACACGATCTCCAGCACGCCCTGCGCGTCGGCCGGGTCCTGGTGCGGGTGCATCGCGGTCAGCTGCGGGGTGCCGGCGAGCTGGTCGTTGATCTTGGGCGCGTACTTCATGGTGCAGGTGCCCTGACCGATGTCGACGTTGAAGTCGGCGCCGAGGTTCTCCTGCGACAGGCGCAGGTAGTGCTTGAGCACGCGCATCTGCCCCATCTCGGGCAGCGCGGGAGCGGCGGGGCGGCGCAGGGCGGGCGGCAGGTCGGCGACCACGTCGCCCACGGCGCTGCGCACCTCGGGCTCCACGGCCGAGACGAGCACGCCGCGCTCGCCCGGGGTGGAGAGCTCGAAGACGATCGGCTCGTCCCATCGGGCCTGCTGGAAGCGGCGGAGTGCCGGCTTGGGGGCGACGGGGAGGCTCATCGGTTCTGCTCCTCTGCGAGCTCGGGGGCGACGACCGCGGCGAGCGCGGACGCGAGACGGTCGATGTCGGACTGGGACGTGAGCTCGGTCACGCAGACGAGAAGGCGGTGCTCGTCCACGACCACGCCGGGCTCGATGCCCTGGGCACGGAGGGCGGACACGACCTCGGCGGCCGGCACGGGCAGCGTGACGGTGAACTCACGCAGGTGCACGGCGTCGTCGTCGAGCGTGACCCCGGGCAGCGCGGCCAGAGACTGCTGCGCGTAGCGGGTGCGGGCGAGCAGTACCTCCCCCAGCTCGGCCATCCCGGCGGGTCCCATCAGCGACAGGTACACCCCGGCGGCGATGCCCCAGAGCGCGGCGGCCGTGCCGACCCACTCCTTCCCCTCCTCGCGGTGCGCGAACGAGGTGCGGTCGTAGGCGACGTCGCCGAACCCGTACTCTCCGGGCACGTCGGTGGTGGCGAGACCGAACAGGCGCGACGGCATCTCCATCACGAACCGGGGGTCGTCGTGCACCGCGATGAAGCCGCCGTGGGCTCCGCCGAACCACTGGTGCAGGCCGAGCGACTGGATGTCGCCCGTGACGATGTCGGCTCCGGCGAGCGCGGGCGGCGCGAGCACGCCGTAGCCGATGGGGTCGGTGCCCACCACGAGCACGGCGCCCGCAGCGTGCGCGGCGTCGGCGATCTCGCGGAGCGCGGCCTCGACCGCGCCCGTGGCACTGGGAGTCTCGACCCAGACCGCGGCCACGTCGTCGCCGAGGGCCGCGCGGACGGCGGCCACGTCGGCGGTGCCGTTCACGGTGGGGAGGTGGTCGAGGGTCAGGTGCGCCCGGATGTAGTCGTGCACCTTCGAGGTCTTCGCGGGCAGCACGTCGCTGGCGACCAGCACGCGCGGGCGTCCCGTGAGGCGTCCGGCCATGGCGAGCCCGGTCGCGGTGGCCTGGTAGCCGTCGTAGGTCGGCACGTTCACGACGTCCATCTCCAGCAGCTCCGCCATGAGCGACTGGAACTGGAACAGCGCCTGGAAGCGGCCGTGGTCCTCGTACGGCTCTCCGGCGTAGGCGGTCAGGAACTCGCTGCGGCCGATCACCTCGTCCACGACCGCGGGCACGTAGTGGTTGTAGGTGCCCGCGCCGAGGAAGCTCAGGCGCTCCTGCGTGGAGCGGTTCTTCGCCAGGAGCCCCCGGACGTGCCGCGCGAGATCCTGCTCGGCGGCGAACGGCGCCGGCAGGTCGAGCGGGCGGCCGAGCCGCAGCGCCTCCGGCACGTCGGCGTAGAACTCGTCGACGGTCTCGGCGCCGACGGCCGCGAGCATCGCGGCGCGCGACTCGGGTGCGGTGTTGGGGATGTACGGATGCACGAACGGGGCGGTCATGCGTCCTCCTTCACGGGGATGGGGGTGGCGGTCGGGATGGTGTCGGCGCGGGGCGAGGCGAGCACGGCGACGCCGTAGCGGTCGAGGTCGAGCCGGTCGCTGTGCCGGGCGCCGGTGAGCAGGTCGACCCCGGGGCCGGGCAGCTCGACGGCGACGGGCGCGCGTCCGTGGTTGAGGTAGAAGGTGTAGTCGGTGGTGTCGTCCGCGCGGGTGACGACCTCCACGTCGAGGTCGACGTGGTCGCGCGCCGGAAGACCCGCGGTGCGCAGCACGTCACGGAACAGCGGCAGCATGCCGTCGTGGTCGATCATGGCGCTGACGTACCAGGCGGAGCCGCGGCCGACCGGGCGACGGGTCACGGCGGGGAGCCCCGCGAGCTCTCCGCTCGCGTACGTGCCCCGGACCTGCACGTCGTCGTCGGCCTCGATCCACTCGCTCCAGCTCGGGACGGTCAGGGTCTCGCCCGCGTAGGCGATCTGCTCCGTCTCACCGTCCGCGAGCGGCCACTGCTCGTCCACCTCGATGCCGAGCAGCGTCCGCAGTGGGCCGGGCGCACCGCCGTCGTGCACCTTCTCGGTCGCGTCGACCACCCCGGAGAACGGCCCGACGACGAGGTGGCCGCCGCGCTCCACGAAGGCCGCGAGCGCGTCGGCGTGCTCCTGTTCCGCGATGTACAGGTTCGGCACCACGACCACGTCGTAGCGGTCGAACGGACCGGCGGCACGCACCGCGTCGACGGGCTGGCCGAGGGCGTACAGGGCCCGGTGCCAGGCGCGGGCCTGCTGCGCCCACTGCAGCCGCTGCGAGGGGAGCGACTCCGCGGCGCTCGATCCCCACCAGGAGTCCCAGTCGACGACGAGGCCGACGCGGGAGCGCACCCGGGTGCCGCGCACGGCCTCCAGCTTCTGCAGTTCGAGGCCGAGGGCCTTGGTCTCGCGGAAGCTGCGCGATCTCTCGCCGCGGTGGCCGAGCATCGAGGAGTGGAACTTCTCCTGGCCATACTTGGCCTGCCGCCACTGGAAGAACATCACGGCGTCGGAGCCGTGGGCCACGGCCTGCAGGCTCTCCACGCGGATCTTGCCGGGGGCCTTGGGCACGTTCACGTCGCGCCAGCTGGTGGCGCTCGCCGACGACTCCAGCAGCAGCCACGGCTGCCCGTCCTTGAGCGCCCGCATGAGGCCGTAGTTGAGGGCCGCACCCACGTGCGAGGTGGGGTCGGCGGGGTCGGGGTAGGCGTCGTCGGTCACGACGTCTTCCACCGCGGCGAAGTCCCAGTAGTCGAGGTCGCGGAACATGCTCATGAAGTTCGTGGTCACGGCGATTTCGGGGGTGACCTCGCGCAGCACGTCGATCTCGATCTGGAACAGCTCCAGCAGCGCGCCGGAGGAGAACCGTTCGAAGTCGAGCAGCTTGGTGGGGTTCACCGGTCCCGGCGCGCGCTTGGGGGTCTCGATGTGCTCCCACGACGTGTAGCGCTGGCCCCACACGTTCACGCCCCACGCCTCGTTGAGGCCGTCGAGGTCTCCGTAGCGCTCCTGCAGCCAGCGCCGGAAGTGGCGGGCCGACTCGGGGCACCAGCACCGCGAGGTGTGGTCGCCGTATTCGTTGGAGATGTGCCACATCGCCAGGCCGGGGTGCTCGCCGTAGCGTTCGGCCATGGCGCGGGCCATGCGGGCGACGTTCTCGCGCCAGATGGGCGACGAGGGGCAGTAGGTCTGGCGGGACCCGAACTCGAGGCGGTGTCCGTCGGCGTCCCACGGCGCCATCTCCGGGTGGGCACGCAGCAGCCACGAGGGCGGGGTGGCGGTCGCGGTGGCGAGGTCGATCGCGATGCCCGCGTCCCACAGCAGGTCGATGATGCGGTCGAGCCACGCCCAGTCGTACACGCCGGGCTCGGGCTCGAGCTGCGGCCAGCTGAAGATCGGGAGGCTCACCATGTTCACGCCCGCTTCGCGCATCAGGCGGATGTCCTCGTGCCAGGTCTCCTCCGACCACTGGTCGGGGTTGTAGTCGCCGCCGAACGCGAGCGCATCCAGGCGCACGCGGCGGAGCGGCTGGTCGGCGCGGGGTCCGGACACGGAGGCTCCTCTCTGAGTCACGGGCCGCCGTGTCGGCGCTCTGGCGCATTCCGACGTCCCGCTGTATTCTGTATACAACACACTAGGTCGCCGTCCGGCCGGGCGTCAACCCATAGGCTGACGGGCAGGCGGCAGAAGGGGAAGGTCATGGCGATCGAACGCAAGAACCTGCGCTCGCAGGTGCGCGAGGAGCTGCTGACCCGTATGCGCGCCGGACTCGTGCAGCCGGGCGAGGGCATCAACGAGGTGCAGCTCGCGACCGAGCTCGGAGTCAGCCGCACACCGCTGCGCGAAGCCCTCATCGCCCTCGAGTCCGAGGGGCAGATCGAGAGCGAGAACGGCAAGGGCTTCCGGTTCGTGCCGCTCAGCGCGTCGGAGTTCCGCGACCTCGCACCCGTCATGGCCGCCCTCGAGAGCCTCGCGCTCGAGCTGAGCCCGCCCGACGAGCTGCGGACGATCGGCGCCCGGCTCAAGGAGATGGCCGACGCCTTCGCCGACGAACTGGTCGAGCACCAGCTCGTCATCACGAAGGACGACGAGTGGCACAGCCTGATGCTCTCGGCGTGCCCCAACACCCGGCTCCTCGCGGTGATCGACAGCGTGCGCAGCTCGTTCCACCGCTACGAGTCGCTGCTCGTGCCGGAGGATGTGAAGGTCGAGCGCGTCGCCGCCGAGCACGCCGAGATCGCCCGGCACCTCGCGGCGGGCGACGTGCCCGCCGCCGTCCAGGCCCTCAAGCTGAACTGGACGAACGGCATGCAGCGCATCCTCGACAACGCCACCAGCAGCTACTTCACCGCCTGACCCGGCCACGGCTCACCGCGACAGCGTCACGGCGAGGTCGATGAACAGCGCCGCCGACCAGCCGAACGCGGTCGTGGCCGTGCGTGCCTTCTGACCCGTGCGCGGGTGGAAATACTCGTGCGGGCCGCCGCCGTGGATCACGAGCGCCACGGTCTGCTCCCGCAGCTGCCGTGCGCGCTCGGCGAAGCCGGACGCCTCCAGGCCCTCCGCCACGAGAGCGGCCGTGTTGACCCACACCGGGCCGCGCCACATCCGCTCCTCCGAGAAGTCGGGGTCGGATGCGGCGACCGTCGGCAGGCCCCACGGCAGCGCGAACCGCTCCGGGTCGTCCACCGCGGCACGCAGCGCACCGGCGATCTGCTCCGGCAGGGTTCCGGTGAGCAGCGGCATCAGGCCCACGACGGTGTCGCTCGTGAGCGTCTCGCCGCCGCCGAACGCGAGGAAGCGTCCGCTCTCGGGGTCCCACATGCGCAGCAGCAGCTCCTGCGTCGCCTCGGCGCGCTCGCGGAACCGGCTCACGTCGGCGCCGGGCTCGTATCGGGAGAGCAGGTCGGCGAGCTCGCGGTCCTGCCGCACGAGGTAGGCGCCCAGGTCGGGGGCGGCCGTGGGGAGCGGGCCGTCGAAGATCGGGCTGTCGTCGAGCCCCGAGGAATAGGGGTGTCCGTACTCGGGCATGCCGTCGTGGTCGAGATCGCTGCCCGCGAACCACCAGTCCTGCGAGCGGACGACCGTGGCGAGCTGGCGCCGTGCCCACTCCGGCGCGTCCTCCACCTCCAGCACCGCGCGCAGCGCCCATGCGGCGAGCGGCGGCTTGGTCAGCGGCACGGGCGCCGTGGGGTCGGCGATCTGCGAGCCCGCGCGGCGCAGGTTCGCGCGGTCGCTCTCGGGCAGGTCGTCGCTCGTGGCGAGCACGCCCTCCTCGTGCACGACGTCGGGGAGCTGTCCGTCTGGCTGCGGGAACCGGAACGCGATGTCGAGCTGCTCGCGCGCGAGCGCGGGGTCGCCGTGGCGGAGGCCGACGGCGATGAAGTACGCGTCCCACTGCCACAGTCCCACGTAGCCGATCTTCGACGGCACGATCGCTCTGGCGTCGCCGAGGGAGGGCAGCTCGACGATGTTCGCGCCGAGCACCCACCAGCAGAAGGCGGTCATCTCCTGCAGGTCGTCGCGCACGCGCGGACACCGGGCGAACCAGTCGTCCCAGACGTGGGCCGTGGCGGCGAGGGCGGCCCGGTGATCGCCGGACTCGACCGTGACCGAGCGGTCGGGAGCGACGCGGAGGCGCAGTCCCTCTCCGAGCGCATGCTCCTCGCTCCGGCCGTCCGGGCGCGTGAGCCGCACGCGCAGGCCGGGGTCGCCGCCGATGCTCAGCGTCGCCGGGTCGGCGAAGGTGAGCGTGGCACGCTGCGTCTCCGCACCCGCCCCCGGTTCGTGAGCGGGCGTAGCGAGACGAGGGGCCCCGAACGCGATCCTCTCGGGTCGCACGTCGGCCACCGGCAGCACGGCGCCGTCCGCGTCGAGCACCTCCACGAGGTCGAGCACGCGGCACTCCGACAGCCGCCGCTCGTACTCCGAGGTGTGCACGCGCACGCCGTCGACCTCGCCGAACACGAGCACCCGCGACCGGGGCAGCGTGAACGGCGCGGTGATCAGGTCGAGGTGCCGGCCGGCGAGCCCGGCGAGGTCGAGGTCGTCGGCCATCATCGCCCGCCCAGGCCCGACGCGGCCATGCTGTTGAGGATCTTCCGCTGTCCGATCACGAACACGATCAGCATCGGCACGGTCGCGATGGCCGAGGCCGCCATGACCAGCCCGTAGTTGATCGAGCCGAACTGCCCCTGGAACGAGGTGAGCAGCAGCGGCACCGTGAACAGGTCGGGGGTGTTGAGCAGCACGAGCGGGAACAGGAACGCGTTCCACACGCCGAGCGCCGTGATGATGCTGAGCGCGGCGAGCCCCGGCTTGAGGTTGGGCAGCACGATGCTCCAGAAGATGCGCCACCGGCCCGCGCCGTCGACCAGCGCCGCCTCCTCCAGCTCGCGCGGCAGGGCGAGCACGAACTGCCGCATCAGGAACACCGCGAACGGGTTCGCGATCATGCCGGGCACGATCAGCGCCAGGTGCGAGTCCACCCACCCGATCTGCGACATCAGCAGGTAGAAGGGGATGAGCGTGACCTGCGCGGGGATCATCTGTGTCGCCAGGAACACGATGAACAGCACCTTGCTGCCGCGGAAGCGGATGCGCGCGAACGCGTAGCCAGCCATCGATGCGGTCAGCAGCGTGCCCACCACGACCAGCACCGCGATGTAGGCGCTGTTCAGATACGCCTGCCCGAACGGCACCGCGTTCCAGGCGTCGGCGTAGTTCTCCACCGTCCACGGGTTGGGGAGGAACTCGAGCGGGTTCTTCAGCAGCTGCGGCAGCGTCTTGAACGACGTCAGCAGCATCCACACGAACGGGAACACCATCGAGATGCCGGCGATCGTGAGCACCACGTGGAGCGCGGTGGCTCCGAGGCGACGGCGGGCGCGGTCGGCGCCGGGCCCTCCGCGGCCGCGGCGACGGTAGCCGGGGGCCGTGAGGGCGACGGTCGAGTCGGTCGCGGGGGCGGCCGGCTCGATGAGCGAGGGCGTCTGGAGGGTCATGCCGGGTCATCCTCGTAGTGGACGAACTTCTTCTGCGCGCCGAACTGGATCGCGGTGATGACGAGGGTCAGCACGAGCAGGATCACGCTCGCGGCGCTCGACGGACCGAACTCGAACCGCCCGAAGCCCAGATCGAAGATGTGGTAGACGATCGTGCGGGTGGCGTTGTCCGGGCCGCCGCCGGAGACGAGCACGTAGACCGTGTCGAACGTCTGCAGCGACGAGATGAACGCGATCACCGACGAGAAGAACACGATCGGGGAGAGCAGCGGCAGGCGGATGCCGGTGAACAGTCGCCAGGCGCCGGCGCCGTCGATGCGGGCGGCCTCGATGACCGAGGGCGAGATGTTCTGGAGCCCGGCGAGGAAGATCACCACGTTCAAGCCCATCGACGACCAGATCGTGACGATGCAGACCGCGAGCAGCGCGAGCTTGGGGTCCTGCAGCCAGTCGGGCGGGGTGATGCCGAACACGTTGGCGATGGTGGTGGACAGCAGGCCGTCCGCGCGGAACATCTGCTGCCAGATCATGGCGACCGCGACCGTCGACGTCACGACGGGCGCGAAGAACAGGATGAGGTAGAGCGTGCGGGTCTTGAGCCTCTCCAGCGCGACCGCGACGATCACGGCGAGCGTGAGGCCGATCGGCACGGTGATGACCGCGATCAGCAGGGTGTTGAGGATGGCGCGGCCGAGGAGCGGGTCGGTGAGCTGCTCGGCGAAGTTCGCGAAGCCCACCCACTCCAGGTCGCTCAGCCCGTCCCACTCCGCGAAGGCCAGCACCAGGCTGGCCCCGAACGGCAGGATGACGAACAGGGCCATGCCGAGCAGCTGCGGGGCGACGAACACGTAGCCCCAGCGGCGGTCGCGGCGGCGCCACGCGGCCTCGGGGCGCAGGGGCGGGGCGGATGCCGCAGGCTCGGCCTGCGGCATCCGTCCGTTCTCGGTGATCGCGGTCACCGGTCTACTTCTCCGACCGTTCCGCGACCACGTCGGCGATCGTGTCGAGCGTGGTCTGCGCGTCGACCTTGCCCTCGTAGAGCTTCTGGAACTCCTCCGCGATGGCGACGGGCAGCCCGGGGATGCGTGCCTCGGCGGGGTAGTCCTCGAAGCCGATGTCGCGCATGTCGAGGAAGGTCTGCGCGTGCGCGGGGTAGTCACCCTCCAGCACGACCTCGTCGGCACCCTTGATGGACGGGACCGCGTTGCCGCCGCCCTCGAGGCGGAAGGTCTGCCCCTCGGCGGACAGGAACTCGGTCCAGAACGTGAACGCGGCGTCCTTCACCTTGGTCTTGCCGTTGATCGCGAGGAACGACGTGGCGACGCCGGTCGGGGCTTCCGCACCGTCGGGGGTGGGCCAGCGCACGATGTCGTAGCTGTCCTGCTCGCCCGCCGCGCTCACGGTGCCGATCGTGTAGCGGCCCTGCACGAAGAACCCGGCCTTGTGCGTCACGAACACGCTGTCGGCACCGGCGCCGTCGGGGAGGGTGTCGGCGACCACGAAGGTGCCGTCCTGGAAGAGGTCGCCGAACTGCTGCATGGCCTCGACCGTGTCGGCGTCCTCGTTGGCGACGAACGTCCCCTTGTCGTCGTACGGGGCGTCGAGGCCCTGCGACGACAGCCAGCTCCAGTGGGTGGCCCAGTAGTTCCAGTACATGGTGCCGGTGAGGCCCGCGTCGTGCAGGGCCGCGTTCATCTCGAGGAACTTGTCGGTGGTCCACTCGCCGTTCTCGGCCAGGGTCGCGGGGTCTTCGGTGATGCCGGCCGCGGCGAGCGCCTGCTTGTCGTACCAGAACACGTCGGGGTTGGAGTCGTTGGGCGCCGCGTAGACCTCGTCGTCCTTCTCGGCCGCACCGAACAGGCCGGGGAAGAAGTCGTCGTAGGCGGTCTTGCTGTCCTTCGAGTCCATCAGCTCGCGCAGCGGCATGAGCCGGTTCGAGTCGACGAACTGCCCGATCATGTCGTCGCCCACGTAGAACACGTCGGGCGCGGTGTTGCTGGTCAGCTGGGCGAGCAGCTTGGAGTGGTAGTCGCCGTAGCCGGCCACGGGCTGCAGTTTGACGGTGATGTCGGGGTGGCGCTCCATGAAGTCCTTGTTGAACTCCTCGTAGCGGGTGAGCTCCTCCGGAGTGCCCCAGGTGGACCACACGACGGTGGCCTTGCCGTCGGCGTCGACGCTGCCGCCCCCGCCGCCACCGCTGCACGCGGCGAGTCCGAGTGCGAGCGCTCCGGCGGCGCCCAGGGCCAGATACCGTGTCGCAGCACGTGCCATCTCGCTACCTCTTTCATCGTTGAAGTTCGGGTCGGATCACCCCGCGGGGCTCTCCAGTATTCTGTATACAGAACGCAATCCTGTCAAGGGTGAGCCATCGCCGCACGACGAAGGGGCGGACCCACCCGGATCCGCCCCTCCTGTCCCGTGGCGGTCAGTGCCCGGCGGCACCCACCACCACGAACTCGTTGGGGACCACGTCGAGCGTGGCCTCGGCCGCGACCTCTCCCGTGTGCAGGTCGACCGCGACGATGCGCTTCTTCGCCGGCTCGGTCACATAGGCGATGTCGCCCACCACCCGCAGGCCCGGGTGCGGGTCCTGCCACTCGGCCGGGCTCTCCCACGCGTCGATGACCGACCAGGAGTCCTGCACCGCACCGGACTCGTCGAGCACGGCGAGGCTGCCGTCGGCGCCCAGCACCACGATGTCGTCGTGGGCGCTGCGCCCCACACCGCGCCACGTGTACTCGGCCGGGGCATCGACCACCGAGAGGCTCGCGGCCGCGGTGTCGACCAGCACCAGCTGCGACAGGAAGTAGCCCTCCTGGTCGGGATCCGTCTTGTAATCGCCGACCGCGACGGCGCTGGTGTCGGTCACGTAGGCGTTGCCGGTGCGCCCGAACTCGTCCGGGGCGTCGAGCTTGGTGAAGGCGCCGTCCGCGAAGAGCAGCACACCGTCCTCGCAGCCGAACATCACGACCTCCCCCTTCAGCGCGCCCTCCCCGTGCACGCTCGGGCACCGCTCGTCGCGCGCGAGCTCGGTGCCGTCCGCCGCCAGGTGCCGCACGCCGCTGCGGGCCTCGGCCGTGCCGATCGTGGACAGGACGGTGCCGTCGGACAGCTCGATGGCCACGCCGTGGTGCGCCGCCTCCGACGCGATGGTGTCGAACTCCGGCAGGGTGCCCGTGCCGACCGCGTCGGTGTCGAACACGAGCACCTCTCCGGTGCCGTCGTCGAACAGCGCGGTGCGGCCGGCGTGCGGGGTCGCGTGTCCGGCGGCCACCGCCTCGAACACCTCCCCGGTGAACTCGACGGCCCCGGAGGCGAGACCGGTGTCGAGCACGTGGAAGCCGTCCTCGGCCGTGACGAACACATGGCCGTCGTGGTCGCCCGCGCCGTTCACGCGCAGGAATCCGTCGAGCTCGGCCTCGCCGACGGTCTCGAGGGTGTCGCCGTCGAGCACGACCACGCCACCGTCGTAGGTGAGGGCGACGCGGGTGTCCGCCTCGTGATGGTCGTGCTGCTCCGGCGCGGCACCGGTGGTGTTCTCGGACGCCGGGGGAGCTCCGGCGCATCCGGCGAGGGCCACGGCGGCGATCGCGCCGAGGGCGCCCAGCGCGAGGCGGCTGCGGGGTCGGGACATGGGTTCGTCTCTCTTTCTTCTCAGGGTGCGCGGATGCGCGGCGGCGCGGGGGCGCCGAGGACTCTGGGTCAGCCGACGAGCTGGAGGAACGCGGCCTCGAGGTCGCTGAAGGTACGGGTGATGCGCGCGTCGCCGTTGTCGATCTCGTAGATCGTTCCCGCGGCGGGATCGGCGACGTAGACGCGTCGTGCGGACACCCGCAGCTCCACGCGGTCTCGCAGCGCCGGGTCTGCGATGGTCGCCGCGAGCAGGGGCTCGGTGCGGGCCAGCACGGATCCGTCCGGCGCCAGCACGCGGAGCCGTCCCTCCGCGTCGACCGCGACCGTGCGACCGGCGTCGTCTCCGAGGGCGACGGCGCGGATGAGCGGGACGTCGGAGGGGATCAGCGTCCAGGTGCGCTGACGGACGTCGAGCAGCCACGCACCGTCGTCACCGGCGACGCCGGCGAGGTCCGGCCGGTCGGCGCGACCGTCGAGCCGCGTCGCCGCGGGGGCTCCGGCCGGATACGGGATCGCCTCGCCGACGATCTCTCCGCCCACCTGCCGGGTGAAGAGCACCGTCCCTTCCGCGCACGCGAAGACCGCGCCGACGCGGGTGAGGTCGGCGTCGGAGACCGCGCCGCACGGTATCTCGGCCGCGGCGGCAGGGGCGCCCTCGCCGTCGACGATCCGGATGGTGCCGGAGGCGGTGGGCACGAGGAGCCGGTCGGCGAACGGGAGGACCGGGCCCGCGTGCGTCAGGTCGAGCCGGGCGGTGTCGAGTCCGCCGGCGAGGTCGTCGTGCGGGAGCACGACGACCTCCGCGCCGCCGAAGCCGATCGCCGTGCTCTGACCGGCCCCGCTCACCCGCACCTCTCCGTGGCCGTCCAGCGAGCCGACCTGCCGCGGCTCGCCTTGGAACGAGTGCGTGTGGTCGCCGTGCGGCACGGTCCAGCGCCCGGTATCGACCACGTCCACGGTCGCCTCGTCGCCGTCGGTGCGGGCGAGGAACACGAGGCGCCCATCGCCCGACACCGCGGCCCTCCCGGCCCCGGCGTCAGTGAGGACGACGCGCTCTTCGCTGTCGAGATCGAGAAGGGTGAGGGCGCCCCGCTCGTCCGCGACGGCGAGGGCGAGGGCGGGCGCAGCGACCTCCGCGGCGCCGCCCGAGTCGATGCCGTGCGCACCGGGATCCGCCGTCGCAGCGGGCGCGACCGGGGAGGCGCACCCGGCGGCGAGGAGGACGAGGAGGGCGGAGGGGGCGAGGGCTGCCCGCCGGAGGAGTGCGAGGTTCATGACTCTGTCACCTTATTGAGAACGATTCTCAATCTCAAGTCAGCAGGTCAGGGAGCGGGCCTGCGGCCCGTCCGGTGCGACGAGCGAGCGGACGAACGTCCGAGGCGGGGCGTAGGGTCGCACCATGAGCAGCGCAGAACCCCTCCCGCGGCACGGCGTCATCCCCTCCTACCTGCTCGCGCGCCTCGCCGAGTCCGGCCGCTTCCCCAAGGCGGCAGCCGCCGCCCGGCAGACCCTCACGGCCGGTCGTCCACCGTTCCGCGTACGCATCGACCTCTCGATCGACGAGAACGGCGACCTCGTCGCCCAGCTGTCCGACGCGCCGAACCGCACGATCAGCGACGCCGGCAACACGCAGCAGCTGCCGGGCGCCGTGGTCCGCGGCGAAGACGACGCGCCGGTCGACGACCCCGCCGTGAACGAGGCCTTCGATGGCCTCGGCGCCACGTTCGAGATGCTGCTGGCCGCCTTCCAGCGCAACTCGCTCGACGACGCGGGGGCGCCGCTCGACGCGACCGTGCACTACGGCGTCGACTACGACAACGCGTTCTGGGACGGCGAGCGCATGGTGTTCGGCGACGGCGACGGCGAGGTGTTCCGCGGCTTCACCGGCTCGCTCACCGTGATCGGGCACGAGCTCGCACACGGGGTCGTGCAGCACACCGCGAACCTGGAGTACCAGGGCCAGCCCGGCGCCCTGAACGAATCGATCGCCGACGTCTTCGGCGCGCTCACCGAGCAGTACGCGCAGGGCCAGACCGCGGCGCAGGCGAGCTGGCTCATCGGCGCCGAGATCTTCACCGAGGCCGTGCAGGGCTCGGCGCTGCGGTCGATGATCGCCCCCGGCACGGCCTACGACGACGATGAGCTCGGCAAAGACCCGCAGCCCGACCACATGAGCGGCTTCGTCCGCACGACCGAGGACAACGGCGGCGTGCACATCAACTCGGGCATCCCCAACCGCGCGTTCGCCCTGTTCGCGCGCGACCTCGGCGGCAACGCCTGGGAGCGCGCGGGAACCGTCTGGTACCGGGCGCTCACGGGCGGGCTGTCGAGCACGGCCACGTTCACGGAGTTCGCCGACGCCACGGTGGCCGCGGCCGTCGCGGTCGACGAGGAGACGGCGGCCGCGGCTCGACGGGCGTGGAGCGCCGTGGGAGTCTATGAGCATGAGCGAGGACCCGGCACCTCCGAGTGACGCCCCCGTCGTGATCGCCGTCGTGCGATCGGGCGGCATCGCGGGCATCCGTCGCCAGTGGCGTGTGGAGGCGGAGCCGTCCGACGCGGACGAGTGGATCACGCTCATCGACCTCTGCCCGTGGGACCAGGACGCCGACGCGTCACCCGGGGCCGACCGCTTCATGTGGAGCATCCGCGCGCGCACGCCCTCCGAGCGCCGGGAGCGCGAGCTGCCCGACTCCGCGCTCGAGGGCCCCTGGCGGACGCTCGTCGAGGCCGTGCGCGCCGCCTCGACCCGCGACCCCGCCTGAGCCCGGCCCGCGGGCAAGCGATCAATCCCGTGTGAATGCGACCGCGGGTCGTGCGGCCGGGGTCATGATGGACTCCATGGGACTCTTCCAGCAGCGACCCGAAGAAGAAGAGCAGCAGTGGGCTCTGCCGTCCGAGCCGCTCGAACGCTCCGACGCCGACCTCCTCGACACGGCCCCCGCGGTGGACCCTCTCACGCTCGGCCTCGGCGCCCCGGCGTCGGTGAGCTCGATCGTGTTCCCGGTCGCGCCGCCCGCGCCCGAGGCCGCCACGGTCGAGAACAGCGACCCCGAGGACTGACCGCGCTGCCCTCTCGCGCGGCCGCGTCGGCCCCCACCGATACGGTGGAAGGATGACCATCACCGCCGCCGCAGACGGCTCCGCCCTGGGCAACCCCGGCCCGAACGGCTGGGCCTGGTACATCGATGACGCCAACTGGGCGGCCGGTGGTTCCCCGCACGGCACCAACAACCAGGGCGAGCTGCGGGCCGTGCTCGAGCTCCTCCGCGCGACCGCCGGCACCGACGAGAAGCTGCTGATCGAGTGCGACAGCCGCTACGTGATCGACTCCGTGACGAAGTGGATGCCGGGGTGGAAGCGCCGCGGATGGCGCAAGTCCGACGGCGGCCCCGTGCTCAACCGCGACCTGCTGGAGGGCATCGACGAGGCGATCCGCGGACGGGACGTGGAGTTCTCGTGGGTCAAGGGCCACGCGGGGCACCCCTTGAACGAGGCAGCGGACGAGCGCGCGAACGCGGCGGCGAAGGCGTACCAGCAGGGGCAGGAACCGCGCCGGGGCCCGGGCTTCACCCTCGCGACCGACGCCGGTGCCGCGGTCGCCGCCTCCGCCCCCGTCGCCGCGCACGCCGCGACCACCTCTTCCCCGGCGGCCGCCTCTCCCGAGAGGACAGCCCCGGCCGCGAAGACCAGCTCCGTCGCGACGGCGACCTCCGCTCCGGCCGCGGGTTCCGACCGCATCACCGGGGCGCCCACCGCCTCCGGCCCCGCCGCCACCCCCGTCTCCGAGTCGTACGCGGAACCGCTGTGGGCGGAGCCCTCCGACCTGCTCGACGGCCTCGACCGCCCCGACGACGACCCGATCGAACTGCGGATCCCGCTGTCGTCCGATGAGCACGCGCGCCTCCGCGACCGCGCCGAGGCGCAGGGCGTCTCGCTCGAAGAGGCCCTGCGTCGGCTGATCTGAGCGCACGGCGCAGCCACCCGCGACGCGGCGAGCGCTCGGGTGGACTCCGTAGACTCGGCGGATGATGGTGGGGACGGTGACGCGGCGGTGAGGACCCGTACGGTCTTCGGCCTGCTCCGTCTGAGCGCAGCCGCCATCTGCCTCGTCGCCCTCATCCACCGCATGGCCTGGGGCCTGGCGTCGCACACCATCGCGAGCCAGAACTTCTTCGCCTACCTGACGAACCAGTCCAACCTCGCGTTCGTGGTGCTGCTCTCGATCGCGGGGGTGCTCGCCCTGCGGCGTGCGCGAGACCCGCGTTGGCTAACGGTGGCGCTGGCGCTCGTGCTGACGTGGACGATCACGGCCGGCCTGGTGTTCGCGATCCTGGTGTGGCAGGCGGGCGTGCGCGGCATCCGCATCGACGTGCCGTGGTCGGATCAGGTGCTGCACTTCTACCTGCCGGCGGTCACGGTCGCGGCCTGGGCGCTGGCTCCGGGGCATCGGGCCGTGCCGTGGCGTGTGGTTCCGATCACCCTCGTGTATCCGGTGCTGTGGGGTGTCGCGACGCTCATCCGTGGCCCGCTGATCGGCTGGTATCCGTACTACTTCCTCGACCCGCGGCAGGTGAGCGGTCCGCCCGAGTTCGTGATCTCGTGCGCGGTGGCCCTGGCATCGTTCAGCATCGTCGCGACCGCCCTGGTGCTGATCAGCCGGATGCCGTTGCCGCGGCGGTTGCGCACCGACGCGGATCCCGGGCCCGACGATCCCCCGGACGACGACCGCGGCAGCCCGGCCGGTGCGGTCGATGCGCGCGAGCGGGTCGGCGCGTCGGCTCAGACGTAGACGGTCAGCGACGCCAGCGCCGCGTCGAACGCGTCGTCGTCGCTGAGCTCCGCGAACTCCGCGGCGGCCGCACCCCCGACGATGCCCACCAGCACGTTCTCGCCCGTGACGGGGCGCAGATTGATCCAGGTGGGGATGACCGCGTCGGTGCCGACCGCGTGCCACACGGCCTCGTCGTTCTCCCAGAACGCCTCGTCCCACCGCAGCCACACGGTCTCGATGGCCCCCATGCCGAGCGCCGAGATGGCGCCGCGGTTGGCGAAGGGCAACGGCGGGTCGAACTCGATGCTGCGGTCCTGCAGCACCCCGAGCGGCACCGTCACCACCACCCGGTCGAACGAGAGGGCCTCCCCGGTGCCGAGGCGCACGCTCACCCCGGTGTCGTCGTAGGCCAGGCGGGCAACCGGGGAGTTCAGGCCGACCTGCACTCCGTCGAGCGCGTGCTCCACGAACGGCACGAGGCTGTCGCGGGTGGCGGCCGGGTCGCCCGTGGGCAGCGGCGGCGCGAACCAGCTGGAGAGCTCGTCGGCTGCGGCACCCGTGCGCGCGGCGAGGATGTCGAGCAGGGCGGCGGTCGAGGGATCCGCGGGGTCGATGCCCGCGGCGGTCAGCGCGTCAGTGACCGAGACGTCTTCCGGGGCGGCCTGGGCGGCGGCGATGGCGGTGGTGACGGGCACGGGGTCGACGGGTTCGATGTCGCCGTCGGGGGTGCGCCACAGCGAGCCGGTGAGGTCGACGGTTCCCACGTCGCCGGCGCGCAGCCGGTCGAGCACCTCGGCGTCGTCCTCGCCGAACAGCCAGGCGCCGAGCTGCACGGGCACCGGCCAGGAGTCGTCGCTGCGGGTGAAGACGCGCCCGCCGACGCGGTCGCGCGCCTCGAACACGGTCACCTGCAGGCCCCGGTCGGCGAGGAGGGCGGCGGCAGTGGCTCCCGCGAGGCCCGCGCCGATCACGGCGACGCGCTCCCCCGATCCCGCGGCATCCATCAGCTCGTCGACCACGCGCTCCCCCGAGGCGATGGCTCCGCGCACAGTGCCGGGGGCGTCTTCGTCGGTGGCCTCACCCGCGAAGAAGAGGCGATCGTCGACCGGGCGGCCGAGGGCGGCGCGGGCGTCGGCGAGCACTCCGACGGGGGTGAAGCTGGCAGCTCCCAGGGCGAACGGGTCGGTGGTCCAGGTGCTGCGGATGCTGCCGGCAGGGGCCGGGACGCCGGGCGGCGGCTCGGGCTCACGCGTGCGGGTGGGCGTCGGCGTGGGCTTCGGCTCCGGCGTGCAGGAGGCGAGAAGCACCGAGACGGCACCGGCTCCGGCGCCGAGGAGCAGGGTGCGGCGCGTGATCCTCATCGTGCCGCCACTTTATCCCGCTCCACCCCGGTCCGCCGCCGCACCTCCGCGACGGGCGGTCCACAACTCCCCGGAAACGGCGAGCAGGGACGCGGAATCGGCCGGATCCACGAGGGACCCGGCCGATTCCGAGGAGTCGTGGACGACGCGGCGGTCAGACCGCCAGCAGTTCGCGTTCCAGGCGGGCGAACGAGGCCTCCATGCCGTCGGCCATGCCGGTGGCGAGGATCATGTCGCGCGTCTCCTTGTCGGGGTACTCGATGAGCACCGTGACGAGCGTGGCGCCGTCCTCCTCGTAGAGGCTCAGGTCGTTGACGGTCTCGGTGGGCATGCCCTGCATGCGTTCGGTGGTGACGGCGCGGCGCGGGGCGTCGATCAGCAGCGCCTCACCCTCGAACCCGAACGGCTCGCCCTCGGTGTCGCCGACCGGCGCCCATGAGTTGCGGTACGACTGGCCGACCTCGGTGGCCGCGATGCATTCGGTCATCTCCCACCCGTCCGGGCCGAGCATCCACTGGCGGATGAGGTCGGGCTCGAAGTGCGCGCGCCACACCAGCTCGCGCGGACCCTCGACGAGCCGGGTGATGCGCACGTGGGTGTCGTCGAGCAGCTCCACCCGGGTGCCCTTGCCCTGCGCGTAGTCGCGGAGGTCCTGCAGCACGGCGTCGAGCTGGCCCATCGCCATCTTGATGCCCTCGACCTGACCCATCTCGACGACCTGTTCGAGCGCGTCGACCGAGTCGAAGTGGCTCGTGGTGACCATGCGGGTGCCCTCGGGCGTGGAATCGAACGTGAAGCTCATGCGCTGCGCGGGGAAGCCGTCGAGGGGCTTTCCGTGCTCGTCGGCGAAGGAGTCGAGCACCTCGAAGCGGTGCGGTTCCTCGATGGCGAGGAACTCCCAGACGCCCGTCGACTTCTCGCCGCGCGGTCCGTTCATCGTGTAGACCGCGCGGCCGCCGACCGTGTGGTCCCACGCGGTGAAGGTGGCGGGCCAGCCGGGAGGACCCCAGAAGCGTTCGAGCTGGCGCGGATCGCTGTACGCGTTCCAGACCCGCTCGATGGGGGCGGGGAAGTCGGCCGTGACGGTCATCGTGAGGTCGTCGGCATCGGTGGTGACGTCGGTGGCGGGCATGTCAGTCTCCTGGGTTCTCTCGTGCGTTGTCGGTGGTGTCGTTGTCGGGGCGACCGGCGGGCGTCTCGGCCAGCAGGTCGTCGAGCCGGGCGATGCGCGACCGCCACAGCTCTTCGTAACGGGCGAGGAGCGCCCTGGCGCGGGCGATCATCTCGGGGTTCGCGCGGACGAGCCGCTCGCGTCCCTCGGCGCGCTTGACGATGAGGTTCGCGGCCTCGAGCACGGCCACGTGCTTCTGGACAGCCGCGAACGACATCTCGTATTCGGCGGCGAGGGTCGAGACGGACTGCTCCCGCTCGATCGTCCGGCGCAGGATGTCGCGCCGGGTCGACGTCGCCAGTGCGTGGAACACACGGTCGACCTCCGCTTCGCTCAGTTCTGTTCGTGCAACCATTTGGTTGTACGTTATGCCTGGCGTGCGGGCGTGTCAAGAGGTATGTGTGGCGACGTCGCCCCGGGTCGTCGTCGTCGGTGAGGCGACGCTAGGATCGAGCCATGGAAATCGACGAGGTCGACAGAGCGTAGGCGCCGGCCATCTGGCCACATCCCGCTGCGCCCCCTTCCCTCCCGCGACGAGCCGGGCCATCGCCCGGTCGTCGACCACAGCATCCGCCGCTGACGCGCATTCCGTTCGCGAGCACGGATGGGCATCGAACGTCCGCGTCGCGCGCCGTTCGGTCGCACGGGGCCGCATCCCGCTGAATCCTCAGCGCGCCCATTTCCGACCCCGCTGACCCCGTCAGCAGCCCGCACCGGGCAGAACACGAGAGATCCTCATGTCGACCTCATCCGTCATCACCCTTCAGAACGTCTCCTTCGAGTGGCCGGACGGCACGCTCGCGCTCGACGACGTGACCGGCAGCTTCACAGCGGGCCGAACCGGCCTCATCGGCAGGAACGGCGCCGGAAAGTCCACCCTCCTCCGCCTCATCGCCGGCGATCTGACGCCGTCGCGCGGTCGCATCCACACCGCCGGCGACGTCGGCTATCTCCCGCAGATGCTGACGCTGGGACACGACGCGACCATCGCCGAGCTCCTCGGGGTGCACGACATCCTCGCTGCGATCCGCGCCATCGAGGGCGGCGACGTCGACGTGCGCCACTTCGACACCATCGGCGACGACTGGGACATCGAGCCGCGCGCGAACGAGGCCCTGAGCCAGCTGGGGTTCGCCGACACCGCACTGGATCGGCGCGTCGGAGAACTGTCCGGCGGCGAAGCGATGTTGATCGCCATCTCAGGACTGCGTGTGCGACGTACGGCGATCACCCTGCTTGACGAGCCGACGAACAACCTCGACCGTCGGACCCGCGGGCGGTTGGCGGAACTCGTCGACCAGTGGCCGGGAACGCTCATCGTGGTGAGCCATGATGTGGAACTGCTCGAGCACATGGACGCGACCGCGGAGCTGCACGCCGGGAACCTCTCGGTCTTCGGCGGCCCGTACAGCGAGTTCACCGCGCACCTGGAGCTGGAGCAGGCGGCCGCGAGCCAGGCCGCACGGACCGCGCAGCAGGCGTTGAAGGTGGAGAAGAAGCAGCGCATCGAAGCGGAGACGAAGCTCGCCAGGCGTGAGCGCACCGGCAAGAAGACGCAGGCCAGCGGCGGCATCCCGAAGATCATGGCCGGCAACAGGGCGAGCAAGGCGCAAGCCGCCGCCGGATCGATGCGGACGACCCTGGACGACAAGGTGCGCAGCGCTCAGGCTGCCGTCGACGCGGCCGACGCGCGCGTTCGCGCCGAGGAGCACATCCATCTCACCCTGCCTGACCCCGATGTTCCGCGTGCGCGCCGTATCGCCGAGCTCACCGACGGCGAGACGACGATCGTCATCCAGGGACCAGAGCGCGTCGCGCTCGTCGGGCCGAACGGAGCCGGCAAGTCGACGCTGCTGGAACGCCTTCTCCGCGGTGAGCCCGTCTCGGCGGGGCGCCCGTCCGGGTCGCTGCTGACGGACCGGGTCGGCTACCTCCCGCAGCGACTCGACGGACTCGACGATGCGCAGTCCGCGTTCGCGATCATTCAGCGCGCCGCTCCCGCCTCCGCGCCGGATACCGTGCGCAACCAGCTCGCGCGCCTCCTCATCCGTGGCGCGGCCGCCGACAGACCCGTCGGAACCCTGTCGGGCGGTGAGCGCTTCCGTGTCAGCCTCGCCCAGCTGCTCCTCGTCGAACCGCCGGCTCAGCTGCTCATCCTCGACGAGCCGACGAACAATCTCGATATCACGAGCGTGGATCAGCTCATCGAAGCGCTCGGAAGCTACCGCGGCGCCCTCCTGGTCGTGAGCCACGACGCCGACTTCCTGAGACGTCTCGGCATCGAGCTGCTGATCGAGATCGACGAGCAGGGCCGACTCCGTCGAGCGTCCGTGTGAAGCTCAGGCGGACGCGCTCGCGGGGGCGTCGCGGTGACGAGCCCGGAACTGTGCGGCCTTGACGCGGTTGCCACAGGTGCGCATCGAGCACCATTCCCGGCGACCGCCCCGCGAACGGTCGACGTACACCTGCGTGCAGCCCGGCCGCCCGCACTCGCGGAGCAGCGCGGCGTCGTCACCGCCGAAGAGCTCGACGGCGTTGCGCGCCACCGTCGCGAGCCCGTTCGCGGCCGATCCCTCTCGCCGGGTGGAGGCGTCGTCGAGCATCAGCCGCACGGGGGCGGAGCCGGCCCAGCGGTTGAGCACGCCGACGGCCACACTCGGCAGTCCGTGCCCCTGCAGTCGTGCGAGAGCGCAGTCGTAGATGGCTTCGCGCAGCTCGATCGCGCGCTCCAACTCCGTCCGGCTGGCCGCGGGCGCCTCGCCGATGACGCCCGCTTCGACGAACCAGGCGTCGAGCGCGGGCCCGTCGGCGAGCATCTCGCGCGGCTCCGGATCGCGGCGCGCGCGAAGCGTGCCCACGAAATCGAGAGCGAGAGTCCCACAGGGGAAGGCGTGCATCACGTAACCACTCTAACGGGTATCGAGCGGATCGGGGTAACCAGCTTGACAGGTTACTCGGGCACTGTCAGAGTGTAACCATTCCAAACGGTTACTCTCCGAAAGGCCCCCGATGTCCGTCACCCGTTTCCAGGTGTCCTCGCCGCTCTCCCCCACGGCCGCCATGGCCGTCCTCACCGACTTCAGCCCCGCTCGCACCGATGCCTGGTCGGGCATCGAGCCCGAGCACTTCCACGTGCACGACCGCGGAGCGAACTGGGCCGAGGTGACCGAAGGCAACGACGCCGCCTGGGAGCGCGGACGCTACGAGTGGGACACCGCCGCGGGCTCCGCGACGATGGTCACCCACGACTCCAAGCTGTTCGGCGCCGGCGGCGGCTGGGACTTCCGCTTCACCCCCGCGAGCGGCGGCACGCTCATCGACGTCACGCTGACCAGAACCCCTGCCGCCTTCGGCCCCCGGGTGCTCGCCGCGCTCCTGCCCCTCCTCGGCACCCCCGGCCTCAAGAAGTCGTTCACCTCCGCCTTCAGCGCCCGCTGACCGCGCCCACCCGCAAGAACAGGAACAAGCACCATGGAACTCGCCCTCGAGATCGTCGTCCTCCCCGTCTCCGACGTCGACCGCGCCAAGGATTTCTACACCAGAATCGGTTTCCGCGAGGACGCCGACTTCGCCACCGATCGCGGACTGCGCGTCGTGCAGTTCACCCCACCAGGATCGAGCGCCTCGATCATCTTCGGCGAGCAGCTCACGTCGGCTCGGCCCGGCAGCGCGCGCGGGCTGCATCTGGTGACCTCCGACCTCGCGGGTGCCCGGCAGGAACTCGCCGACCGCGGGATCGACATCACCCCCATCTGGCACGACGCCGACGGCGTCTTCCACTGGGCCGACGGCCACAACCGCGTCGACGGGCCGAACGAGGAGCACGACAGCTACGCGTCGTACGCCTCGTTCGACGACCCCGACGGCAACGAGTGGATCATCCAGCAGGTGATCGACCGACTCCCCGGGCGCTGATCGATGGCCGAGTCGATCGACACCGAACGCGCAGCGGGCGTTCTCGAGGAACTGCTCCGCACGACCGCTGCGGCCCACGGCATCTACGAGCGCGAACAGCTCGGCGGCGTCTACGACGAGCAGTGGCCCACCTGGTACGCGTCGTTCCTCGCGCGGGCGCTCGCGGAACACGGATACGCCCTGACGAGGTAACCAGGAGGACTGGAGCCTGTCTCGCCGGAGGTGTCGAAATGCGCGGGTGCCGTTCGTGGTGTGAGTATCCGGAGTCCTCGGGCTCCCCTCACCCCGGAAGGCGGCACCCGTGCATACTGATCCGATGATGGCGCTGCTGCTCCACGACACGGCAACGCACCAGGGGTCCGTCGCGTGGCAGAGACGAGCGGCCCTCGCCGATCGCCGGATCGCCGTCCCGCCCGCGCCTCGCGGGAGCGGTGCACGACTCGCTCCGATCCGGCGCGTCTTCGCGGCCCTGTCGACGCGGAGGGCATCGTGACGCCGACGCCCTCCCACGCGGGGGCGGCCAGGACGGCCATCACGCGGACGCATCGGGAGGAATGGACCCGGATCGTCGCCGGACTGGCGCGCCGCTTCGGCGACCTCGATCTGGCCGAGGAGATGGCCGCGGAGGCGTTCGCGGCAGCCGTGGAGCACTGGCCGGCGCACGGCATCCCGCCGAACCCGGCCGGCTGGGTGACGACCACCGCGAACCGCCGTGCGATCGATCGGCTCCGTCGCGAGGCACGTCGCGACGAGAAGCACCGGGAGGCGATGATGCTGCACGACACAGACCCGCCGGCATCCGCGGGCGTGGTGGAAGACGATCGGCTGCGCCTGCTCTTCATCTGCTGCCACCCGACGCTGCCGCTGGAGGCCCGCGTCGCCCTGACGCTGCGCATGGTCGGCGGCCTCAGCGTCGCGGAGATCGCCCACGCGTTCCTCGTGCAGGACACCACGATGGGCCAGCGCATCTCCCGGGCGAAGGCGAAGATCAAGGCCGCCCGGATCCCGTTCACGATCCCGCGCGCGGAGGACCTCCCCGCCCGCACCGACGCCGTCCTGACCGTGCTGTATCTCGTGTTCAACGAGGGGTATCTCGCGTCAGGCCCGGACTCGCCCCCGCTCCGGCGGGACCTGACCGCCGAGGCGATCCGCCTCACGAGACTCGCCCACGACCTCCTCCCCGACGACCCGGAGGTGACCGGGCTTCTCGCCCTCATGCTGCTCACTGAGGCGCGAGCCGCCGCACGCGTGTCCCGCGACGGCGAGCTCGTGCGGCTGGACGAACAGGACAGGACAGCGTGGGACCGGTCCGCCATCACGGAGGGCCTGCAGCTCCTGCACTCCCGCGCCGACGAGCGGGAGGCCGGGCGTCCGGGACGGTATCTGCTGCTGGCCGCGATCAACGCAGTGCACGTCACCGCCGCCGACGCGCGGGACACCGACTGGGATCGGATCGTGTCGCTGTACACGCGGCTCGAGCAGATCGATCCGAGCCCCGTCATCACCCTCAACAAGGCGATCGCGGTCTCCGAGTTCGACTCCTCGCAGGTCGCCCTCGCGATGATCGAGCCGCTCGCCGAGACGCTCGACGGCCACCACGCCTTCCACGTCGCGCGTGCCGAGCTGCTGCGTGCGCTCGGCCGACCGGCCGAGGCCCGCTCCGCCTACGACCGCGCGATCGCCCTCGGCGGCAACACCGCCGAGACCGCGCACCTCATCCGCCGCCGCACTCACCTCACAAGAAACGGAGACACCCCATGAGCAGCACGTACCTCGTCATCCACATGTCCGATTCCACCGGGACCCCGCTGGCCCGCGCGGAGGATCAGGAGATCCTCGAACGCTGGGCGACCGAGGGCGACGCGGCGGGGCGCCTCGGAGACGGCGGCCCGGTCGCCGGACCCGAACAGGCGAAATCCGTCGCGGTCCGCGACGGGAAGACGATCATCACCGACGGCCCGTTCCCGGAGTTCAAGGAGTGGTTCGCGGGTTACGACCTCGTCACCGCCGACTCGATCGACGAGGCCGCCGCCTTCATGGCGAAGCATCCCGTCGCGATCGCGGGCCGGATCTACATCCTGCCGCTGGTGAAGCTCCCCTGGGACGAGTCCTGACGTGCCCCGGTTCGCGATCCTGATCTACGCCGGCGACTCCCGACACGCCCCCACGGCGACCCCGGAGGAGCTGCAGGAGTGCGATGAGCACTTCGACTCCCTGGTCGCGTCCGGCCGCATGCGGGCCGCGTACGCGCTGACCCCTCGGTCGATGGCGCGCACGCTGCGGGCGGACGGCCCGACCGACGGGCCCTACGGGTCGGGGGACGTCGTCGCCGGGTTCTACATCCTGGATGCCGCCGACATCGACGAGGCCATCCATCTCGCTCGGACGGACCCGTCGTTGCTGTCCGGCGGGGGCGTCGAGGTGCGTCCGGTGCACACCGGCGGTTCCGTCACGCCCCCGGCGTGATCTCCGTTCACGGGCCCCCTCCCTTCCCGAGCGACGCCAGGGCGACCGGGGCGACGAGCGGGGCGATCACTCAGCCGCCGCGGGCCGCGCCGCGTGGCGCGCGGCGATCGTGCGCGCGGCCTCCTCGACGACCCGTCGCTGCTCGGCGCCCGTGATCGACCAGGTGCCGTGCACGAGGCGCGGCCAGAAGACCTCGGAGGCGATCATCCCGAGGAACTGCGCCGAGGTGCGGTCCGGTTCGGGGATGTCCGCTGTGCCCGCCGCGTGCGATGCCCGAAGGAAGCGCCCCAGCGCCTCCAGCACGGGGAGCGTGCCGAAGTCGAAGGTCCGCTCCCGCACCTCGGGGAACTTCGGCGACTCGGCGATGACGGTCCGCATCAGGTCGACCATCTGCGCACGGGTCACCAGTTCCGCGTAGGCGTGCCCGAGCGCCACGAGCCCCTCCTCGAAGTCGTCCGTCGACACCTCCACGGGGTCTGGGTCGCGCGCTCCTCCGGCCGCGAGCACCGCCGCCTCGAACAGCGCCGCCTTGGTCGGGAACTGCTTGAACAGCGTGGCGGTGGAGACCCCTGCTCGCTCGGCGACGCGAGCCAGCGACGTGCGGTCATATCCGGATTCGAGGAACAGCGGTGTCGCGGCGGCGAGGATCGCCTCCCGGTTCGTCGCCGCCAGCGCTCGGTGATAGGAGGAGTCGCCGCGAGTCATGCCTCCAGTATCCCATAGTAGTGAGCGCATTGACTTCCCTCTCCACTCCACATACGGTTTGAGGCAAGTCACTCAACTCATCTCTTCGAAGGAGCACTCATGGCCACGGTGATCGTCCATGCCACCGTCACACTCGACGGATTCCTCGCCGATGCGGACGGCGGTGTCGACTGGATGTTCGGTCGACCATCCGCCCCCGAAGACGACACCGTCGTCGAGCGCGTCACGAGCCGCATCGGAGCCATCGTCGGCGGCGCGAACAGGACGCAGACGATCGACGACGGAGAGATCCCCTACGGCGGCATGCTCCGAGTGCCGGTCTTCCTCATGACGCACCACCCCCACGAGCCGATCGAGCGCGACGGCATCACCTACACGTTCGTCGTGGACGACATCGCCGAGGCCGTCGAGCGCGCCTCGCAGGCCGCCGGCGACGGGTGGGTGAGCCTGCTCGGCGGAAGCATCTCGCGCCAGTGCCTTCGCCTCGGGCTGGTCGACGAGATCCATCTCGACGTGGCACCGGTACTGCTCGGCGACGGCATCTCCCTGTTCGCGGGCCTCGGGCAGCGCATCGAGCTGGAGAGGCTGGAGACGTCGGCGTTCGCGAGCGAGGCTCATCTGCGCTACCGAGTCCTCCGCTGACTTCCATTCACGTGAATCCACCTCCGATATTCCGGCGTAGGCTGGAGGGAAGGACGGACCGTCCGAGAAGATCTCCCGGCACCGCGCCCGCCCGGAAGAGGAGTCTCTCGTGGCTCAGTACGACGTCTCGAACCGCTCGGCGATCGTGACGGGAGCAGGCAGCGGCATCGGCCGCTCGGTCGCGCTGCTGCTGGCGCAGAACGGCGCGTCGGTGGTCGTGAACGACCTGAACGCGGAGCACGCGCAGGCCGCGGTCGACGAGATCCGCGCCGCGGGCGGCACCGCCGAGGCCTCGGTCGGCGACGCGACCGACCCCGCCTGGATCGCCTCGTCGGTCGAGCTCGCGAACTCCCTCGCGCCCCTGCGCATCGGCGTCAACAACGCCGGCATCGGCGGCGCCACCGCCCCGACGGCCGACTACGAGGAGGACGCGTGGGACAAGGTCATCGCGATCAACCTCAACGCCGTGTTCCGCAACATGAAGGCGCAGATCCCGTCGATCCTCGCGAACGGCGGCGGCTCGGTCGTGAACATCGCCTCGATCCTCGGCAGCGTCGGCTTCGCGGGATCGCCCGCCTACGTCACGGCCAAGCACGGCGTGGTCGGCATGACCAAGACGGCCGCACTGGAGTACTCGGCGCAGGGCGTGCGCGTGAACTCGGTGGGCCCCGGCTTCATCGACACCCCGCTGCTGGCGAACATGGGCGACGAAGCGAAGGAGTTCCTCGTGTCGAAGCACCCGATCGGTCGGCTCGGGCAGGCCGACGAGGTCGCGAACCTCGTGGTGTTCCTCGCGAGCGACGCCGCGAGCTTCATCACCGGCAGCTACCACCTGGTCGACGGCGGCTACACCGCCCTGTGACAGACGGAGCGGCATCCGGCGGCCGGGAACCCGAATCCCAGGCGGCCGGATGCCGCTCGATGGCGAGGCGGAGCCCCCGCTCCGTTCTCGCCGAGGCCATCACCGCACGTGGTCCGAGAGCCCTTCGAGAGGACCACGATGGACGGTGAGGCTGGCTTGCATCCTCCGTTTTCAGGCGGTCATCGCGTGCAGCTCACGCGATGCCAGCTCGAGCGACAGCTCGGCGTCGGTGAGGTCGAGGCCTCCGGTGGAGCTCGCGGCCTGCATCAGGCGCGCCAGGAGCGGTCGGTGCAGCTCGACCGTGGAGTCGAGGGCGAAGCGCACCGGGATGGACGCGTGCATCCACAGCGTCTCCGACTGTCCGTCTCCCGTGGGCACGGTGAGAGCGAACGGCTCATTGCGGCGGAGCTTGGTGACGGTTGCGGCTCGGAGATGCGCGAGCACCTCGTCGTCGATCTCGATCGGAGCGGTGGCATTCGCGTACGTCAGGGTTCCCATGATCTCTCCTCGTGCAGAAAGCTGGACGAGGATAGTTTACTAGTTTAACTAGTTAAATCAAGTCGGGTCAGGGGAGGTCGCCGAGCTCGTCGGTCAGGCGGCGCAGGAACCGCGAGATCGCAGCCGCCTCCTGCTCGGTGAACTCGCCGGCGAGCGCCGCCACCCGCACCGACAGCTCGTCGCCCTGCGAGTGGAGGTCCCGCAGGGAGGGACGCAGCACCTTGGACCGGGCATCCAGCGGATGCGGCGCGACCACGATCTGCCCACGCTCCGACAGGCGGCGGATCACGCTCGTCACCGCCGCAGTGCTGATGCCGAGGAAGCCGGCGAGGTCGCGGGGGGTGAGGGGACGCTCGGCCGGCGCGGTGCCGATAAAGTGCATCGCGGCCCGGTCGGTGTCGTTGGGCTCGCGACGGGCGGCGAGGCGGCGGTTGAGCTGGGCGTCGGCGCGACGGAAGTCGTCCACATCGCGCGCGAGCGACGACGTCGCCACATCCGTGCTGGTCTTCCCCATGCCGAGTACTCCTTCCCCGCAGCCCATGGTACCTCGACAGTCTGACAACGAGGCAGACTAGCGATTATTCCGCGCGATCGGGCACTTCCGGGATGCGATGATGGAGACATCGCCCCCGAAAGGATGCCATGCCCGAGCGATTCAGTCTCGAGGAGGCGTCGTACATCAGCTACGCCGATCTGCTCGAACGCCTGGAGGAGCGCTTCCCCTCCGTCACGCGACGCCGGATCGAGCAGATCATCGGCGCCGAGACCGACGCCATCACGGGCGGCCTCCTGCGCATCGTCCCGGCCGAGGTCGAGACGGGCGCGATGGAGATGCTCGAGCGGGAGGCCGGGTCGAGCGACGAGGGGGAGGTCGCGTGACCGACAGCAGAGGCGAGTTCCACGCCTCCGGATACTGGTACCCCGAGAGCGACACCGCCTCCACCGTCGACGTGCTGAACATGCTGCGCCGCTACCGCAGTGCCGAGACCGCCATGCGCGCCCGCACCCGCGCCTCGATGGGCATGAACGAGACCGACCTCGTGGCCCTGCGCTTCCTGCTCCGCGAACAGCGGGCCGGGCGCATCGTACGACCGATCGACATCGCCCGGATGCTCGACATCTCCACGGCATCGACCACCACGCTGATCGACCGCCTGGAGCGCGGAGGTCACGCGCGCCGCGAGCCGCATCCGACCGACCGTCGCGCGGGCATCGTCGTCCCCACCGTCAGCAGCGATGAAGAGGTGCGCGCGACGCTCGGCGCCATGCACCGCCGGATGCTGAGCCTCGTCGATGAGCTGTCCGACGCCGAACGCGGCACCGTGATGCGCTTCCTGGTCGGCATGACGGCCGCGATCGAAGAGGCTGCGGAGACCGACGGGGAGCATGGCGACGCCGAGGCCGCGAAGGAGATGGCCTAGAGCCCTTCCGCGATCTGCTTGATCGCGGCGAGGCGTCGGTCCCACTCGCGGCCGATCGCGTCCAGCGCGGTGGCGGTGGCCGACAGCTCGGCGCCGATCACGCGGAACCGCACCTCGCGGCCGACGCGCACCGGCTCGACCAGCCCGACTTCCTGCAGCACGCCGAGGTGCTTCGCGATGGCCTGCCGCGAGACGGGCAGCCGCCCGGCGAGGGCGGACGCGGAGGCGTCGCCCTCACCGAGCGCGGTCAGGATGCTCCACCGCGTCTCGTCGGCGAGGGCCGAGAGCACGGGCAGAAGGGTCGGCGCCGTCACGTGCGGTCCTCGACCAGTGCGACGAGCTTGTCGAGCTCGAGCTCCCAGCCGGTGCGGTGCGACTCCAGGTTCGCGCGCGGGTCGGACGTGCGGTCGAACCCGCTCTCCACGACCGTGAGCTGCGTGCCGCCGTCGACCTCGTCGAGCGTGAAGGTGAAGACGGTGGAGGTCGCCTCGTCGATCCGCTCGGGCAGGCTGCCGAGCGCGTCGTCGTTGTTCCACCGGTAGGTGATGCGGCGCGGGGCGTCGAACTCCTCCACGCGCAGCGGGATCACGTCGTAGTCGGGGAACGTCATCGTCCCGGTCGCGCCCACCCCGGAGCCCGCGAGCTCTGTGCGACCGAACCAGCGCGACACGTGCTCCGGCTCGGCCACCGCCTGCCAGACCTTGCCGATGGGGGCGTCGATGCGGATGGTCCGACGGACGGAGAAGGCTTCCTCGTCGACCACCGCTGCGTCACTGCGAGTCATGTCCACCATGATGGTTCCTTTCTCGGGTCGGCGTCGGAATGACGACGACTGCAACTCTAGCGTTGCACAGCGCCCTCTCTCTTGCAACCCTTGTATTGCAGATCAGTCGCGCGGTCGCCGCCCGTCGAGGAAGCCCGACAGCAGCACCGCGAGCAGGGCCGCCGCCGGGGCGACGATCAGCCCGGCCGCCAGGCTCTGCGTCTCCGCGAGATATCCCACGAACGGCGGCGACAGCAGGAAGCCCAGGCGCAGCAGCCATGACACGAGCGTCAGCCCCACCCCCGGACGCAGTCCCGGCAGCTCGTCGGCGGCGTGCATCGCGGCCGGGATGAGCGTGGCGATCCCGAACCCCACGGCGGCGAACCCCAGGATCGTGCCGGGAACGCTCGGGAAGGCGAGCGCGAGCGTCATCCCGACCGCCGCGATCAGGCCACCGACCGCCGCCACCGCGCGCTGCCCGAACCGATCGGTCAGGGGGTCGCCCAGCAGCCGCCCGATGAACTGCGCACCGACGAGGGCGATGAAGCCGAGCGGGGCGATCGCGGCGGCAGCCCCCAGCGAGTCGCCCAGGTACAGCGTGGCCCACGAGTTGCCCGCATCCTCCGCGACCGCTCCCGCCATCGCGATGAGGGTCAGCGCCACGATCGCGACGATCGTCCGCGGCGGCACACCTCGGCGCACCTGCCCCGCCAGCTCGCCCGGCTCGGCCGCGGCCTCCTCCGCGTCGTCGTCGCGACCAGGGAGGCAGAAGCCCAGCGCCACGAGCGCGACCGCGGCGAACAGCGCCGTCGAGATCCCCAGGTGCACGGCGAGCGGCAGGTGCAGCGCGATCGCCCCGGCGGCCATGACCCCGCCCAGCACGGCACCGATCGACCAGATCGCGTGGAAGCCGTTGATGATCGAGCGGCCGTAGCGCTTCTGCACGCGGAGGCCGTGCGCGTTCTGGGCGACATCGGTGATCGCGTCGGAGGCTCCGCCCAGCAGCAGCGCCAGGGCGAACAGCACTCCCGACGGCGCGAGGGCGGCCGACAGCAGCCCGAGGCTCGTGAGCACCGTGCCGATCACGGCGACGCGGGCCGAGCCGAACCGCCGGATCAGGACGGCCGCGAGCAGCCCTGCCGCGATGGCTCCCGCGGGGAAGGCCGCGATCGCGACGCCGTAGCCGAGGTTGTCCAGGCCGAGGGCCGACTTGATCTCCGGGTAGCGCGGGAGGATGTTTGCGAACAGGGCGCCGTTGGTGAGGAACAGCGCCGAGACGGCGATCCTGGCGCGGCGCGTCTGCCGGTCGGGCCGCGTGCGTCGAATCGATTCGATGGAAGTCACGAGTACGACCGTACCCCGTCTGGCGCCCCCTCGGCGACCGCCCGCGATCGAGGCCGCGAGCCGGACGATTATCCGCGCATCGCGACCGCCGCAAGCCCGTTCCGATCGTCCGCTCCCCCGCCTACGCTCGGACCATGAGCGAGCTCACCCAGCCCACCGGGCGCGAAGAGATGCTGCGGGCCGTCCCCCGCGCCGACGGTTCCGCTCCCCGCGCCCTCGTCCTCGGCGCCACCGGCTACATCGGCGGCCGCCTCACCCCCCGCCTGCTCAACGCCGGCTACCGCGTGCGGGTGCTCGCCCGAGACGCCGCGCGCGCCGCGTCGTTCACCTGGGGGGACGACTGCGAGATCGTCGAGGGATCCGCCGACGACGCCGACGCCGTCGCCCGCGCGATGGACGACGTGGACGTCGTGTACTACCTGATCCACTCGATGTCCGCGGGCAAGGGCTTCGAGGAGAGCGACGAGCGGGCCGCGCACACGGTCGCCCGCGCCGCCGCCGCGGCGGGAGTGCGGCGCATCGTCTACCTCGGCGGACTGCACCCCGACGACGTGACGCTCTCCCCCCACCTGCGCTCCCGGGTGCGCGTCGGCGAGATCCTGCTCGACTCCGGCGTGCCGACCCTCGTGCTCCAGGCCGGGGTCGTGATCGGCTCCGGCTCCGCATCCTTCGAGATGATCCGCCACCTCACCGACGTGCTGCCCTACATGCCCGCGCCGAAGTGGGTGCGCAACCGCATCCAGCCGATCTCCGTGCGCGACGTGCTGCACTACCTGCTCGGTGCCGCCCGCCTCGACCCCGACGTGAACCGCGCGGTCGACATCGGCGGCCCCGACGTGCTGCGCTACGGACAGATGATGAACGGCTACGCGGTCGAGGCGGGGCTCCGTCAGCGTGCGATCGCCGCGCTGCCCGTGCTCACGCCCGAGCTGGCCTCGCACTGGGTGAACCTCGTGACGCCGGTGCCGCGATCGATCGCCCGACCGCTCGTGGCATCCCTGCAGAACGAGTGCATCATGAAGGACCACGCGATCGACGAGCTGATCCCGCGGCCGGACGGCGGCCTCACCCCGTACCGCCGCGCCGTCGCGCTCGCCCTCGGCCGCGTCGACGCCGACGCCATCGAGACCAGCTGGCAAGATGCGGAGGTGTCCGGCGCGCCCAGCGACCCGCTGCCGAGCGACCCCGACTGGGCCGGACGCACCGTGTTCACCGACGCCCGCTCGGTGCGCACGCACGCCTCCGTCGCGGAACTTTGGCGCGTGATCCTGGGCATCGGCGGCGAGAACGGCTGGTACTCCTCGCCGCTGCTGTGGGCCGTGCGTGGCTGGATGGACCGCGTGGTGGGCGGCGTTGGTCTGCGCCGCGGCCGCCGCAGCCGCACCGCCGCTCGGGTGGGCGACGCGATCGACTTCTGGCGCGTCGAGGCCGTGGAGCAGACCGACGCCGGGCACCTGCTGCGGCTGCGCGCCGAGATGAAGGTGCCGGGGGAGGCGTGGCTCGAGCTGCGGGCGGTGCCAGACGGCGCGGGTGCGCGGTATGAGCAGCGGGCGATCTTCTTCCCGCGCGGCCTCACCGGACGGCTGTACTGGCTGGCCGTGCTGCCGTTCCACGGCCTGATCTTCTCGGGCATGGCCGCCCGCATCACCGCCGCCGCAGAGACCCCGGCGGCCGCGGAGACCCCGGCCGACGCGGAGACACAGGCGGACGCGGAGACCCCGGCGGACGCGGACACCCCGGCGGACGCGGAGACCCCGGCGGACGCGGAGACACAGGCGGACGCGCCGCATCAGGCGTCCTGAGCCACGGCCGCCCTCACCCGCGCGGTCGCCTGAGCCGAGGGACCCGGGTGCCGTCGCGCGCCCGGGCCCTCCGCGGCGTCAGCGGACGGGCGGACCCTCGGCCCCGGGCTGCGCGGCCTCGTCGGGCTGATTCAGGGTCTCGTCCATCGCGGCGTCCACTGCGGCTTCGACGTCGGCCGGCGGGACGATGTCGATCGCCTCGGTCGCCGCCTCGTACACCTCGGCGAGGGTGTCGTCGACCGTGTCCTCGTCGATCCATGCCAGGTCGTCCTCCGAGTGGTCGTACTCGACGGGCACGAGCGCGAAGTCGTCGCCGTACTCCTCCAGTCCGGCCATCACGCTGTGCCGCACGGCGGCGCGGGCGTAGCGGTCGCGCAGGATCATCGGGTCGCGCCGCAGATCCTTCATGAACGCGATCATCATGAACGCCATGATGATGGCGAACGGCAGGGCCGCGATGATCGTCGCGTTCTGCAGCGACTGCAGGCCGCTGCCCTCCGCGCCGCTCACGAGCAGCACCGCGGCGATCACGCCGACCAGCACACCCCAGACCACCGCGACCCAGCGCGACGGCTCTGGGCGCCCCTGCTGGGAGAGCGTGCCCATCACGAGCGAGGCGGAGTCGGCGCCGGTGATGAAGAAAATCGCGATGAGCAGGATGAGCACGATGCTCGTGACGAGGGGGAACGGCAGGTTCTCCAGCACGCCGAACAGCACCTCCTCGGGCGGGTCGACCACGAGCCCGGCGCCGTTCATCTGCTGCTGGATCGCGGTGGTGCCGAAGATCGCGAACCACACGAGCGAGATCGCCGACGGCACGACGATGACCACCGACACGAACTGGCGCAGCGTGCGCCCGCGCGAGATCTTCGCGATGAACATGCCGACGAAGGGCGACCACGAGATCCACCACGCCCAGTAGAAGATCGTCCAGCTCGACAGGAACGCCTCCGCGGCCTCACCCTGCGAGGCCGAGCGGCCGATCATGGTCGGCAGGTCGCCGAGGAACTGCACCGCGACCGACGGGATGACGTTGAGGATGAGCAGCGTCGGCCCGACGAAGAACACGAAGAACGCCAGCAGGATCGCGACGACCGCGTTGATGTTCGACAGCGCGCGGATGCCCTTCGAGACCCCGGAGACGGCCGACGCGATGAAGCACGCCGTCAGCACGGCGATGACGGCGATCAGGATGCCGTTGCCGAGCGGGCCGATGCCGCTCACCAGCTCGACGCCGTGGCCGATCTGCAGCGCACCGAGCCCGAGAGACGCGGCCGTGCCGAACAGCGTCACGATGATGGAGAAGATGTCGATCGTTCGGCCGACCGGGCCCGTCGTGCGGTGCTCGCCGAGCAGCGGCGCGAAGATCGACGAGATCAGCGGGGTGCGACCGCGGCGGTAGGCGCCGTAGGCGATGGCCCCGCCGACGAGCGCATAGAACGCCCAGGCCTGCGGGCCCCAGTGGTAGAGCACCTGCGTCTGCGCGGTGTGCATAGCCTCGAGCGTGTTCGCCTCGACCGTTCCGGGTGGCGGGTTCTCGAAGAACGTCAGCGGCTCCGCGGCGCCCCAGAACACCAGCCCGATGCCCATGCCGGCCGCGAAGAGCATCGAGATCCACGAGAACATCGAGAACTCGGGCTCCTCGTCGTCACGACCCAGAGGAATGCGCCCGTAGCGGCTGAAGCCGACGAACAGCATGAACACGAGGATGATCGTCGCGATCGTGGTGAAGAAGAAGCCGAAGTACTCCACGACCCACGCGAGCACGGTGCTGGTGGTGCCTGCGAGGTTGTCGCCCGCGAACACGCCCCACGCGATGAACCCGAGGGCGAACGCCGCCGCCACACCGAACACGAGCGGGTCGGTGCGGTAGGTGCGACCGGTCTCCTCGACCGAGACGCCCGGCACGAGCGCGGGGTGCACGCTGCGCGGCGGAACCGTGGTGATGTCGCGCACGATCTTGCGCGCGGCCTCTCCCGCGGTGCGGTGGGTGCCGGTGGGGGTCTGCGGACCGTCGGAGGGGGAATGCTTCTCGACCGGGTTGTCCATGAGAACCCATCCTCCCATGCGGGCCGCCTCGGCCAGGGCCGCCTCCGCCGGAGCCGCCGCGTTCTCCTGCGGCCGGGCGGGTCTAGCGGCCGCGGCGCCCCGCGAAGAGCGCCCCGAGCAGAGGCAGCACGGAGACGCACAGCAGCGTGATCCCGAGCGGGGGCACCGGGGCGACCAGCAGCGCGCCGCCCACGAGCATCGCGGCGAACAGCACCCCGGAGGCGATGCGGCGCGCGATACCCTCCAGCCGATCGAGGCGCCGCTCCAGTCGCGAGGTGTCGAACGACACGGTGCCGTCGTCGATGCGGGTGATGATGCGGTCGATGCGCCCAGGGAGGCGCCACGTGGTCGCGGCGTTCTCCATCGCCTGCTGGGCCATGTCCTGCATCAGGTTGCCGGACTCGTCGCGCAGCAGCCGAGCGGCGTAGGGCTCCGCCGCATCCCACACGTTGAACGCGGGGTCGAGGCCGCTGCACATGCCCGAGGTGAGCGACACCGCCCGGATCAGCAGCAGCAGGTCTTCCGGCAGCTGGAGCGGGAGGCGGCGCACCATGTCGCCGAACTCGTCTGCGAAGTCGGTGAACTCGCGCGGGTCGACGCGGCTCAGCTCCGCGAAGCCCATGCCGCCGAAGCGGGCGAACAGGGCCGTCAGGGCGCGCTCGAGCTCGGCGGTGTCGGCGGTGGGCAGCAGCACCCCGATCTCCTTCGCGGCGGCCACGAGTCCGCGACTGTCGCGCGCGGTGACCGCGATCAGGAGCATCCGCAGCCCCTCGCGGAGGTTGTCGGGGACCTCGGCCATCATGCCGAAGTCGATGAACGTCAGACGGAAGCCCCCGTCCGTGGGAACCGGGGTGACGAAGATGTTGCCGGGATGCGGGTCGGCGTGCACGAAGCGATGCGTGAACACCTGGTCGAACATGACCTCGGCGAACGCGTCGGCGACGGCCCGCGGTTCGATGCCGGCCGCCCGCAGCGCCTCGGTGTCGTTGATCTTGATGGCGGTCACGTCGGACAGCGTCAGCACGCGGCGGGTCGTGCGCTCCCACACGATCTCGGGCGCCGCGACCCGGGGGTCGTCGGCGAAGTTCTCGCGGAACCGCTCGGCGCTGCGGGCCTCGTGCAGGTAGTCGATCTCCTCCAGGCTCGTGACGGCGAACTCCTCCACGAGGGCGGGCGCATCCACCCGGTCGGCGACGATGCGCACCCGCGTGAGCCAGCGGGCGACCCGGCGGAGGGCAGCGAGGTCGACCGCGACGATCTCGTCGATGCCGGGGCGCTGCACCTTGACCACGACCTCGTCGAGCCCGGTGTCCTCCGCGTCGAGGGCCGAGAGCCGCGCGCGGTGCACCTGACCGAGCGAGGCCGCGGCGACGGGGGTGTCGTCGAACCAGGCGTAGGCGCGCTCCAGGGGGATGCCGAGCTCGGCCTCCGCGAGCGCCCGGATCTGCGGCGTGGGCACCGCGGGCACCTCGTCCTGCAGTCCCTCCAGCTCCTTCGTGATCTCGGGCGGGAGCACGTCGAGGCGCGACGACATGAACTGCCCGACCTTGATCATGAGTCCGCCGAGCTCGACCGCGAGGGTGTGGAAGCGCCGGGCGAAGCGCTGCATCCGGCGCGGGCGGGTGCGCTCCGCGACCGCGGCGAGCCCGAAGCGCGGAAGCACCAGCTCGAACCACCAGATCTTCACGAACTCGCGGCTCGCGAACGACAGGATGCGGCGGTACCTGGCGCGATGGACGCCCTGGGCTACCGCTTCCGTCATCGCGTCATCCTTCCGCCGTTCCGCGCCGGATGCCGCACGACGCGGTCAGTCCTGGGCAAGGATCGTGTACAGCCTACGGCGGGCGTCGTCGAGCACCTCGATCGCCTGCTGCACCTGCTCCGCCGAACCGCTGCGACCGACCTGCGCGGCCGCGGCGGCCAGGTCGACGCCGGCCTTGGGCAGCGCGCTGTAGCGGGGGTCGCGTCCGCGGTCCTTGTCGGAGGTGGACACCCACGGCGCCGGGGTCTCGGTGGTCTCGTCGGCGACGGCGCGACCGGCCTCGGTGAGCGCATAGGTCTTGCGGCCGTTCTGCTCCTCCGCCTCGATCAGCCCTTCGTCGGCGAGCAGCTGGAGCGTGGGGTACACGGAACCGGCGCTGGGCTTCCAGGTGCCGCCGCTGCGCTCGGCGATCTCGTTGATGATCTGATAGCCGTGCATGGGGCGCTCGGCGAGGAGCGTGAGCACGGCGGTGCGGACGTCGCCGCGCGCCATGCGGGAGCCGCCGGACGGGCGCGAGTCGAACGACTTGCGGAGCTGGTCCATCGCCTCGAAGAGCGCGCCGGCCGGACCGTGGGGTCCGCCGAAGAGGTTGCCGAGGCCGGACGCGAAGTCACCGGCACCGCTGCCGCCGGTGTTCCCGGTTCCGCCGAACGGGTTGGAGGGGAATGCGTTGCTCATGATGACCTCCCAGTCGTGAACGATAGTTAACGATATATCGCTCACGCTGGGCGTGGGGTGGGAGTTTCGACCGGCGCGAGCAGGGCCGCGCCGGTCGCCGTCGCGTCCACCCCGAACTCGGCCGGAAGGACGCGGGCCCGCGCCGGGCCCGGCATCGCCACGGCCCGATAGGCCCGCGCCACCTCGTCCAGATACCGCTCACCGATGCCCGCGACACCCCCGCCCACCGCCACCGCCTCGACGTCGAGCAGCGCGTTGGCCGCGGCGAGAGCGCGCCCGAGGAACTGCGCCCCCTGCGCGATCACCTCCGCCGCCGTCCGGTCGCCCGCACGGGCCAGGGCATCCACCTCGCGCAACGGGAGCGGTGTCCCGGTGCGCTCCCGGTACGTCCGTTCGAGTCCGGGCCCCGACGCCACGGCCTCGACGTGCCCGGGCGCCCCGCAGCCGCAGCGCCTCCCGGCGAGCTCGGCCGGCAGCGCCAGCTCGGTGTGCCCGACCGATCCCGCGGTGCCGGTCGCCCCGGCGCGGAGCCCGTCCGGGAGGACCACGGCCCCGCCGATGCCCGTGCCCACCGCGACCATCAGCAGCCCGCCCGCTCCGCGACCCGCTCCCTGGGCGGCCTCCGCGACCGCCGCCGCGTGCACGTCGTTCACGACCGCGACCGCAACCCCCGTGGCGCGCTCGAGTGCCGAGCGCAGCGGGAACCCCGCCCACCCCCGGATCGCGTCCGTGGCCGAGGTGATGGATCCGTCGGGGGCGACCACGCCGGCCGTGCCGACACCGACCGCCGTCACGGGTTCGCCGTCGGCGACCGCGCGGACCGCCTCGACGACCGCCCGCACGATCGCGTCCCCGCCCTCGCGCGCCGGCGTCGCACAGCTGCGCACGGGCGTCACCCGGCGACGGCCGCCCGCGGGATCGGGCTCGAATCCGGCGACCGCGATCTTGGTGCCGCCGATGTCGACCCCGACGATCACACCCGCTCCCCGGCTTTCGGGGTCGCCGCGACGAACCGGCGCGTGAGCGCGATCGGGTCGGTGATCGCCCCGCCGACGACCACGGCGAAGGCCCCCGCGTCGAAGGCCGCGCGCACCTGCTCCGGTGTCTGGTAGCGGCCCTCCGCGATGGTCGGGATGCCGGCCGCGGCGAGCGCGGCGACGAGATCGAGGTCGGGTCCGTCCTGCCGCGGCGAGTGCGGCGTGTAGCCGGAGAGGGTGGTGCCGACCACGGCGGCGCCCGCCTCCCACGCCCTCCTGCCCTCCTCCGCGGTGGAGACGTCGGCCATCACCGGGAGCCCGGTGGCCTGCGCGATCCGGCCGAGCAGGCCGAAGTCCGTGCCGAGCTGCTCGGTCGTGGCGTCCACCGCGATGACGTCGGCCCCCGCCGCGGCGAGGCCCTCCGCAAGAGCGACGTCGGGCGTGATCACGTTGCGCACGCCGTTCCACACCTTGTGCAGTCCGATCAGCGGCACCGCCGTCGCCGACCGCACCCGGCGGAGGTCCTCCGGTCCGTTCAACCGCAGCCCGCTGGCACCGCCGAGCAGCGCCGACTCCGCGAGCGCACCGATCACGTGGGTGTCGCGGGCCGGGGTGCCCGCTGACGCCTGGACCGAGGCGACGAGGCTGTCACGGAGCAGTTCGAGGGTGTCGTGTGTCACTTGATCGCTCCTGCGCTGACGCCGCCGATGAAGAACTTCTGGCCGATGAGGAAGATCACCACGGCCGGCAGCGTGAACATCACGCATGCCGCCATGAGCGGCCCCCACGCCACGTCGTTCTCCCCGAAGAAGGCGTACAGACCGATCGACAGCGTGTACGTCGACTGGTCGTTGAGATAGATGAGGGGATTGAGGAAGTCGGTCCACGCCCACACGAACTGGAAGATCGCCGCGGTGACGATGGCCGGGCGGGCCAGGGGCAGCACGATCGTCGCGTAGGTGCGGAACTCGGAGGCGCCGTCGAGGCGCGCGGCCTCGATCAGCTCGTCGGGCACCGCGAGCAGGAACTGCCGGATCATGAAGATGAAGAACGGCGTGCCCAGGAAGGCCGGCACGATCAGCGGCAGGTAGGTGTTCGTCGCCTCGAGCCCGTTCCACACCAGGAACAGCGGGATGAGGGTCACCTGGGGCGGCAGCATCATCGTGGCCAGCACGAGGATGAGCAGCGGGCGGGCGCCGCGCCATTTCACCTTCGCCAGCGCATAGGCCACCAGCGGGCACGAGATGACCGTGCCCAGGATGCTCATGCCCGACACGAACAGCGTGTTGCCGAGGTAACGCCACACGGGGATCTGCGCGAACGCCTCGGCGAAGTTGTCCATGGTCCACTCGGCCGGAAGCAGCGTGGGCGGCGAGGAGAACACGTCGCCCGGCGTCTTGAACGCGGTCGACAGCATCACCAGCAGCGGGAAGAGGAACAGCAGGGCGAGCAGCGCCACCGACACCTGCTGCCGGACGCGGCGCAGCGTGCGGCGCGTGCGGCGGGGCCGGCGGGCGGGGGCGGAGATCTCAGCGTGTGCCATCGTGCACCCACTTCTTCGACGACGCGAGCACGATGAGGCTCACGATGAGCGTGACGATGAACAGCGTCCAGGCCATGGCCGAGGCGTAGCCCATCTTCAGGAACACGAACGCGTTCTGGTACAGGTACATCGCGTAGGAGAGCATCGACTGCCCGGGCCCGGAGCCGGCCTGATTGAGCCGCTCCTGCGACAGGATGTAGGGCTGCGTGAAGATCTGCAGGAAACCGATGATGCTCACGATCACCTGGAACAGGGTCACCGGAGACACCGTCGGCCAGGTGACGCTCGTGAACCGGCGCCAGACTCCCGCACCGTCGAGCTCGGCCGCCTCGTACAGCTCCTTCGGCACCTCCTGGAGGGCCGCGAGGTAGATGATCATGGTGCCGCCGACGGTCCACAGCGACATCATGATGATCGCGGGCTTGGTCCATTCCGGCTGCTGCAGCCACGCCGGCCCTTCGATGCCGAACCACGACAGGAAGTGGTTGATGAAGCCGTACTGGGCGTTGAGCAGCCAGCGCCACAGGTAGCCGCCGACCACCACGGGCACGATCGAGGGCAGGTACACCAGCGCGCGGTACAGCGGCTGGCCGCGGACGGGGGTGTTGAGCAGGTGGGCTCCGGCGAGCGCGATGCCGATCGCGAGCGGCACCCCGAACACGGTGAGCACGGCGGTGTTGGCGAGCGACTTCCAGAACACCCCGTCCGCGAACATCTGGGTGTAGTTGTCCAGGCCCACCCACTCGGGCGCCTGGAAGAGGTTGAAGTCGGTGAAGCTGTAGTACGCCGAGGCCACGATCGGGTAGGCGAACAGGAACAGGAAGCCGACGATGAACGGCGCGGCGAAGGCGAGGCCGATCAGCGTCGTGCGGCGGCTGCGGCGCCGCCGGACGGGGGCGCCGGGCCCGGCGGGAGTCGTCTCCCGCCGGACCCGGGGTGTGGTGGCCGTGGTCACGGAGCGCCGCTCACTTCGAGGAGTAGGAGGACATCCGCTCCTCGACGGTCGCGATCGCCTCCTCCGGGGTGGCCGTCAGCCGCACGACCTCGTCGAACGCGGTGGCCAGGTCGGTCGCGTACTCCGCGCTGTACGGGCGGCTCGCGAGGGACTTGGCGTTCGGCGAGGAGGCCGCCTCGGCCCAGACGCCGAAGTCCTCCAGCTCGTCGAAGGCCGCGCTGCCGGCGAGGGAGGAGCGGCCGGGGAGGTTGCCCAGCGCGACGGCGAACTTCTCCATCGGCTCGTCGCTGACGAGGTAGGCGAGGAACGTCGCCGCCTCTTCCTTGTGCTTCGAGTTGGCGGGGATGAACAGGGTGCTCGCGGTCACCTGCGTGCTGTTCTCCAGCTCGGGGGTGGCGGCGGGGATGGCGGTGACGCCCCATTCGAAGTCGGGGGCGATCTTGGCCGCGCTGGCCGAACGCCACTCGCCGTCGATGATCATGGCGACCTGGCCGCTGAAGAACGGGTCCTGCGCCGAGAGGTACTCGCCCTGACCGGAGACGAACGTGGCCATGGCGTCGGCGCCCACCGGCTCGATCACGTTGTCCTGGTACCACTGCAGCGCTTCGAGGTTGCCGTCCTCCGCCGGAGTCGGGCCGTCCTCTCCGTCCCAGCTGCCGCCGAACGCGTAGCCGAGAGTGGTGAGCGTGGTGCTGTCGTTGGCGGAGCCCAGGCCGAGCTGGGTGATCTTGCCCGAGGCGTCCTTCTTGGTGAGCTTGGGGATGGCGGCGGCGAGCTCGTCCATGGTGGTGGGCGGGGTCACGCCCGCCTCCGCGAGCAGCTGGGGGTTGTAGAGCAGCTGGAAGCTGTGGATGGCGATGGGCAGCGAGTAGATCTTGCCGTCGTAAGTCATCTGCTCCATCGCGCTGGGCACGAAGTCGTCGACGTCGATGTCCTCCGCGGCGATCGCGTCGTCGAGCGGGGCGAGGATGCCCTTCGAGGCCCAGGCGCCGACGGTGTTCCCGAAGTTGTCGGAGATGTCGAACGAGCCGTTGGACGACGACATCGAGGTGAGCTGCTTCTGGGTGTCGGGGCTGGAGACGCCCTTGACGACGATGTCGTCCTGGCTGGCGTTGAAGTCGGCGATGATCGCCTCCAGGGCCTTGGCCTCCTCCCCTCCCCACAGGTACGAGAACGTGATCTCGGTGGGGCCGTCGGCGTCGCTGCCGCCTCCCGCGCATCCGCTGAGGGCCACGACCGTCGCTGTGGTCAGTCCGGCGGCGACCAGGGCGCGCCGGCGCATGTGCTGCTTCATGTGCATGGGGAGTTCTCCGCTCATCGTTGACCTTGCAAAAGGATTGGAATAGACCAATTCGGAACCGCTGAGAACAGACATTGACACACCTGGGGGCGGTCGTCAAGATTGGGTTAGTCCAAATGAGGGGGAAGCCATGACGATCGAAGGTGTGACGAAGCACGAGCGGGTGCGCCGGCATCTCGAGGAGGTCATCCAGCAGGGCCTGGCGCCGCACGAGAAGCTGCCGACCGAACGCGATCTCGCCGAGTCGCTCGAGGTCAACCGGCAGACGGTGCGCCGGGCGCTCGACGAGCTGGAGCGCGACGGGCTGGTCTACCGGCTCCAGGGCGCCGGCACCTTCGTCAGCGCCTCGCGCATCAGCAAGGCGTTCGAGCTCACGTCGTTCTCCGAGGACATGCTCGCCCGCAACATGCGGCCAGGATCGCTGTCGGTCGACGTGTCCACCGCCGCGGCGGGGCAGACCACCGGCTACGCCTTGAACCTCAGCCCGCAGTCGCCGGTGGTGCGGATCCGCCGCGTGCGCACCGCCGACGACATCCCCATCTGCCTGGAGGTGTGCTCGATCGCGGCCGACGCCGTGCCGGGGCTGGAGGAGGGCATCGTGGGCGACTCGCTCTACGAGGATCTGCGCACCCGGTTCGGCATCTCGGCGGTGCGCGCCGACCAGGAGATCCACGCGGTCGTGCTCGACGAGGAGCAGGCCGCGGCCCTGCAGACGCCCCCGTTCTCGCCCGCGTTCCTCGTCAAGCGCACCACCTACGACGCCCGCAGCCGGCCGCTGGAGTACGCCGAATCGGTGTATCGGGGCGACCGCTACTCCTACCTCCTCTCGATCTCCCGCCCCTGAGCGTTCGCGCTCCCGACCGGCAATCCCTTCACCGACGAAAGGCTCCTCGTGTCCGACCCGACCCTCCGCCCGCGCATCGCCCTGCTCCCCCTCGACGATCGGCCGGTGAACGTGAAGCTGCCCGGCGACGTCGCCGCGGTCGCGGGCGTGACGCTCGACGTGCCGCCCGCCGAGATCCTCCCCGCATACCGGACGGCGGGCGACGCGGACGCGCTCGGCGCCTGGCTGCGGGAGCGCGCGGCCGACCCGGCGACCGTGCACCTCGTGGTGTCGGTCGACATGCTGCTCTACGGCGGACTCATCGCGAGCCGGACGAGCCACGACACGACGCGTGACGTGCTGGCGCGTCTCGACGTGCTGCGCGAGGTGCGGCGGATGCGCCCCGAGCTGCCGATCTCGGCCGTCTCCCTGGTCACGCGCGCCAGCAACTCGTACTCCGCGGCCGAGGAGCCGGAGTACTGGACGGCGCACGGCAAGGAGATCCACGCCCTCGGGGGCGACGCCCACCGGCTGCTCGGCGAGACCGACGTGCTGCCGCTGGAGGATCTGACACCCGTGCCGGCCGATGTCGTGTCGGACTACGCGACGCGGCGCCTGCGCAACCACATCGTCAACCTCTCGACCCTCGGGCTGGTCGAGGACGAGACGCTCGACTTCCTCGCCATCACCGCCGACGACACCGCGCCGTTCGCGGCGGGAAGCGCCGAGCAGGTGTGGCTGCGGCACTGGATGCGGATGCTGCCGTCGGGCCGTCGCGTGCTCATGTACCCGGGCGCCGACGAGGTGGGGGCGGCGCTCGTCGCCCGAGCTCTCGCGGGGAACGCCGGGGTGACGGTGTCGTTCGCGGTGGCGTGCGCCGACGCCGCGGGGATGGAGCGGATCCCGCCGTACGAGAACATGTCGCTGGCGGCCTCGGCGAGCCGGCAGATCCGCGCGGCCGGTGCCGTCGAGGTGGCGGCGGACGCCGACGTGACCCTGGTGCTGCACGCCCCCGACCCCGACCGGCACGACATGTTCCGCGGGCGGCCCGATGTGGTCGACACCGCGGCCGTCGCCGGCACCGTCGCCCTGGTGCGGGAGCGGCTGGAGGCGGGCGAGCGGGTCGCGCTGGCCGACGTGCGGTATCCGAACGGGGCGGACGAGGCGCTGGTGCGCGCGCTCGCCGACGCCGACCTGCTCGGGCGGCTGGAGGCGTTCGGCGGCTGGAACACGGCGGGGAACACGCTCGGCAGTGTGGTCGCGGTCGCGGCCGCCGCAGTGGTCGGCCGGGCCACGGGGTCGTTCGACGAGCGGGCGGCGCGGATCGCCCTGCTGACCCGGCTGCTGGACGACTTCGCGTATCAGGCCGTCGTGCGCACGGACTCCGGGCCGTCGCTGTTCCCCGACATCTACCCGATGGCGGACGACGCGCGGGTGGCCGAGGCGTCGCGGGTGATCCATGCGGAGCTGACGGCGCTGCTGGAGTCGATGCTCCCCGCCGACGGCGTGCGCATCGACGAGCTGACCCTGCCGTGGCGGCGGTCGTTCGAGATCGGCCTCGTGCTGCGGTAGCTCCGGGCGGCCGGCGTTCGCGCTTGCCTCATCGAACGATTAACGATAGATTTCTGTTGTTTCTCGACGGGAGGTGTCGCATGGCCAAGGGAACGACGATCGCGCTGCAGGTGGTGATCGCCCTCGCCCTGCTCGGGTCGCTGGTGGTGCAGACGGTGATCGCGCCGCTCGTGTACGCCGACCTGGAGGGGGAGGCGACGTGGGCGCGCATCACGCTGGTCGCGATCCTGGTGCTGGGCGTCGCGACGATGCAGGTGTTCGGGGTGTGCGTGTGGATCCTGCTCCGCAAGGTGCGGCGGGGATCCCTCTTCTCGACATCCTCGTTCCGCTTCGTCGACACGATCATCGGGGCGATCCTGGCGGCGGCGGTGCTCGCGTGGGTGCTCGCGGCCCTGCTCGCCCCGGGCGAGATGGCACCCGGAGTCGTCGCGCTGATCGGCGGTGCGGGAGTGGTGCTCGCCGGGATGGCGTTGCTCGTCGTGGTGATGAAGGCGCTGCTGCGGCAGGCGATCGACCGCGACGCGGAGGCACGGGCTCTGCGGTCCGAGCTCGACGACGAGGTGATCTGATGCCGGTGGTCGTCGACATCGACGTGATGATGGCGCGCCGGAAGATCGGTGTCGGCGAGCTGGCGGAGCGCATCGGGATCACCCCCACCAACCTCGCGGTGCTGAAGAACGGCCGCGCGAAGGCGGTGCGGTTCACGACGCTCGATGCGCTGTGCGTGGCGCTGGACTGCCAGCCGGGCGACCTGCTGCGGTGGGTGCCGGACGACGGGGCGCCCGCGGACTAGCCCGGCAGTACGGAGTCGAGCAGCCCGGGGAAGCGGGCGTCGAGGTCGTCGCGGCGGAGGGTGAGGGTACGGCGCCGCCCGTTGGGCTCGTTGCGGATGACGCCGGCCTCGCGCAGCACCTTCATGAAGTGCGACTTGGTGGACTTCGGCAGGTTCGGGTCAGTCGCGTGGCAGGAGGCCATGTCGAGGGGACCGTCGGCGAGCTGGCGCGCGATGGCCAGTCGCTCGGGGTCGCTGAGCGCGAAGAGCACCTCGGTCAGCTGGATCTCGGAGCGCTCCGGGTGGGGCAGGTCGCCAGGCATGGTTCGAGAATAGTTGAACAATGGTGCGAGGGCGAGTACGCTCCGAGAGTTCGATGATTCTCGAACTGTCAAGGAGCCGCGCATGACCACCACCGAGCCCATCGTCACCGCCCCGCCCGCCGCGCCCCGGCACCCCCGCCCGACCGCGACGCGCACCCGGCTCGGGTTCGTGCTCGTCGTGGTCGCGCAGATCCTGATGATGGCGGGAGCGAGCGCACCCTCGCCGTTCTACCCCGTGCTCGCGCACGACATCGGGTTCGCGCCGGTCGTGATCAGCGCGGTGTTCGCGGTGTACGCGGTCGCACTGCTCCTGACGCTCCTCACCGCCGGGTCGCTGTCGGACCACGTGGGGCGGCGACCGGTCGCGGTCGTGGGGTTCCTGCTGCTCGCGGGGAGCATGTTCCTGTTCTGGCACGCCGACGCCGTGTGGGTGCTGTTCGTGGCGCGGATCCTCCAGGGCGTCGCGAGCGGGGCACTGATCTCGGCGCTGTCGGCGACGGTGCTCGACTTCGCCCCCGGGGGTCGAGCGAAGACGGCCGCGCTGTGGAACGCGCTGAGCCCCGGCATCGGACTCGCGCTCGGCGCGCTCGTGTCGGCGGTCATGCTCGACCTCACCCGGGAGGCGCTGCTCGACGTGTTCGCCCCGCTCACCACGGTGTACGTGCTGCTCGCAGCGCTGTTCCTCGTCGTTCCGGAGACAGCTCCGCGGCGGCCGGGCGCGTGGGCGTCGCTGAGCTTCCGCCTGTCGATCCCCGCCGCGATCCGGGGCGACTTCTGGCGCGGAGCCCCGGCCGTCGTGGCGGGGTGGGCCACGGGCGGGCTGTTCCTGTCGCTCGGCGCGAACATCGTGGCGCGTGAGCTCGGCGGCGTCGCGCACCTGTGGCAGGGCCTCGGCGTGGTGCTGCTCGCCGGGGTCGGGGCGGTCACGGCGTTCGCGATGCGCGGGCGCTCGGCGCACACGAGCGTGCTGTTCGGCACCGCCGCGCTCGGCCTCGGCACGCTGCTGTCGCTCCTCGCGCTCGGGGTCGGCTCCCTCCCCTTCTACCTGGGCGCGGCCGCGGTCACGGGCATGGGCTTCGGCACGGCGTTCTCCGGTGTGGTCGCGTCGCTCGCACCGCGCATTCCCGCGACCGAACGCGCCGACACCTTCGCGGTGCTGTACGTGCTCGCCTATCTCGCGTTCGGCGTGCCCGCCGTGGTCGCCGGGTCACTCGTCGGCGTGGTCGGGCTGGAGGCGGTGTGCGTCGGGTACGGGGTGGTGGTGATCGGGCTCGCCGCGGTGGCGTTCACCCTGCGGGTGCGGGCGGGGCGGTAGCTCCGGGCGGTCAGGGGGTCGTCATCGGGGTGGTCGACACGTCGATGATCCCGAGCGGGAAGGGGCTCACGACGGACCAGGACCCCGAGGTGAACTGCTCGAGATCGATCGACTGGAACCACACCTGCGACACCACGACGGCGATCACGACGAGCACGCCGGCTCCGTACATCGCGCGCTCCAGCGTCCGCAGTGCCGCACGCTCGTCGGCAGCCTTCGTCACGCGACCGAGCGCGATCAGGAAGATCGCTGCGAGGGCGACGTAGACCAGCACGTTGGACTGAAGCGCCATCGAGACGCAGACGGGGGCCTGGTCGACCGACCGACCCTCGGAATCGACGAAGCCGCCGCTGCCGTCGTAACCGCCCGGGCAGTAGCTCTTGCTACCCGTCATGAAGGCGGAGTAGACGACGCCCGCGACCACCATCCAGATCAGAGTTCGTCGAATGCCCGCGATCACCACGGCGCCCGGGAGCGCAGAGGCGGCGGTCTCGATGTGCTGCGACGGTGGCGGCGTGAGCGACACGGGGTCTCCTTCGCGGTCGGTCCCCTTCATCATGTCGGAGGTGGCGGCGGAGAGGAAGGGTCCAGGTGCGCACGCAGCGGCCCCGCGCGCCCGGAGGCGACGCGCGGGGCCGACTGCCGCACCTCAGCGGCGGCGCCAGACCGCGACGGTTCCCGCGCCGATCACGGCGAGCGCGGCGGCGCCGAGGAAGAGCCAGGAGAAGCCGCCCGTCATCGCCTCGGCGGCAGGGACACCGGCGGCATCGAGCGCCGAGGTGCGCAGTCCCGCGATCGTTCCGAGGACCGCGAGGCCGACCGCACCCCCGATCTGCTGGCTGGTGTTGATGAGTCCGCCCGCCAGTCCCGCCTCTCCCCCGTCGACCCCGTCGACCGCGAGCTGGGTCGTGGCGACGAACGCGCCCCCGAGTCCGATGCCGATCAGCAGCGTCGGGCCGAGCAGGTGGACGAGGAAGACCGCGTCAGACGGAGCGAGCGCGAGCCACACGAGCCCACCGGCGAGCACGAGGAGCGAGGCGGCGAGCACGCGTCGAGCGCCGGCACGACCGATCAGCGCCGGGACGACGCCCGCGACGACGACCAGGGCACCGGCGAGCGGCAGCTGGGTGAGGCCGGTCGTGAGGGCGTCGTACCCGAGCACGGCCTGCATGAACACGGAGAGCGCGAAGAACAGCGCGACCATGGCGGCGCCGCCGAGCAGCATCACGACGTTGCCGAGGGCGAGGTCGCGGTTGCGGAACACCGCCAGCGGGAGGAGCGGCTCCGGCGCGCGACGCTCGATCAGGAGGAACACGGCGCCGAGCACGAGCGCGACGGCGAAGAGCCCGAGGGGCAGAGGGTGGACGAAGCCGAGCTGCTCGACCGCGCTGAACGCCCCGACGAGGGCGACGAGTGCCGCGGTCACGCTGATCGCACCGGCCGCGTCGAGGCGACCGGAGGCGCGGACCGTGTCGCGGGTGATGAGGAGCGGGACGGCGATGAGCACGACCGCCCCGACCGGGACGTTCACGAAGAACACCGACTGCCACCCGAGGGTCGCGGTGAGCACGCCGCCGAGGAGTACGCCGGCCGCGGAGCCGATGCCCGCGACGGCACCCCAGACGCCGAGCGCTCTGGTGCGTTCGGCGTCGTCGGGGAAGAGGTGCGTGAGCAGGGCGAGGGCCGCGGGGGCGAGCAGCGCGGCGGATGCCCCCTGGAGTGCGCGCGCGGCGAGGAGCATCTCGGGCACGACCGAGAACCCCGCGAGCGCCGAGGCGACGACGAACCCCGCGGTGCCGAGCAGGAACACGCGGCGGTGGCCGTAGCGGTCGGCGAGCCGCCCGCCGAGGAGCAGGAGGCCGCCGAACGCGAGCACGTAGGCGGTGATGACCCATGCGAGCGCGGCCGTGTCCATGCCGAGCTGCTGCCCGAGCACCGGAAGGGCGATGTTGACGATGGAGGCGTCGAGCACCACGAGGAACTGCGCGAGCGCGAGCACGCTCAGGGCGAGCCAACGGCGGGTGCTGCGCAGAGGGGCCGCGGCGGAGGTGAGCGGAGTGAGGGTGGTCATGGTTCTCTCTTCTCTGTCGTGTCGGTCGATTGTCGGGTTCGTGGAGAGTGATTGCTCACTCACTCCTGTAGGCATGCGAAAGGGCGCGCCCTGCGGGGGCTCACTCGGGGTGGGTGATGCCCGCGGTCAGGAGGGCAACCCAGTCCTCGGGTCGGCCGTCGAGCTGCGTGGTGACGATGAGATGGCAGAGCTGCCCGTAGGCGATGAAGCGCTGCACGTCCTCGTCGCTGCCGCCGGAGCGGGACTGGACGTAGGTGGTGATGCGCCCCAGTCCGGCGCGCAGCGCTTCACCGATCACCTCGATGTCGGCCACGGACTGCGCGTGCACCTGGAGCATGAGCAGCGTGCGGTCGGAGATGAGGTGCGCGTAGGCATCGCCCATCGCCTCGAGCACGGTGGCGGGCTTCTGGTCCTTCGCGGCGTCGGCACCCTCCTCGAGGGCGACGAGGATCGCGTCGAAGCACGCGTCGAGCGCCGCGACGAAGAGCGCCTCCTTGCCGGAGTACAGCTTGAACACGTAGGCCGGGGAGATCTTCGCCTCGCCCGCGACATCGGCCACCGTCGTGCCGTGAAACCCCCGGCGCGCGAACGCACGCAGAGCCGCGGCAGCCACGAGCGGGCGGCGTGCGTCGGCCGTGGAGAGGACGGAGCTTCGGGTGGCGGGCATGAGAGTGACTGTACACTCACTCTTGCGGGCGGGGCAAGAGGTGTCGTGGTTGCGCGGGGCTGAAGCGGCAGGGCGATGGGACTTCCCAGTCGGTGTGTCCGCATAGGCTGGATCGTCTGCCTCTTCCTCTGAGGCACCTTCCCCCTGGAGCCCCCATTGTCTGCAACGACGGCCATCGACCGCGCCCGCTATCGCGACCACCCGTCGGTGCTCACGGCGCTGAAGAACCCGCGGATGCTGACGCGCGAGGTGCTCGCCGGGCTCGTCGTGGGGCTCGCGCTGATCCCGGAGGCGATCGCGTTCTCGGTGATCGCGGGGGTGGACCCGAAGGTGGGACTGTTCTCGTCGTTCATCATGGCCGTGTCGATCGCGTTCCTCGGCGGGCGCCCGGCGATGGTGACCGCGGCGACCGGGGCCGTGGCGCTCGTGATCGCGCCGGTCGCGCCGACGTACGGGCTGGACTACTTCATCGCGACGGTCATCCTCGCCGGGATCTTCCAGGTCGTGCTCGGAGTGCTTGGGGTCGCGAAGCTCATGCGATTCATCCCCCGCAGCGTGATGGTCGGGTTCGTGAACGCGCTGGCGATCTTCGTGTTCAGCTCGCAGTTCCCCCAGCTGATCGACGTGCCATGGCTCGTGTATCCGCTCGTGGCGCTCGGGATCGTCGTGATGCTGGTCATGCCGAAGCTCACGAAGGTCGTGCCGGCGCCGCTCGTGTCGGTGATCATCGTCACCGGGGTGGTGCTCGCGTTCGGCATCACGGTGCCCACGGTCGGCGATCAGGGCGAACTGCCGCGCAGCCTGCCGGAGCTCTTCATCCCGAACGTGCCGCTCACGTGGGAGACGTTCACGATCATCGCGCCGTTCGCCCTCGGGGTGGCGCTGGTCGGACTGATGGAGTCGCTGCTCACCGCGAAGCTCGTCGACGAGATCACCGACACCCACTCGAACAAGACGCGCGAGTCGTGGGCGCAGGGCGTCGCGAACGTGCTGTCGGGGATCTTCGGCGGCATGGGCGGCTGCGCCGTGATCGGGCAGACCATGATCAACGTGAAGGCCTCGGGCGCCAGGACCCGCATCTCCACGTTCTGCGCCGGGGTGTTCCTGTTCCTGCTGGTGGTGGTGTTCGGCGACTTCGTCGGGACCATTCCGATGGCGGCACTCGTGGCCGTGATGGTGATGGTGGCGATCGGCGCGTTCGACTGGCACTCGATCAAGCCGTCGACGCTGAAGCGGATGCCGAAGAGCGAGACGTTCGTGATGCTCGCGACCGTTCTGTTGGTCTTGGTGACGCACAACCTCGCGGTCGGGGTTGTGGGTGGCGTGCTGGTCGCGTCGGTGCTGTTCGTCCGGCGGGTGGCGCACTTCGTATCGGTGACGCGTTCGGTTGCGGGCGACGTGGTGACGTATGTCGTGGATGGGGAGCTGTTCTTCGCGTCGAGCAACGACTTGACGACGCTGTTCTCCTACACGGACGACCCATCCCGCGTTGTTGTTGATCTGTCGGGATCGCACGTGTGGGATGCGTCGACCGTCGCCGCGTTGGACGCGATCGAGACGAAGTACGCGGCGTTGGGGAAGACGGTGGAGATCGTCGGGATGAACGACTCGAGCGGAACCATGCACGGGCGGCTGACGGGCGGGTTCGAGTAGAGGCCCCCGGGTGACGGAGCGCTGCTAACGTCAAGCAGCTGTGGCTGCATACGTACGTCCCCGGTTTAGGCCATCATCGTGAGTGGTCCATCAGCGGGCCGACGACGAACGGGGCATGAGGATGGACGACGGGGACCTGTCCGAGATTGAGTTGGTCATCGATGGGGATGGAATCTCCCTGATCGGCCGGCGCGAACTTGTCGAGGAGTTTATTGAGGCCAACAAATTACGGTCTCGCGAGCTGGATCTGTCCAAGCTCAAGACCGCATTCGGAGCCGGGGCGGCTGTCATGAAGGCCGGCTCCGAAATAGCGGCGAACTCGGGGCGCTGGATGAAGCTAACCGAAGAGTCGTGGGCCGCCGCGCAGGCCCTTCCCAAGGTCACAAACTCGACGAGCAAACAGCTGCATGCAACTCTTCGGGCACCTAATGGTCAGTTCGCGAAGAACCTGCAGTTCCTCAAGACACCAGGGTCGATCCTCACAAACCCTGCGATGCTCGCTGGTGTCGCCGGAATCATGGCACAGGTTGCGATGCAACAGACCATGGACGAGATCACTGACTACCTCGCCGCAATCGATCAGAAGGTCGATGACGTACTGCGCGCGCAGAAGGACGCCGTGCTTGCGGACATCATCGGCGTGGACATGATGCTCGAAGAGGCACTCACGATCCGCAAGGAGGTCGGCGGCATCTCCGAGGTGACCTGGTCGAAAGTGCAAGCGTCCTCGATGACGATCGCCCGCACGCAGGCATACGCCTTAAGGCAGATCGAGGCGTTAGCGGGGAAGCTCCAAAGCAAGTCTGTCAACGAACTCGCTGACTCGTCCAAAAAGATCGACGGCGAGGTACAGGAATGGCTCGCCGTCCTCGCACAGTGCTTCTATCTGCAGGAGGCGATGGGAGTGATCGAACTCGACCGGGTCCTCCAGACATCCCCCGAGGAACTGGAGCAACACCGAGTTGGCCTGCAGAGAGCTCGCATGAACCGTGCGGAACTGATCACTCGGACCACGCGACAGCTACTCGACCGGGTCGACGAGGCCGCAACTCTGGCGAACTCGAAAGTCCTGTTCAACCCGATCGAGTCTCCGGCCATCGTGCGCTCCAGAAACAAGGTGAGCGACTCTGTCGGCACCTTCCACGAGCGACTCGGGATCGAGGCGTCAGCGGAGGTGCGAGAGTCGCGACGCTGGTCGTCAGCGGCCACGGACACTCGCGACGACCTACTCAAGGCCGGCGCGGATGGATTGGACGCCGCGTGGCGCATTGGCGCGGAGAGCATCCAGGTCGCCGGGCGGGTCGGCGCCGAAAGCGTGGACAAAGCAAAGGAGATCGCTGGGTCCTTCGCAGACCTTGCTGGACGCACTTTTCGTCGGCGTTCACCGAAAGACACGGCGGGCGAGTGAGTGACCAGGCGGGGCACGGGACTGGAGAATTGATCTCAAAGACCTTCCTCAGCACGTTCGCGATGCCGAAGCCCGTGCGGATCACGGGTCGGAGTTCGAGCATCACGAACTCGTTCGTGAACGGCATCATCCCTGTGGTCGCGCCAACCGAGGCAGAGGTTCGCGCAGCCCTCGAGATTCTCGGCATGCTCGATCGTGTGAGCTGCAGCTACTGCGGCGACACGAGCACGGAATGGGACCATCTTCGTCCTCTGGTGAGCAACCAGCGGCCGACGGGATACATCTCCGAGATACACAATCTCGTACCCGCCTGCGGCAAGTGCAACCAGAGCAAAGGCAATAAGGACTGGCTGACCTGGATGCGCAGCTCGGCCCCGCTCTCTCCGAGATCTCGCGGTGTCGCCGACATTGAAGATCGCATCGCTCGCTTACAGGAATACGAGCGCCAAGCATCCCCGACCCGAGTCGACTTCGAAGCGGCCGTCGGCCCCGACCTTTGGCAGCGGCACTGGGCGCACCACAAGCACCTGCTGGAGCTGATGCGCGTGGCCGATCAGGACGCGCAGGAGATCAGAACCCGCGTGCGGGAAGCCCATGAGGCCAAGAGACAGACGGCGACCTGATGGCGTCCGTGATCACGTGGCTCGACGTGTCGGCAGACGAGCAGCGACGGATGCGAGAACTCGCGGCGATGTTCACGCAACGAGACAGCCGGGACGAGCTGGGCATCGGGCAGCTCCGCGACGGCATCGGCGACGCGCTGTTCCCCGGCACGTCGACCCTGCACACCCGCGCGCGCTACCTGCTGTTCGTGCCGTGGTGCTTCCAGCACGCCGCGCAGTCGAGGTCGCGGGTGAAGGGCGGCACACGCCAACCCGACGCGACCGAGCTTGACCTCATCGACGCCCTACGGTCGTCGCGCGATGCGGATGGGCTGCTCGGCGAGCGGGCGGGCCGCGACCTGCGGAACCTGCCGTCTTCGGTGTACTGGTCGATGCTGCAGCGGTACGGCATCCTCACCCGACCTGCAAGTCGTGCGGAGGCGTTCGAGGCGTCGACCGCGCACGTGCATGTCGACGACGACGGTCTGACGACGACGAGCTCCCTGTGGTCGGCCCCGCCGATTCCGAAGGACTTCCCCGAGGAGGTGGCAGCCGGCTTCGCACTCACCGCGGAGGAGGCCAGCTGGCTACGGGATCGCGTGCTCGAACACGCCCCCGGAACGATGCTGGCTCACCTGGTGCAGCATCGACCGGACGACAGCACGGCCCCGTGGCGCGATGCGGCTGCCACCCGTGCACCGCAGCGCGCGGCGACGGTGCTGCACCACGCGCAGCACTTCGCGACGATCCTCCACGGCGCGCAGCTGCTCTACAATCTGCTCCTGGCCGAAGAGGCGGACCGGGCAGAGCTCCGCGACGACTACCGTGATCGCCTCGCCCGGTGGCCCGCGGAGCTTGCGGCAGGTTACGACGAGTGGCGCCTCGACGACTTGCTCGGCGTTCTCCGTGAAGAGCGAGGCAGTCGACTCCCGGTCGCACCGGCCGCGCAGCGGTTCGTGCAGAACTGGACGACGCTCGTGCAGCGCAGCGATCCGAACTCGCTCGCCGATCTGCCGGAAGCACGAGCGATGATCCGGGAGCGGGAGAAGATCAAGGGTGCGAAGACGCGGCTCGGCAACCCGCGACGGCTCGAGACGTGGAAGGGGGCGTCGGGCACTGCGCTGCTGACGTTCCGTTGGGCGACCGTCCGACAGTTCACCCGCGACATCCATGAGGGGCTGGCCCGTGCTTGAACCCGACTCCCGCTCGCTGCTGTCCGAGCTGCTGCGCCCTCCGGCCGGATTCCATCTGTCGCACGCGGTGGGCACGAGCTTCACGATGACGCTCGAAGCGGCCCTCTCGATCCCTCTGGCGTTCGCGGGTGCGGTGGAGGTCGACGACGAGGTCGGCATCCTCGGGGCCGTTCGGCGGGCCACGCAGCGCATCGACCTGTTCGCGCAGGCCGGATGCTTGGGACTCGGCACGGCGAGCGAGCTCGTCACGGTCCTCGAGCCGATGGTGCACCCGGTGCGGATGCCGGGGAGCCGCCTGTTCCACCCGAAGGTGTGGTTCCTGGAGTTCGAGCGGGAGGGGGAGCGCCGCTACCGCTTCATCTGCAGCAGCCGGAACCTCACGAACGACCGCACGTGGGATGCCGTCGTCTCCCTCGACGGCGTACCCGACGAGGATCTCGATGCGGAGACCGTCCGTTCGAACCACGCGATGGCCGCCGTGCTGCGCTGGCTGATCGACGACGGTCGTACGGCACCGGCGCTCGCGCCCGCGCGTGCGGCCCGCATCGCACGGCTGGCCGAGGCGTGGGCCGGCATCCGCTGGGAGCACCCGGACCACGTGCGGGCGCTTCGGGTGCACGCCTTCGGGATCGGGCTGCCGTCGAGCGACGCGGAACCGCGTCTCAGCGGCATCCGCACCGCCATCGTCTCCCCGTTCGTCACCGATGAGGGCGTGCGGATCCTTCGGGCCCGGCCAGGCGGCGAGACGACTCTGCTCAGCCGTCCCGAGGCGCTGGACCGGCTGCACCCCGAGACGCTGCAGGGACTCTCGCTGCGGGTGCTCGACGAGATGGTGGATCTGGCGCTCGCCGACGCCGAGACCTCGGCTGTGTCTGCCGGAGAACTGCGCGGGCTGCACGCGAAGGTGGTGGTGCACGACCACGCCCACAAGCAGTCGACGGTGCTCGTGGGGTCGGCGAATGCCACCGGGCCGGCCTGGTCGAACAACGTCGAGGTGATGGTCGAGGCCGAGGGGCCGAAGTCGCACTTCGGCGTCGAGGCAGTGCTCGGGTCGCTCGCCCCGCTGATGGAGGAGTACGCGACCGCGGGCGGCGCCGAGAGCAGCCAGGAGGAGGAGGAGGAGGAGGCCGACCGTCGGCTGGAGAACGCCCTGCGGGAGGTCGCCCGCGCCCGCCTCGCGCTTCGGGTGAACGCGGAGGGCGAGTACACGGTTACCGTCTGGGCGGAGGCCGCACCGACCGCGGACGACCGGTACACGCTGACCTGGCGGATGCTGTCGCAGCCGGAGCCGATCCCCGGACCTCTGCCGACCGCCGACGACCCCTACGAGTCCCCGGCTCTCCGCCTGGAGCAGATCACTCCGTTCGTGGCGATCGCGCTCACGGATGGTGACGGCCGCCGGCGCGAGACCCTGGTGGTCGCCGACCTGCTCGACGACGTACCTGGTCGGGGCGACGCGATCGTCGCCGCCCACCTCAGCGAGCCGACGGCAGTGGCGCGTTTCATCCGGCTCATGCTGCAGGACGGCAGCCTCACATCGATCGGGACCGGCGGCGGTGGCGCGTTCTCTTCGGCGTTCGGCGCGGGGGTCGCGGATAGCGGCGCAGGACTGCTGGAGCTTCTCGTGCGCGCGTCGGCCACGAATCGGTCGGGGCTCGTGGACGTGGAGCGGGTGCTGCGGCATGTGCCGGAGGATGCGCGCGGCAGCGCCCTGCCGCCGGGGTTCGCCGAGGTGTGGGCGGCTGTGACGGAAGCGGCGGGTGTGGAGCGATGACGGGTCTCGACGTCGAGGCGGTGATGCGCGGGCTCAAGGGCTTCCAGCAGGACGCAGTGGAGCATGTGATCGACCGTTTCTACGGGTCAGGGCGTGTCGACGGCAGCGGGCGGTTCCTCGTCGCGGACGAGACCGGGTTGGGCAAGAGCGTGATCGCGCGGGGGATCATCGCCAGGGCGATCCAGGAGTTGAACGAGGTCGACGCCGTGAAGCGCATCGACATCGTGTACATCTGCAGCAACGCCGACCTCGCCAACCAGAACCTGCAGCGTCTGAACGTCACCGGCGACAAGCACCTCGCGATGGCAACGCGGCTCACGCTGTTGGCGCGCGAGAGCCGCAAGCTCGCAGCCGCCGACGACACGAGCCGCAAGAAGGTGAACCTCGTCTCGTTCACCCCGGGCACCTCGTTCAAGGAGGGCGGCTGGCGCTCGGGCAACGGCGACGAGCGGGCGCTGCTGTGCGTACTGGCGGAGGATGTGCTCGGTGTGGACGAGGACGAGCCGACGCGCTGGCTCTTCCAGGGAGCGGTGCAGTCGGCGAGGAACTTCGCGGGGCGTGTGCAGTGGACGCGAGACCGTCTGGGCGAGGAGGGCGCCGATCACGAGATCGCCGGGCGCTACCAGGAGGCCATCGTCAAGGACGAGCTGTGGGCGCGGTTCCTCGAGCTCCGCGAGGAGGTCCGGACCCTGGGCGAACGCCCGACCCGCGGTCGACTGTGGCACGAGGTGATGGAGCTCGTCGCGAAGCTACGTCGGCATCTGGCGCGGGCGGGGGTGGACGCCCTCGAGCCCGACCTCATCATCCTCGACGAGTTCCAGCGTTTCCGCCCGCTCCTCGATCCGACGACCGAGGGCGGTGAGCTCGCCCACGACCTGTTCAACGCCGATGGCGCCAAGGTCCTGCTCCTCTCGGCGACGCCGTTCAAGCCCTATACGACACAGGCCGAGGCTGGCGAGGACCACCATGCCGATTTCCTCAAGCTCATCGAGTTCCTCACCGACGAGGACGACGCGCGTGTCAGAGCGGTCAAGGATGCGCTCGACGCGCACCGGCTCGCCATGATCACCGACGGCGATGCCGAAGCTTCCGCGCGCCGGGTGCGGGAGGTGCTGCTTCCGTATCTGTCGCGGTCGGAGCGGCCGCCGCTGGCGCGCAATCAGGACATGGTGATCGACCGTCCGCTCGACGGCGGGGTGCCGACCGCGGCGGAGATCGCCGACTGGTCGGCGCTGCATCGGCTCGGCACCCACATCGGGGCGCGGGTGGATCTGGAGCAGTGGAAGTCGATCCCGCACTTCGCCTCGTTCATGGACACGTACAAGTCGGGGAGCAGTGTTCGGGACGCGCTCGGCCGGGACGATGTCGCCGTCCGCGAACTGTTGGCGGCAACCCGAGGGCTGACGCGGGACGACGTGAGTGCGCGGGAGGAGCTCGATCTCGGCAACGGACTGCTGCGCGCGTTGGCCGCCGACACGATCGGGGGCGGCTGGTGGAAGCTGCTCTGGATGCCGCCGTCGATGCCGTATCTGCGGCCGGGCCCCGTGTTCTCGAGCGTGGGGGATGTCACGAAGCACGTCGTGTTCTCGGCGTGGAACGGGGTGCCGACCGCAGTCGCTGGTCTGCTCAGTCACGAGGCTGCTCGCCGCGCGTATGCGGGTTCGGACCGGTCGACGGATTCGTCGAGCAGTCGGTTGACGTGGGCGATGAGCGAGGCGGGGCGACCATCGCAGATGAACTCGCTGGCGTTGTTCTGGCCGCATCCGACACTGGCACAGTCGTGGGATCCGCTGCGGGCGGCGCGTGCGGCTGGCGGGCTCGTCGATGCGGAGGCGTTCACGGCGAGCACGGCCGCCGAGGACGACGCTGCCGAGCCCTCGCACGCCTTCTTCGCGACAGCCGGTGCCGTGCCGGCGGGCGTGAACGCATCGTCGGTGCTGCGGGTGCTCGACGCGCGGTCTGGCCGTTTCGCGGACTATGTGCGGGCGGCGGTCGACGCGATGGATGAGGACCCCGGCGTGCACCGCGACCTGGCCCGGTTCGGCGCGCATGCTCCGGGGTCGATCGCGTATCGAGCGTTGCGCGGTGCCGCGTCGGCGGATGCAACGGAGGCGGGTGTGTGGCATGCGGCGTGGGTGCTGTCGCTCGGTCTGCGTTCGCTTTTCGCCCGGCCGGACACCGCGGCACTTCTCGACACCGTGGGCGACCCGGGCGCGCACTACTGGAGCGCCGTGCTGGACTACTGCGCGGACGGGAACCTGCAGGCGGTCATCGACGAGTACGTCCACCAGTTGCGCAGTGACCTCGGTGGGGGGCTGCTCGATGACGACGGGCTGTGGAAGGTCGCGACGAGTGCGGCATCAGCGGTGCGGACGAACGCGGCGACGCTGCGCGGGCACGAGGCGACTGCTGAGCGTGCACAGATCCCGTTCGCGACGAGGTTCGCGGTGCGGTACGGCGGCGCGGGCACGGACGCCGACGAGAAGGTCGCGGCGCGTCAGAGCGAAGTGCGAGCCGCGTTCAACAGCCCGTTCGCCCCGTTCGTGCTGGCGTCGACGAGCATCGGCCAGGAGGGGATCGACTTTCACTGGTGGAGCCATGCCGTCGTGCACTGGAACCTGCCGTCGAACCCCGTCGACTTCGAGCAGCGCGAAGGCCGGGTGCACCGGTTCATGGGCCACGCCGTGCGCAAGAACGTGGCCGCCGCGCACTGGGAGGACGTGCTGTCCTCGACGGAGGGGGCGTGGGACGCCGCGTTCACCGCCGCGCTCGCATCACCCGACACCGAACGGCTCGGCGAATTCGCGCCGTGGTGGGTCTACGAGGGGGACGCCCGGATCCACCGGCGGATCGCCTCGTTCACGTTGAGCCGCGACCACGACAAGTACGAGCGGCTGCTGGACGCCTTGACCCTGTACCGCCTCACCCTCGGGCAACCCCGACAGGAGGACATGCTGCGGCTGATGCAGCAGGGTGGCGTGGACCGGGACCTTGAGGCCGGGGCACTCGATCTTCGGCCACCAGGGAACGGGTGACAACCATCGACGGTTCGGCCGCCCCTTCTCCACCCGGGTAGATCAGTCGTCCCTTCGGATCGCATGGTGCGGGGGCTACCACACCCGACGCATGAGGAAGCGTTCAGGGGACGTCGACAGCATCTGTTTCGGATTGGTTGGTGGCGCCCGCGACTGCCCGCGCAACCACCGCCTTGGTCAGCAAGTCACTCTTCGCCACGCGATCGACCTGCCAAGAGTTCTTGTCGGCGATGCGTTGGATCTCTTCGCTGACGACAGCAAGTCCAGCCTTTACGTCGTCGGCGTCTATGGAGAGCGGTGCCTGCGAAAGGGTCTTTAGCTGGCTCGGGTTGTAGATCTGCGCGCCCAGCGCCTTCGTCACGAGATAGCTGCTGATGTAGAAGCGGGTGTTCGTCCTAGTCGGCGCATCGGCGACGCCCTCAGTCAGAAGGAGCGAATCGACGCGCCGCTGGACAGCAGCAATCCAGAGGTAGACATCCAGGCTCAATGACACGCTGAACACCGCGGCATAGTCCGCTTCATTGTTGAGCAGCGTTGAGGGACGCGCGCGCGCATCATCCGGACGGCTGAGACCGATCGCCATGACCGCCTGGCCCAGGGTGGGGATGCTGATGATCTTGTCCGCGGGCTTGCCGGCGTTCTTGTAGAAGTTCTTCCGTCGGTCGTAGTACCAGCCTCTTGCGGCGAAGTGCGACTCGATCTGCCGATGGAGATCCTCGGTCGCGTGAAGCGATGCGTCAGGAACCTTCGTCTGGCTGTTTGTAGCCCTGATGACGTCATCACGCGTCGCCTCGTCCAGGGTTTTGATCACGCGGACCTGTACAGATCGGCGCTTGTGCCGATCAAGGTCCGCACCCGTGGCCGTGAGCACGTCATGAATCGCGTGCGACGTCTGCATCCCGTTGACGATCTGGACGCCCGAGAGAGTGAACGTCTTCTCACCACCGATATTGACTGCCGAACAGAGGATCGTGACTCCATTATTGAGCCACCAGAAGTCCCTGTCGTCATCAGCTTCCAGCGTCGCCTTCATCTGCCTGTTCACGGTAACTGCGCCTTGGAAGTCTCGAACGTTCCAGTCGAAGAGATGCCCCCGCAGCGCCCCATTGTCATCTGACAGGAACCGAAAGTACTCCGGCAGCGCGACTAGGCCCGCGTAGGAGTCCCCTTCCGAGATGTAGTCCCTGAATCGGAGCTGAAGATCGTATTCCGGCGTCGCGCTCGCCATCGCCCAAAGCTCCTTGGCGCCCACGACGCGAACATCAACTTCAGCACCTGGGACCAAAGCGCCGAGTTCCGTGCGTACATCGACCATCTTCTGCGCCACGCCACCAGAGACGCTCGCCGTATCGCCGCGTGAAACGTACGCGAACGTAATCGAGATACGCGGAGACCGGATACTCAGCAAAGTCCACGCCCGAGTGAAGATGCGCACGCGCTCGATTACATCAGCCGAGTAGATCCCAACGAGCTGCTCGTCAGTGAAGTTCAGGTCGAGCAGCTTCTTCATACTCGCCCCGGCCTTATCAAAGGCGTCTTCTCCGAACCCCTCGGACCGTTTTGCTTGGATCAACCAAAGTGAGAGCTCAGCACCCTTCCGAATCTCACTCGGCTTGAACCCATCCTCGAAGATCTCCGCGTCTTCGCTGAGGAGACGGCCATCGAGGAAGGTGTACACGGCGTCCAGCCCACCGTCTAGACCACCTCCAATGCGCCCCGCCTCTACTTCCTCGTCACTCATGTTGTTGCCACTGAGCACCGTCGCTGCAGCGAACAGCTCGAACGCAACGTCGTCTGGCAACGGCGCATCCCGACTGTCCTGCGCGGCCTTGATGAACTGATCGACAAGCACAACCTCATTGCTCATTGCCGTCGACGACCTTTCTGCTTCTTGCTTCGGCGACGAGAAGGACGCGCTCAACAGCGAGAACGCGATGAGAATCAAGTTCTCTGGAAACGAGCCGGAGACGCAACGTCACCCTACCTCTCACGACGCGCCTCCTTGGGTCTCCGTCGCCTTCGTCCCTTCGACCGCCATCCAAGCGATGAGGCGCACGTCGTCGAGCGCGATGGGCGGAAGCGGTTCGACTTTCTCTGCGGGCTGGATGCCGAACCCGTCGAGCACCTGGATGATCGCGTCGACAACAGCCTCGGGCTTGCCGGGGGTCCGAAGTGCGGCCCGCATGGCCTTCCTCGCCTTGGCGGTAGGCACAGTGTTGAGGCGCTTGATGGTCTGGAGCTGTGCGGCGCCGAGGTAGCCGCCCTTGTTCAGGATGACCTCTCGCGCGTCGCGGAAGGCTGCCGGGATCTCGGCGGCGAGGGCGTTCGGGTCGGTGGAGCGCATCCACTCGTCGTGCGCATCCTCCTGTGCGAGCGCCCATGCCTCGTAGGCAGCGCGGAACGCCTCGTCGGGCAGAGAGCGCGGCCTGTCAGGCCTGCCGGGGTCAGCCGTGACGAGCGAGATCAAGGTGTCGTCGACCACGATCCGACCATCCTCGTCGGCGACGGGCTGCCAGGCGTTGTCGGCATTCACGTTGCGGAACCAGATGTGGCCGCTGTCGCCCATCTTCATGCAGAACACGAAGGAGCGGCCGGAGACTGCTGGGTTCACGAACCCGCTGCCGATACCGTACGGCAGGTCCTCGAGCCGTCCGCGGAGCGCCTGGTCGGCGTCGAGCGCGTTGGCGAGGCGTCTCCGGTACTCCTCCCCCGATCCCGCTGCCGAGCCGCCGCCCTGCTCGATGAGTTCCTCGATCTCGCCGACAATCGCGTCGGGGTCGTAGTGCTCCTGCGGCGGGTAGTGCGAGACGCCGGGGAGCACCTTGCCCGCGCCGATGGCCGCGTCCGCCTGCCGGAGCTTGCGGATCAGGGTCTGCTCCAGCCCGAGGAACTCGTCGAGATGCTCGGCGGGGAAGAACACGTCGAGTTCGATGGACTTGTGCTGGCTGCCGATGCGGTCGACGCGGCCGTGGCGCTGCACGATGCGCATCGGGTTCCACGGCAGGTCGTAGTTGACGATGTGCGCGGCCTGCTGGAGGTTCACGCCCTCGGCGAGCACGTCGGTCGTCAGCAGGATGTCGTAGAGGTCCGCCTCGATGGGAGTGCCGTCGTCGCGGAGCTGGCCGGCGGTGCGGGGCGCGAAATTGGCGACCGCCTTCGCACGGGTTGGCTGGTCGATGCCGCCGCGCTTGCCCGAGGCGAACTCGCCGATCACCGCGGGCGCGACGCGGCCACGGTAGGCCGCGAGCGGCGAGCCGTCGGGCACCGCCTCCAGCGCAGCGATGAGCCGCTCGTGTAGGTCGCGGATGGTGTCGGCGTACGTGGAGAAGACGATGACCTTTCTCCGGTCGCCGCTCGGCGCGTTCGTCACGGCGGGCTTCTCGGCCTCGGCCGCGATGCGCTCCAGCTCGGCGAGCAGTGCCGCGACCTTCGGCTCGCCGTCGTGCGCCGCCGCCTCGGCGAGTGCCTGGAGATGACGGATCAGCAAGAGGTCCCGCTCGACATCCGATGCCAGCAGCTCCGCGTCGTACAGCTCTGCGGCAGTGGCCTGATGCTCGGTGTCCTCGTCGAGCCCGGCGACGATCTCGTCAAGATCCTCCGACTCGGAGTTGACATAGTCGCGCAGCGCACCGCCGACGAGCACGGTGCCCTTGCCGAGGGCGGAGAGGAACGCCTCGTGCGTCTGGATGAGCACGCCGAGCGTGCCGGCCAGTGCGGTCGGCGAGGATTCGAGGCGCTTGAGCAGCGCGGAGCGCAGCAGCCCCATGTTCGAGACCTCCGTCTTGTTCAGGTCCTCGGTCCTCAGATACCGGCTCGGGACGTACCGCGCGAGCAGCAGACGGCCTGGGTCGCTTCGGCGCACACTGAACGACGCGACGTGTGCCTCGTTATCCGGGATGTCGAGCGCGTAGGTGACCGCATCGACCAGCACTTCGCCGGGCTCGTCGAGCTGATAGTCCACGCGACGCACGTCGGCGTCGGGGAACTCGACCGGGATCTTCTTGCCGCCCGGCCCGGCGATCGTCTCGCCGCGGTAGTTGTCCTTGACGAACTTCCTGGTGCGCCGCACCGCGACCTGATCCATCAGGTCGAACAGGTGCGCGGGCGTCAGCGCCTCCGGGTCGAGCGCCTGTGCATCGCGGATGTACTTCCGGATCGACGGGATGCCGATGGAGGCGAAGCGCGCATCGTCGCGGATGAAGTACTTGACCAGGGTCTCCAGGTCGATGAGCGAGTTGTTCACCGGCGTAGCGGTCAGCAGCACGACCTTCTTCGGGTGCCGCCCCGCGAGGATGATCCGATCCAGCGCCTCCGAGCGCGCAGCTCCCGCGTTCCGCAGGTTGTGCGCCTCATCCACGATCACCAGCGCAGCGTCCTCGGCACGCTCGTAGAACCCGAGGTGCTCCGGGTGCCCCGGGTCCATGCGGCTGCGAATCTCCTCATAGGAGTGCACCGAGACGCGGCGAGAGATGTCATACCGCTCCAGCACCGGGTCCCACACCGATGCCTTCAGCGCTGCGGGAGCTGCGACAAGCACGCGCTGACGCTGCTGCTCCGTGGCCGCTGCGATCACTTCGAGCGCAAGGAAAGTCTTACCAAGACCCACTTCGTCGGCCACCAGCACGCCGCCGATCTCCTCCAACAGCCGCCGCATCCGCTTCACGCCGTCGGCCTGGAACCGGGTCAGCTCGAAGCGCGTCGGACCAGCCTGCTCATCGTCGAGGTGCTCGCCGTAGCGGGCCAGCAACATGCGGAGGAAGACGCTCCACGGGGTGTGCTCGGCCCACAGCGGCTCGTACAGACCCGCCAGGTCGAAGACTTCGGAGTCGGCCCAGCACTCCTCGAACCAGTCGATCACCTGCGGCGTCGACCCGTGCTGCCCAGACGCGCCGACGTTCAGCTCGGCGTTGCGCGTGAGCCCAGCGTAGGTCAGGTTCGACGACCCCGCGAGATACGCGGGATGCGTCGGGTGGTGGCTGATGAATGCTTTGCCGTGCAGGAACCCGCCCGTATAGCGGCGGATCTCCACAATCGGCTCACCGCGCTCGTCGGCGGCACGCAGCCACGCCACGAGCCGCTGCGCCGACTGGGTAGCCCGAAGCTCGAACCCGAGCGCGTCGCGCTCCGCCTTCAGCCAGCGCACATGGTCGGTCAGCGCCGCATCGAGTCGCTTCTGGAGCGTCGCGTCGGCATCCACCGGCAGCAGCGGATCGGGCACCGGGTCGGCCCCGAGCAGGATGCGGATGCGCGGCAGCTTCTCCAACTCATCAGCGAGCAACAGGAACCCTGCCGGGTTGATGTAGGCCGTCGCAATCGCGGCGCTCGGCGGCACCGCAAGCGCCTCCCGGTTGACCCGGAACAGCCGACGCACCTCCTCGCGCACCGTCATCGGCGGCGCGATCCGGTTCGTCGCAAAGACCGGAAGCTGGTCGGTCATGCCGCGTCCTTCCACTGCTCGTAGTACGCGAGCACCCGTTCCAGCCGCGCGGCGTAGTCCCAGCCACGATGGAACGTGGCAAAGACGTGCTCCACCTGCTCCGGCGTCAGCCCGTAGAGGATCGACACGAGTGCGTCTAGTTCCGCGATGAGCTCCGACTTGACAGGTTCGGTGTTAGCGGTGCCGACCTCAACGCCGACCTCAACGGCCCATGCCTGGTAGCGCTCGTCGACCGCGGCAAGACGACCTGAGATCTCGATTATCCGCCTACGCAAGGGGGAGTTGTCGTCCGGCCGCGGTACAGGAGATCCAAGTAGGAACTCCACTGTGGCATGGGTCTCCACCATCTGACGCGCATACCAGTCGAACGGTAGGGATGAGAGCACACCCAGCACATAGGCCTCATCGCGGGAGGTTCCTCGCCGGAAGAAGAGGTAGTACGCCTGGTGCACCATGACGATCCGCGGCGGGACCATCGCCGCAATGAGGGTGCGTTGATTCGTGCGGTTGGTCGTGTCGCGCCAGGCGATTCGCGGACGATGCATCGGCAGAGTTTCTGAGTCGGACGCCCATGTATCCGGCATGCCAAAGAAAGCTGACCGCCGAATACGCACCTGATTCGCGCGACGCTCCTGGAGCTCTCGGTTCATACGGTCGGGGTCCGCCCATGCATAGACAGAGCCCGTGCTCGGATTCCAAAGATCGAAGGAGTCACCTTTATAGACGGGGATGAAATCGGCCGGCTTCGCGCCGAGGGTGAACCGGTGCTTGTCGTCAGTGGCGTTCCATTCACGGAGCCCTCGGACGCTAAACATGTCGTCTTCGTGATCGAGACGCGGCTGCGAGCGTAGTGCGAAGAAGACCTCGGAGCTTGCCGCATTCGGCAACAGCGGAAATACGCCTCCGGGCGACCATGAAAGCAATGCAGCCACGTCGACGGGAGCCGTCTCGTGGAGCGCACTCTCAGTGAATGCCTGAGCTGAAGTGAAGGGCCCACGGATGACGGCCGACTTCGCGCTTTGCGTATGGTCCGCGAGGATCGATATGGCGGCAACGGTCAGCCGTTGATCGATTCCGGGGAAGACCCAGCCCCCCGTGTTCGCGAGCACCGACACGTCCGTGAACGTCCCGTGCTTAAGCATGGCCAGCCGCCAATCCTTCATCCCCGATGCTTCAAGCGCCTTCCGCGGGAGAACGATGCCAACCCGCCCATCGGTACGCGCCAACTGCCAGAATCGCCAGGCGAACGCCTTGTACAGGTCCGGCCTACCGGATGTCATCCCTGGAAACGGTCCTCGTGCGAGCACCGTCTGCACGCTCTTCATGGACGTTGTGGCGAGGTCATATGCTGACACCAGATCTGGACGCTCAGCACGAATCTTCTGGACAAGTGTCTCGGCGTCCTCTTGTGCCAGTCCCCGGAGCCCAGGGTAGGTAAGCGCATACAAGGAGTGCTCCTCGACCTGAAGCTTCTCCCACGGCGGATTCCCGACCAGCACATCGAAGCCGGGCCGCTCACGAAGGAACACCTCGGGGAAGAGATAAGGCATGTGCGCAGGCTGGAGCGGATCGACGGCTTCGCGCACCTCGCGCATCGCCGCGAGAGCTACGAACTGCTCGGCGTCCCACGCCTCGTCAATCGTCACGCCAAGGCGCTTGGCGACGGCCACGTCGAAGATCGCCTTCGCCGGGGTCGCTGCCTCGCGTGCCTTCGCCAGCGTCTCGGCACCGGCCGCGACCTCCGATTTGTCGGCCTCTGAGGCGTTCGCGTAGTCGATGAGGAGGTCGCGTGCGGACGTCAGCGGCTCGCGGATGATCTGCTCGAACAGGCCGTCGGCTTTCAGCGCGACCATCGCCTCGTCGATGGTGCCGATGCCAGTGAGGGAGTTGGCGAGGACGAGTCCATGGTCGAGGCTCGACATCGGCAGGCCGGGCACGAAGGTGTGAATCCAGAGCGCGAGCTGTGACAGCTCGACGGCCAGCGGGTTGATGTCGAGGCCATAGATACAGCGACGTGCCACCTGACGGCGAAGGAGCTGGCCGTCCGTGATCGCCTTCGCGCCGTCCGTGTCCTGTCCGAGCGCCTCACGCGCCTTCTCCGCGAGGCGTGCGAGTTCGGCACGCACGCCCGGCACCTCGGTGGCGGTGAGGAAGTCGCGCATACCGCGCTCGATCTTGTCTACGGCGGCGACGAGGAAATGGGCGGATCCCATCGCCAGGTCGGCGACGCGGAAGTCGAAGAAGGCGTCAGAAGCTTGGCGTTCCTTGCCCTCGTCCATGAGGGTCTTGATCCGGTCGAGGTGGGCCTTCAGCGCGGGCTCGACCGACCGCTCAATGAGGTGATCCACGACGATCTTCGGCGTGTAGTACGAACCGGTCGCCTTGCGCTCCCCCGAGGCGGAGTGGAAGTACGGGCGACCCGCGGGCGCGACGACCTCATCGCCATCCTTCGCGGGAACGTATGCGCCGTTCCGGTCGACGGTGAGGTTCTGCTCGGCGAGCGAGAGGCTGGATTCCAGCAGACCCTCGTAGATGGTGCCGAACTCGCGCACCTGGAGGCTGCGGAAGTCGACCGGCCCCCAGGTCCGGTCGACGGTCTCCTCGCTAAGGAGTTCCTGGAGGGCCGGGCCGATCACGCTGTCGGTGAGCTTGACGCGCGACAGCAGCGCGCCCTCTTCGGTAGCCGGGTCGAACAGGCTGCCGCCGTAGGCGGGCACCTCCCAGCGGGAGTTGCCATGGAAGATGACCTCCCACACCTGCGTGAGATCCGACCAGATCGCTGCCGACTCAGTGGAGAACTGGTCGGGGCCGGTGCCGATCTCGCGGGTGATGAACGCTTGGAGCGAGTTGGCGTCGTAGTGATCGTTGCGACCCGCGGGCAGCAGCTCGGTCGCCTCCCCGTACGCCTGGAAGAGCAGCCGGAACAGGATGCGCATCGTCAGGCGGTACGCCATCTGAAGACCCTGAGCGTCGAGCGCGAGCCCGAGCGACGGGAGCTGATCGGCGATGGCGAGCGCGACCCGAGGCACCACGCCTTCGTACACACGGTCGCGCAGGCGCGTGCCGAGGTCGGCGGCATACTTGCCAGAACCATCGAGGATCTGCTGCGCGGAGCCGCCCGCGTCGAGCGCCTCGGCGGAGAAGATCAGTGTGAGCAATGCAGCCTGCTCGGGCGCGAGCAGATCGAGATCCAGCTCGAAGTAGGTCTCGGACTGCCCGCGCTGGCCGACGCCGACACCGTCGCGTCCTGGGTAGAGCCGCAGGGTGGACTTGCGCAGCGCGATCACCCACGGCACGTCCTCGCGGCCAGCGATTTCGAGCGCCTTGGCGACGGGTGTGAGCTGGTACGTCGTGGACTTCTGATTGAAGTGCTCGTCGTCACGCAGAAGCACCGCGACGGCGCGGCGTGGGCCGCTGGAGGTGCGCAGGACGAGCAGCCGCTCCGACCCCGCGGGCTCGGTGTCGAACCCGAGCGCGGTGACCAGCTCGATTCCGCGCTTGGGCAGGATCGGCGTCGCCTTCTTGCCCGCCGACTCCCAATCCGGGCGGCGAGGCACATCGCGGTTCAGGTGGTAGGTGGCGAACAGGAAGTGGTTGGAGAAGCCGTCCGTGCCCGCCGAGGACATCGCCTCCTGGATGGCACGAATACGCCCGTGGGCGGCGAGCCCGTTCCCTTCCTCCAGCACAGACTGAAGCTGTCTCTCCGCCTGACCGACCGTGATGGGGCCGATGGGCGGGGCGTCCGCGGACGGGTAGTGAATCCATACGCCCTCCGGCGTGACGGCTGCGACGATGAAACCCATCGGAGCCCGCGTGCCGCGCGACTTCCACAGGTCATCGAGCACGCCCTTCGTCGGCCGCGTGGCCAGGCGGGCGATACCCACCTGGATCGCTCCTGCCCCGGCGTCATCCCGGCCGAGGACGACGATGGCGTCGGCCGCGCCCGCTGGCGCATCCGCCCACGCGACCGTGCTCGACCCGTCAAGCTGCAATGCCGACACGTTCCCTACTCTCTCCACGCTCATCCGAGATGTCCCGGAAACCACTCGGCAGCCGTCACCGTCGCCACCCGCTGCAGACCGTCTGCGTCCCCGACGACCAGGACATCCCCATACGTCGTGACCCGAAGCATCGCGCCGTCCGCGAGCCCCTGGGCGAACGGCGCCTTGCGGCGTTCACCCGAGTCGAGGGCGGCGATCTCGTCGCCGTCGACGGCATAGAAGTGTGGCGTGAAGAACCCGCGGGCGATATCGCCGTCCGGGTCGGGGCCGAGGTAGCCAAGCAGCCGCGGGGTAGCCCCGATGAACCCGCCCACGGCCCCGTCGCGGTCGATCCACAGTTCGCGGCCCCTCGGCTCGACAGCAGTCCAGGCACGCACCTTGCCTGCGAAGTCTCCGACAACCCCGGAACGCACGGACTCCATCGTGTCGGGATGCACGACGTCGCCCGCACGAGTCATGCGATAGCGCAGCTCGGGGATGGGACCGATCCAGGTGCCGCCGATGCTCGGCCGGGGCAAGTCGTCTGGCGCGTCGAACGGTTCAGGCTCGGCGACGGTAGGAACCGTCGCAGGCACACTCGACGCGGCATCCGCGGAATAGCGCCCCGTGCGCAGGTCGCTCAGGCGCTCGATCAGCGCGTCGATACGTCCGGCGATATGCATGTCGCTGGACTGCACGAATCCGCGCACGACCTTCGCCGTCTCTTCGAGCTGGGCGGTCGTCGGATCGTCGCCGAAGTGGAACCACATGTTCCTCGTGGCGAGGATCTTCTTCGCGGCGGTCTGCTTCTGGAACTGTCCGCCGAACACGCTCAGATACGGCGAGTCCTGCTCGTGGATGTAGTCGCGGAGGATCACACCGGGGTCCTGCGGCTCGAAGCGATGGTTGGGTCGCCAGTTCTTCGGGTCCGAGTCCTTCAGTTCGCTGATCCGGGCCGCGAACCACTGCGGCCCCAACGACTCGCGTAGCGCGAAGTGGCTCGTGACGTAGAGATCCCACCCGAATGCGCGCATAAGGGTGAAGTAACCCTTGATGAGTTCGCCAGGCGTCTCGTCCTCGGGCAGCGCGATGGAGACGTCGACGCCACTCATGCGTTCGGGCCTTCCACCGATTCCTTGCCATAGCCAGTCATGATCGGCACGACACGCGTGAGCGCGTAGGCCGCGAACAACGCCGTCGGATCGGAGATGGCCACCTCGATGGCCGGCTCGGTCTTGAAGCGTGTCGCGCTCGGCAGCAGGACGCCATACGCGCCCGTGCGCGTCGCGCCAAGGTCGGCAAGCATCACCTGCGCATCGCCGCCCGCCCAATCGCTGATCTGCGCCCACTCGACCGCAGCGCCGGTTGCTCGCCCGGTCTTCCCATATCGCAGCGCACGAATCCGCGCGACCAGCTTGTCGCCCACGAGCTTCGGCGAGATCGCCCCTGCATCCTCCAACCGCTCATAGTCCGACGGGCCAGCGAGCAGCTCGGCGAAGCCGAGCGAAATCTCGTCGCTGTCGTCCCAGCGAACCAGCGAGACCTGTGCGCGAAGACCGTCGTCGGCCTTGAGGTTGGCGAGGACGGCGTGGGCGGGGCGCTCCTGCCTATCGCCATGCCACTGGCTGGGCGGGACGACCGCAATTGCATGCTCGCCATTGAGCACTTCGACGCTCACCGGCCCAATCGTGAACTTACTCACGCTTGTTCCCCGCCTCCTGTTAATGCACCGCTCCCGACTCGCGGGAAAGTCTCTCAAACTATTGCAGACCTCGGACATTTGAAAGTGCCAACTCCCACGACGGTTCCAGGGGAGCATCGTGTTCGGACGTGATCACCTAAAGCGATGCCCGCTGCATGGATCGCGGGCGGGGCGCGGCGACGGTTTCATTTGTGCGGTGGGAACACCGGACCGACTCATGCTTAGGGTGCGATCCGATTCTGATTAAACCGCTCCCCCGAGCTCACCTGCTGCGCCACGCGCCGTAGCGCCAACAGCAGCGGCTCCACCAGCACCGACCCCAACACCACGTACCGCACCGCCGCCTCCGCGGACTCCCCCGGCACCCCTGCGATCTCGGCATCCGCGATGCGCCGCGCCGACCGCAGGTACTCGCGCATCACGGCCTTCGGCACGACGAAGCCCGCGCGCTCCAAGCCATCCAACGCCCGGGCGACCGCGTGCAGCACCGCCTCGTCGCACATCCCCGGCTTCCACCCGAGCCCCTCGACCAGGGCTTCAGCCTCCGCCAGATCCACAGACTCCTCCACCGACGGGGTGATCGCGGCGTGCGCGGTCCCCAGTAGCTCGTGCGGATTCGCGGGCGGGTCGTCCAGCGCGCCGAGCACCCGGCGCGTCTCGGCGATGCTCACGCCGGCGTCGAGCAGCGCCCGGATCACCCGCAGCCGCTCCACGTGCTTCTCGCCGTACGCGGCCTGGGTCGGCGAAGACCGCTCGCCCTCGGGGAGCAGCCCCTCGCGCAGGTAGTACTTGATCGTCGGCACGGTCACGCCGGTCTGCGCCGACAGTTCGGAAATCCTCATGGCCACCTCTTGACATCGATAGTAGCGCTATCCAGTATGGATAGTGAAGCTATCCAATCGAAGGAGGCACCATGTCCCAGGTCGTCACGGGTCGCATGACCCACCACCACGACGGCGAGCTCGTCGTGTTCCACATCGGGATGCAGATCAACCGCTGGTGGCGGCCCGACCTGTGGCTGCCCGCGTTCGTCGCGATGCCCCGGATGCTCCGCGAGCTCAGCACGGACCCCGACTCCGGGCTGCTCGGCTACCAGCTGCTCCTCGGATCGGGCGGCCCCTACGTCGTGCAGTTCTGGTCGTCGGTCGAGAAGCTCTACGCCTACGCCTCGAACCCGAACCAGGAGCACCGCCCCGCCTGGACCGCCTTCAACCGCGCCGCCCGCAAGGCCCCCGGCGCCGTCGGGGTGTGGCACGAGACGTTCCTGGTCGACACCGCCGAGAGCGTCTACGTCTCCACCAAGCGCATGGGACTCGCCGCCGCCACGCAGCACGTCGAGGTGCCCCGCCGCCACGACCGCGCCCAGGCGCGCTTCACCGACGGACGGACGGAGGCGACGAAGCCGCTGCCGTTGGAGAATTAGACGCCCGCTTGCACGCCAGACCCGTCACCCACCGACGGAGTGCCGGTCAGCTGTTCCAGACCGCGCTCCGGAGTCCAGCACCAGGCCTGTTTCATCGGATCCTCGAATGTGATGCTGGTCACCGCGTATCGCTCCGCGTAGAGAAGCGGTTCGTAGGCGAGAGCCGATCGCGCAACCTCCGGTTCCGCCCACGGTTTCGGCGAACCCGCGTCCGTACTCCTCAGCACGTACGACCCCGGCGGCAACGAGGTGAAGGTGATCGCGCCGCCGGCTCCCCTGGCGTTCGAGTTGCCGCGTGTCTCGATCCGCACGCCCCGGAAGACCGTCGCACCCTGCCCAGCGTTGGTCACGTACACCCCGAAGCACTTCTTCCTACCCTCGTGCCAGACGACCCACCAGGCCTGCAGCTGCCGCGCGATGCTCGCGTGCTCTCGCGACTCCTCGCGCACTCGAGCTTCGTCGGCGAAGGTCCTGGCATCCCTCCGCGCCTGATCGGCCGTGGCGTTGGCAGCTCGAGCTGTCCTCAAGGCGCCGAGGCTGACCCCCGCCGCGACGATCGCCCCGACCGCGCCGAGTCCTTCGAACCAGCTACCGAAAGGGATGCCTGCGAAATCCAACATCCACCGACGATAGGACGTTCACTTCGTCGATCGAGCGAGCGACCCGATATGGAGGGTGTGGCCGCCTCGAAGCACACACCGACCGGCGCCGCAACGTATATTGCCGCCCGCCGTCGGCGCGGGTAGCGTGCCACTGGTCCCCTCGGCAGACAGGCGCTCCACCCGGCGCCGCCCCCGGCCGCGGACGACCCCGCGCGTGCACCCGCGTGCGGCACAGGACCTCGCGCAGCACCCTGCGCGAGCCCGACCGGAAGGCGATGATGCCCGACACCTCGAAGACCCCGTCCCGCTCGGTCTGGCGGCGCAAGCCCGTCAGCGACATGACGGAGGAGGCCGCGCGCAGCGGCCTGCACAAGTCGCTCGGCCTGTGGCAGCTCACGGCGATCGGCGTCGGCGGCATCATCGGCGTCGGGATCTTCTCGCTCGCCGGACTCGTCGCACACGGCGACGCCGCCAACCCGGGTGTGGGACCGGCCGTGCTCATCTCGTTCCTCATCGCCGGGCTCGCCTCCGCGGCCGCCGCCCTGTCGTACGCCGAGTTCGCCGGCATGATCCCCCGCGCCGGCTCCGCCTACAGCTACGGGTACGTCGCGCTCGGCGAAGTCGTCGGCTGGTTCATCGGCTGGGACCTCCTGCTCGAATACGTCGCCATCGTCGCGGTGGTCGCCATCGGCATCTCCGGCTACCTCGACGCGTTCCTCTCCGGGTTCGGCATCCACCTGCCGCTCTCCGTCACCGAGACCGCCGACGTGCCGGGCGGCGCCATCAACGTGCCCGCGATCGTGATCTGCCTGCTCGTGACGTTCCTCCTCAGCCGCGGCACCCAGACGTTCGGACGCTTCGAGCTCGTCGCCGTCGCCATCAAGATCACGCTGATCCTCGGCATCGTCGGCCTCGGCATCTTCTACATCAACACCGAGAACTACGACCCCTTCATGCCCAGCGGCTTCGGCCCCGTCTTCACCGGCGCCGCCACCGTGTTCTTCGCTGTGTTCGGCTACGACGCCATGAGCACCGCCGCCGAAGAGGCCAAGGACGGCCGCAAGCACATGCCGAAGGCCATCATCCTGTCGCTCATCATCGCGATGCTGCTGTACGTCGCCGCGACCCTCGTGCTCACCGGCATGCAGAACTACACCGAGATCGACCCCAAGGCCGGCTTCGCCTCCGCGTTCACCGGCGTGGGCCTGCCCGTCGTCGCCGCCATCATCTCCGTGTTCGCGGTGCTGTCGATCCTCACCGTCATGCTCACCTTCCTCCTCGGCGCGACCCGCGTCTGGTTCTCGATGAGCCGCGACGGACTCCTCCCCGGCTGGTTCAGCAAGGTCGACCGCCGGGGCGTGCCGCAGCGCGTCACCTGGATCGCCGGCATCGCCTCCGCCTTCTTCGCCGGCGTCTTCCCCATCCGCGCGGTCGCCGACCTGACGAACATCGGCATCCTCGCCGCGTTCGTCGTGGTGTGCGTCGCGGTGATCGTGTTCCGCTACACGAAGCCCGACGCCCCGCGCACCTTCCGCCTGCCCTTCATGCCGGTGGTCCCGATCATCGGCGTCGGCTTCTCCCTGTTCCTCATCTCCCAGCTGCACTGGGAGACCTGGCTGCGCTTCGCCGTCTGGCTCTTGATCGGCCTGATCATCTACTTCCTCTACGGCCGCCGCCACTCCCTCATGAACCCCGACAGCCCCCGGCACCGCGCGGAGAAGAAGTCGTGAGCGGGAGCCCGACCCGCGGAACCGCCCGGGAGCGGGGAACGGTCGTCGCGCTGGTGCTGCTCGGCACGGCGCTTCCGACGGTCGCGACCCTCCCGCTGTTCCACGACGTCGCGTGGGTCCTCTGGCTCGCTGCTCTGATACTTCTCGGAGTCGCGTTGGCTGTGGTGGGAAAGGTGCTCCGCAGACGCGGCTAGCCAGAAGCGATCACTCGTTCGTCTCCGAACCGCGGCCGCTATTCCGTCCCGGACGCGGATCCCATCCTGATCGCCGAGTTCACGTACAACCCCGCCACGAGAACCAGCACGACACCTCCCACGAAGACGAGTGGCGGATTCGGGAACTGCCCCGCAGCGATCGACGCGCACGCTCCCTGCGCGAAGAAGAACAGAGCAAGCGCGATGCTCATGCGGCGGGCGTACGTCATCCTCCACCACGGTCTCCTGGCGTCCGACTCTGCCGGCCCGCGAAATGTTCGCGCCGACACGATCGCCGCGGAAACGAGCGCCACGACGGCCCAGATGACGCCGAGCTCGAAGCTGACGACGCTCAGAGGGACAAGGACAAGCGGAATTCCGATCACGACGACGAGGACATATCCGACCTGCCCCGAGGGCTCCTTGATGCGCATTGCTGTCTCCCTTCCCCCGACCGCGGTGAAGGGCGTGCTCGCGAAATCTGACGCGACGCATCCCCGCACAGCCCCCGCGATCGATTCGTCATGAACGCTGGCACAGGGGTCGATGCGGAGTCCAGAAAAGTGCACACCCTCCGGCCGTTGTATATCGGTGGTGGTGGCTCAGCCCTGGGCAATCCCGCGGAGGAGCAGGAGCACCGTCTCCTCCACGCGCTCGGCGCTCAGGGGCTGACCGATCAGTGCGGCGTACGAGGCCATCGCGATGAACTGATCCGCGATCGCGGCGGCATCAACGTCCGCCCGCACGTCTCCGTCCGCCCGTCCACGCGACATCCGCTCCGACACCCACTCGCGGATCGGCGCCGCGAGCTTCTCGTTCAACACCAGCCCGAGGTCGGGGTCGGCCGCGGTCACCTCGATCAGCGCCCGCGCGAGCGCCACCCCCTGCGGCCGGGCGAGCCCCGCGGACACCGCCGTGAACCAGGCCCGCAGATCCGCGCCGAGGTCGTCGGTCATCGGTACCGCCACATCCGACCCGGGCAGGGTGCCCTCGAGCAGCGCCTCGCCGAGGATCGCGGCCTTCGTCTTCCACCAGCGGTAGATGGTCTGCTTCGACACCCCGGCCGCCTCCGCCAGACCCTCGATCGTCACGGCCTCGTAGCCGTCCTCGGCGAGCGCGCGACGCATCGCGTCCAGCACGGACTGGCGGGCTTTCTCGCTGCGAGGACGGGGCACCCATCGAGCGTACAGAGGCGTACACTGGAACATAAGTAGACGCACCGTTGCGAAACCCGAGCAAGGAGAAAGAGCATGGCCCTCACCGCACACTCCACCATCGGCGACTGGATGAACGACCCGACCGGCGGCCCGCTCATCCGGGGCCTCTTCGAGCAGACGGGCGCCGACCCCGAGCTCCTCACCCCCGTGCTCGGCCTGCCCCTGCAGCAGCTCGTCGCCATGAGCCAGGGCCAGCTCCCGCAGTCGGTCGTCGACGACCTGGTGCGCGCCGCCAACAACGGCGAGATCCCCGAAGACGACGCCTCCGAGGGGTGGACCGAGAAGGTCACCGCGGGCCGCTTCGCCGGCAAGACCGTGATCGTCACGGGCGCCGCCTCCGGCATCGGCAAGGCCACCGCCTCCCGCATCGCCCGCGAGGGCGGCCGCGTGATCGCGAGCGACATCGCCGCCGAGAAGCTCGACGCCCTCACGGCCGAGCTCCCGGAGGCCGACATCGTCACGGTCGCGGGCGACCTCACGAAGCAGGAGGCCATCGACGCGGTGCTCGCCGCCGCGGGCGACCGCATCGACGGCCTCGCCAACGTCGCCGGCATCAACGACGACTTCTCCCCCGCGGGCGAGACCCCCGACGCGGTCTGGGACCGCGTCATCGCGATCAACCTCACCGCCCCGTTCAAGCTCATGCGCGCGGTCATCCCCGTGATGGAGAAGGCCGGACACGGCGCGATCCTCAACGTCTCGAGCGAGGCCGGCCTCCGCGGCAACGCCTCGGGCAACGCCTACACCGCCAGCAAGCACGGCATCATCGGCGTCACCAAGTCGGCCGCCTTCATGTACGGGCCGAAGGGCATCCGCGTGAACTCCGTCGCCCCCGGCGGTGTCGCCACCGGCATCCCGATGCCCCCGCACATGTCGGAGTACGGCTCCGGGCGCCTCGCCCCGTTCCAGCAGGCCATCCCCACCGTCGCGACCGCCGAGCACCTGGCCGCGTCGATCACGTTCCTGCTGTCGGACGACGCCGTGAACATCAACGGCGCCATCCTCGCCTCGGACGGCGGCTGGTCCGTCCAGTAACGCGACTGCGTGAGACCGACGCCCCCGCCGACCCGAACGGCGGGGGCGTTACTCGTGTGCGGGCGCGGGTCTGATGCGGCGGGTGAGAGCGGCCTGCGCCCGGGTCGAGGTGCACTGTCGTTACGATGCCCGGATGACGTACCTCGACCTGTGTGAGCGCTTCATCGAGCGGGAGTTCCCGGCGGCGGAGATCGCGGTGATCGGCGGCAGCACGGCCCGCGGCGACCGGACGGCCTCCAGCGACATCGACCTCCTCGTGATCGGCGACGCGCTGTTTCCGAACGGCGGGACGAGCCTGGCCGCGACCTACCGCTTCGAGGGAGAGATCTTCGAGGTGTTCGCGTACACGCACGACGGCTACCGGGAATGGGCGCGCGGCGGGATCGATCAGCACCGGCCCGTCATCGTCCACATGCTCGTCGAAGGCGAAGAGGTGCGCGGCGGCCAGGCCCTCACCGCCCTCCGCGAGGAGTGGGGCGCGCGACTCGCAGACGGCCCGACCATGGACGAGCATGAGCTCGCGCTGCGGCGCTACATGATCACCGACCTGCTCGACGATCTGCGCGACGCCACCGACGAGCTGGAGCGGAACGTCATCGCCTGGACGCTGTTCTCCCGGGTCGCGGAGCTCGTGCTGCTCACCGAACGGCACTGGATCGGAACGGGCAAGTACCTCCCGCGGCGGCTCCGCGACCTGGACCCCGCCCGCGCGGAGCGCCTCGCCGCACCCCTGCTCCACGGCGACCTCACCGCGTTCGCGGCACGCGCGGACGAGGAGCTCGCCCGTGCCGGGGGTCGGGTGCAGGACGGCTTCGTGCGCTGACGGCTACACCACCCCCACGAGCTCGTCCCGCACCCAGGACCGCAGGGTCGTGGGGGTCGTGGTCACGAGCGAGCGCGGTTGCTCCGGGGTGAAGTCGTCGCGCAGCCCGGTGGACATGCCCAACACGGCCTCCGCCATCGCCTCCGGCATGCCCGCAGCCTGCAGGCCCTGACGCAGGTCGTCGTCGGCGATGCGCTCCACCGTGACCTCGCGGCCGAGCTCGTGCGTGAGGATGCCGGCGACCTGCGCCCAGCTCAGATCCTCCGGCCCGTGCACCGCCTGCACCCGCCGCCCGCTCCACTCGCGGTTGAGCAGGGTGAGCGCGGCGACCTCGGCGATGTCGCGCGGCGCCACCCACGGCATCGTCGAATCGAGCGGCAGCACCGTCGACAGCCGCCCGGCCCGCAGCGACTCCGCGTCGAGCAGCAGGTTGCTGAAGAAGTAGCCGCAGCGCAGATGGGTCACAGCGATGCCCAGAGCGTCGAGCGCCACCTCGGTCGCGGCGAGCCCGTCGATCTCGCCCGCGCCGTGACGCTTCTCGGCACCGACGCTGCTCTGGAACACCACCCGCCCGATGCCGTTCCGCGCGACCGCGCCCACCAGGGCGTCCGTCGCCCGCGCGTAGTCGGCGAGCGGATCCTCCGACATCACCGACGGATCCACCCAGTACAGGGCGTCCACGCCCCGGGTCGCGGCGCTCACCTCCTCCGCGTTCTGCGAGTCGGCGCGGGCGATCTCGACGTGCGGCCGCAGCTCCGCCGCGATGCGATCGGGGGTGCGCGTGAGCAGGAGCGGACGGACGCCGGCGCGCACCAGCATCCGCGTCAGGTGACGGCCGACATGGCCGTTCGGGGTCGTGACAGCGATGCGCATGAGGGATCCTCTCGTTCGATGTCCGCCTACGTTAGAACCAGATACGGCCTGATCCTGGCCGTATCTCGTTGGATCATGGAGGCGTGGACACTCCGTCGAACCGCACGCTCCGTCTCCTGTCCCTCCTGCAGACCGGCGGCGAGTGGAGCGTGCCCGAGCTCGCCGCACGCCTGGAGGTGAGTGCCCGGACCGTCCGCCGCGATGCGCAACGCCTCCGCGACCTCGGCTACGACGTGCACTCCCGACCCGGACCCGGCGCCGCCTACCGCCTGCGCCCCGGCACCCGCATCCCTCCGCTGCTGCTCGACGCGGACGAGGTCACCACGATCATCACGGCTCTGCTCGTGCTCGAGACCGGAGACCCCGCCGACCCCGCGCCCGCGGTCGCCCGCGCCAAACTCGAACAGACCCTGCCGCCCGCGCTGCGCCGCCGAGCCGCCGCCACCGCCCTGTCGACGCAGATCCTCCAGCCGGAGACGGCCGCCGTGGACTGGGCACTCGTCGGCACCCTCGCCGACGCGGTCGCCCAGGGCTCGCGCCTCACCTTCGACTACACCGACCAGCACGGCACCGCCTCCGCGCGGACCATCGAGCCGCACCGCCACGTGCGGCGGACGTCGCGGTGGTACGTCGTGGCATTCGACCTCGATCGCGACGACTGGCGGCTGTTCCGCCTCGACCGGATGCGGCACGCGCGGATCCTTCCGGGCACGCACACCCCGCGCGACTTCCCCTTCGCGTCGGTGGAGGCGTGGCTCACGAGCGACTTCGGGCGGACGGACGCGACGGTGGCGGGATCCGCAGGAGTGATGTGAGTTGTGGTGAGCCGCGGTGCGCGGGTGCGGGGTGCGGGCTACGGGGTGAGAAGGCGGAGTCTCGCGCGCAGACGCGCACGCCGCCCGGGTCCGCGGAGCGCACCCGCATCGGTCCGCAAGGCCCTGTCCCTCCCTCCCGAGCTGCCCGTACACTCCCGGGCATGCTGAAGATCGTGTCGATCGTGATCCGCGTGAACGACCTCCCGGCCCAGGCCGCGTTCTGGAAAGCCGCCCTCGACTATGTGGAGCGCGACCCCGCCGAGGACGACTGGCTCGTGCTGAAACCGCGCGATGCCGAGACGCCGTGCATCGCGCTCGACGCCCACCACTCCGAGCGGGTGCTGCCGCCGCGCATCCACCTCGACATCTACGCCGAAGACCAGGCCGCCGAGGTCCGGCGACTGGCCGGGCTCGGGGCGCGCGAGGTGCACTGGGACGGCCGACCCGACGACGCGGACTACATCATCATGGAAGACCCCGAGGGCAACCGCTTCTGCATCGTCGACCGTCCGGACTGGCGCGGCTGGGAGGCCTGAACCGCCACCGGGCGCGGGGTCACGCCCCGGCGCCGCGGGCGCGAGCCGCCCGGACGAGGGCGGCGTTGCCGGGGGCATCGGTGCCGTCGGGAAGCAGCAGCACGTCCTCCAGGCCGATCCGCGTGTCGAGGCCGAGCTCCACGGCGAGGTCGAGCGCGGCCCAAGCCGACCGCTCCTCCCCGTGCAGCAGGATCGGCAGGTCGGGCTCCTCCTTGGCCACGTGCGCGACCAGGCCCTCCGCGTGCGCACGCACCACCTCGGCCGCCTCGTCGGGCAGCTCGACGAGCACCCGCACACAGTCGCCGCGCACCGGCGAGTGCCGCCACACCTCCAGGCCCGCCGCGTCCCAGATCCCCGCCTCCACGCCGATCCCGCGACGCCGCAGCAGGGCGGCCACCTCATCGGCCCCCGCCTCGTGCCAGTTCACCGAGGCGTAGTCGGGCAGCTCGGTCCACGACTCGATCGCGGCGAGCCGTCGCGACACGTCGGGCTCCGCCCACGCGCCGGTCGTCACGCCCACGGGCACACCGGGGCATGCCGCGCGGACGGCCCCGAGCCACCGCTGCACGTCCCGCGAGTCGAGCGAATCGCGGCCCGACGCATCCTTCGGGTGCACGTGCACCTCCACCGCACCGGCCTCGAGCGCCGCCGCGGCGTCTTGCGCGACCACCGTCTCGTCGGCGCTCAGCCAGGGATGCGACGCCACCTCGCGCGCGCCGTTCGCGCACACCTGCAGCAGCATCGGCGCGTTCACCACATCAGGTCTCGCGGGTGCGCCTCGTTCGGAGCGACATCCTCGGACGGCCCTTCCTCGGTGCGCACGAAGTGCTGCACCTGTCGCGCGACCGCCGCCCCGCGACCGACCTTCACCGCCTCGTCCATCGACTCGAAGCTGCTCCCGAGCGTGTGCGACTCGCCCTGGATGCGGTTGAACCAGATCCCGTTGCGCGAGAAGGTCTCGATGTCACCTGCGGCCATGCCCCTGCCTTTCGTCGTCCTTCCTTTCTACGTGGGGCGACCGACAGCGAAGAGGGCCTTGACACCGTGTTTCCGCCCACGGCGCCGGCCGCATCCGCGCACAACTCCTCCGATCCACGGCGGACCTCGCGCACCCTGACCGCCGCCCCGCGGCTTCGCTGATAACGTTCCCTTCAGATCGCGGACACCACGGCTCGGAGGCAGGAATGAGCGAGAGGGCGCACCGGCCGACCGTGAAGGAGGTCGCCCAGCGCGCGGGCGTCAGCCCCATGACGGTGTCACGCACGCTGTCCGGCGGCGTGAACGTGAAGCCCGAGGTGCAGCAGCGGGTGCTCGCCGCGGTCGCCGAGCTCGGGTATCACCGCAACGAGAACGCCCGCAGCATCCGCCCGGGTCACAGCAGCGGACTCATCGGCGTCGCGATCACCAACATCGCCAACCCGTACTACAGCACCTTCGCACTCGGCGTGGAGGAGGAGGCCGCCCTCACCGGACGCCGCATCCTGCTCGGCAACACCTCGGAGGACGCCGCCCGCGAGGCCGAGCTCGTCGGCGACTTCCTCGGGCGTCGCGTCGACGGACTCATCGTGGTGCCCGCGAGCACCACCTCCACGCACCTCGCGCACTCGCAGAACCAGGGCGTGCCGGTGGTGCTGGCCTCGCGCCGCATCGACGGGCTCGCGGCCGACAGCGTGGTGCTCGCCGACGAAGACGGAGCGTTCCGCGGCACGACGGCCCTGATCGACGGCGGTCACACCCGCATCGGCTATCTCGGCAACGCCCTGTCGATCTTCACCGGCGAGCGCCGCCATGCCGGGTTCGTGCGGGCGATGGAGACGCGCGGCGTCCGGGTCGACCCGCACCTGGTCGCCACGAACCAGCAGACCGTCGAGCAGGCGCGCGATGCCACCCGCGCGCTGCTGCGGGCCAAGAACCCGCCGACGGCGATCTTCTGCGCCAACAACCGCAACGCGATCGGCGCGCTCAAGGAGATCAGCACACAGCTCGCCACGGGGCTTCGTGCTCCGGCCGACTTCCCCGAGCTGCTGAGCTTCGACGACTTCGAGCTCGCCGAGCTGTCGCCCGTGCCCATCAGCGTGATCGACCACGACCCGCGAGAGCTCGGTCGCACGGCCGCCCGCCTGCTGCTCGACCGTCTCGACGGCGGCGATCGCGAGGCGCCCGCCCGCGAGGTCGAGCTGCCGGTGTCGCTCCGCGGCGTGCGCTGAACCACCCCTCGCCGCGGATGGTTGACACTCCTCAGCCGCGTTGATAACGTTACCAATCATCGACGAGGAGGCCGGATGGAGCTGTGCATCGATTTCGGGGGAACCGAGATCAAGCTGGCCGTCATCGACGGCGACCGCGTCCTCGCGTCGAACCTGCTCCCCGTGCGCGGCACCGCCGCCGACCTCGCCGACGCGGCCCTCGACGCCCGCCGTCTCCTGAGCGAACTCGGCGCCGAGGCCGACGCCGTGGGCATCGCCGTCCCCGGCGTGGTCGACCCCGCGACCGGGCGCATGCGGCACGCGAACGCCAAGTACGACTTCCTCCGCGACTTCGACCTCGGCACCTGGGCCCGCGCCGAGTTCGGGCTGCCCGCCGTGGTGGAGAACGACGCCCGCGCGGCGCTGATCGGCGAGACCTCCGCGGGCAGCGCCCTCGGCGAGCGCGACGCCGTGCTGGTCACACTGGGCACGGGCATCGGCACGGCCGCCCTCCTTGACGGGGTCGCGCTCCGCGGCCGCACGGGTCACGCAGGCATCCTCGGCGGACACCTCACGGTCGACCTCGACGGCCCCACCTGCCCGTGCGGCAACATCGGCTGCGGTGAGGCGCTCGCCAGCACCCGCGCCCTGCCGGCGGGCGTGAGCATGACCGAGGTCTTCACGACCGACGCGCACCCCGAGCTCCGTGACCGCTTCCTGCACGTCTGGGGCGCGGTCGTCACGAGCCTCGTGCACTCCTACGACCCGGCCGTGGTGATCCTCTCCGGGGGCATCCTCCGCGCGGGCGCCGCGATCAGCACGCCCGTCGACGAGTACCTGCGCGCACACCTGTGGCCGTCGCTCACGCCCCCGCGCCTCGTCGTGCCGCCCGAGCCGGAGCTCTCGGTCGCCCGCGGCCTCAGCGTCCTCGCCCGCGACGCCGCGACGGCCAGCCGGACCGCCGCCCCACCCGCACCCTCGAACCCCTCGTCGCGCCCGGCCCCATCGGGGACCCCGGAGCCGACGACCGCACCCCGCACCGCACCACCGCAGGAGGACCAGTGACCGCGCCGATCAGCGACATGCACGAAGGGCACACCACCCGGGGTCGCTACGACACCCAGCCGACCGTGGCGCTGCCGCCGGGCGAGCGCATCCTGCGCGGTGCCGAGGCGTGGGCCGCCGCCGCCGAGCTCGCCGAGGCCCGCGCCCGCGTGACCGGCACGGCGCCCGTGCTGCTGGTGGACACCTACCCCGGCGTCGACGTGCCCGCGCTCGCCGCCCAGGTGGAGGCCGCCCTTCCCGCCTGGACCCTCACCGACGTGGAGACCGCGGCGCGTCCGGTCGCCGAGGTCGAGCGGCTGATCGCCCCGAACCTCACCGACGACCGGGTCTTCGGCGTCATGAGCCACTTCACCCTGGACGACTTCTACGACGCCGAGCGCCTCGACGCCCTCGCGGCCGCGATCACCGGAACCCCGACGGTCGTGGTCGGCTGGGGCGCGGCGCTGCTCGAGGACCGTCTGGCCGGAGCCTCCGCGACCGTGCTGGTCGACATGGCCCGCTGGGAGATCCAGCTGCGGCAGCGCCAGGGGGCCACGAACTGGCGCGCCGACAACCCCGGCGAGGACAACCTGCGCAAGTACAAGCGCGGTTTCTTCGTGGAGTGGCGGGTGGCCGACCGCCACAAGCGCACGCTGTTCGACACGCTCGACTTCGTGCTCGACGGCAACGCGATCGCCCCGGCCGAACCGCACCCCGACTCCCCCGACGCGGGCATGATCACGGGCACCGCCTTCCGGCAGGCCCTGAAGGATGCGGCGCACCGCCCGTTCCGCGTCGTGCCGTTCTTCGACCCCGGCGTGTGGGGCGGGCAGTGGATGAAGAACCTCATCGGGCTCGACCCCTCGAAGGACAACTACGCGTGGTGCTTCGACTGCGTGCCCGAGGAGAACTCGCTGCTGCTGGAGGGCGACGGCGGCGTGATCGAGCTGCCCGCGCTCGACCTGGTGTTCAGCCGCCCGGTCGATCTGCTCGGCGCCAAGACGTTCGCGCGCTTCGGGGCCGAGTTCCCCATCCGCTTCGACTTCCTCGACACGATGGACGGCGGCAACCTCAGCCTGCAGGTGCATCCGCTGACGGACTACATCCAGAACACGTTCGGCATGCACTACACGCAGGACGAGAGCTACTACATGCTCGACGTCGGCGACGACGCGGTCGTGTACCTGGGCACCAAGGAGGGCATCGACCCCGCCGAGATGCTGCAGGATCTGGCGACCGCGCAGGACGGCGAGCACCCGTTCCCCGCCGAGAAGTACGTCAACTCGTTCCCCGCCCGCAAGCACGACCACTTCCTGATCCCCGCGGGCACCGTGCACGCATCGGGATCGAATTCGATGGTGCTGGAGATCTCGGCGACGCCGTTCATCTTCACGTTCAAGCTGTGGGACTGGGGCCGCGTGGGCCTCGACGGCATCCCCCGCCCCGTGCACCTCGACCACGGCGCCCGCAACATCCAGTGGGACCGCGACACCACCTGGGTGATGGAGAACCTGGTCGACCGCGTCGAGACCGTGCACACCGATGACGAGGTCACCGAGGAGCGCACGGGACTGCACGAGCTGGAGTTCATCGAGGTGCGCCGGCACTGGTTCGCGCAGGGCGCCGATCACGACACCGAGGGCACGGTCAACGTGCTCAACCTGGTGGAGGGCGACGAGGTGCGGGTGGTCAGCCCGACCGCATCGTTCGAGCCCTTCGTGATCCACTACGCCGAGACCTTCATCGTGCCGGCCGCGGTGGGCGCGTACCGGATCGAGCGCACCGAGAACTCGCGGAGCCCGCGCTTCGCGACCGTCAAGGCCTCCGTGCGCGGCACGCGCACGGGTGACAACTGAACACCGACACCCGACACGAACATCGACACCCGACACACAGCACGAGACATCACCGCGAGGATCCCACCCGGGAATCCCTTGCACCGCCGTCATCACCTCGGTATCGTGAGACCAGATTTCTGGTAACGATACCAACACGAACAAGGGAGTTCTGAATGATTTCGCGACGCACGATCGCCGCCGCCGCGGCCGGTCTCCTCCTCGGCACCCTGGCTCTCGCCGGCTGCTCCGGCGACTCCGGAGGCGGAGGCGCCGAGGGCGGAGAGGTCACCGGCACGCTCAACTTCTACACCGACAAGGCGGCGTGGAAGCCCGACTTCGAGTCGCTCAACGAGGTCAGCGGCGACGCCGTCGACATCACCCTCAAGACCACCGGCTACTCCGACGCCAACCAGTACGACGCCTTCATCAAGCAGTCGTTCCGCACCGACAAGTCGCCCGGCCTGTTCACGTGGCACACCGGCGACTCGCTCAAGCAGCTGGTCGACGAGGGCCTGGTGGCCGAGACCACCGACATCTGGAGCAAGGCCGTCGACGAGGGCTGGGTGAGCGAAGACCTGCGCGACAGCTACACGTTCGACGGCAAGCAGTACTGCGTGCCCATGAACATCGCCTACTGGATCATGTTCTACAACAAGGCCGCCTTCGCCGACAACGGCATCGAGGTGCCCACCACGTGGGACGAGCTGAACACCGCCGCCGAGACCCTGAAGGACGCCGGGGTCACCCCGTACTACCAGACCAGCGTGCTGTTCACCTTCCAGTGGTTCCAGCACCTCGTCGCCTCCACCGACCCCGACCTGTACGCCGGGCTCACCACGGGCGACGTGAAGTACACCGACCCCGAGATCGTCGACGTCATGAACGTGTGGCTCGAGGAGCAGGAGAACGGCTGGTTCAGCGACGCGGGCAGCACCACCGACCCCGCGGTCGGGCTCAAGCAGGGCGACTACGCCATGATCAACTTCGGCACGTTCTTCGCCGGCAACCTCGAAGGCGCCGGCATGACCACCGACGACTACGGCATGTTCGCGATCCCCGCGGTGAACGGCGACCTCGACACCACCCCGGTGGCCGTCGAGTCCGGCCCGATCTGCACGGCCGAGAACTCGAAGCAGCGCGACCTCGGACTCGCCTACGCCGAGTGGTGGATGTCGCCCGAGGCGCAGACCGCGTGGAACGACGCCCACGGCGACGTGGCGTTCAACCCGAAGGCCGAGGTCGCCGACCCCGCCCTGGCCGAGCTCGGCGAGCAGATCGCCGGCGACGACTACTCCCTCTACGACCGGTTCTTCGAGGCCATGCCCACCGAGATCGTGACCACCGCGATCGAGCAGTTCGGCGCCTTCAACGCCAACCCGGGCGACCCGATGCCGTTCCTGGAGAAGATCCAGGCGACGGCTGACAAGTACTGGGCAGAGCAGGAGTAAGCGAGCGGATGGCGCATCAGAAGACGCCGTACCAGTGGTCCGCCCGGGGCTTCGTCGCCCCGGGCGTGATCCTGGTGGCGGTCCTGCTCTACCTCCCGCTGCTGTGGACGGTGTTCCTCAGCTTCACGTCGTACAACGGCCTCGGCAGCCCCGACTGGATCGGGCTCGACAACTACGTCGAGATGTTCACCGACGCCGACTTCGTGGGCTCCGCGATGAACACCGTGCTCTGGGTGATCGGCACCCTGATCATCCCGGTCGGCATCGGCCTGGCGATCGCGCTGCTCACCTGGAACCTCGGCGGGGGCATCTGGCTGCGCCTCCCGTTCCTCATCCCCTACGCCCTCTCCGGCATCGGCGTCGGCGTGGTGTGGTCGTTCATCCTCTCCTCGGGCGGCGCGCTCGACCAGGCCCTCGCGGCGTTCGGGATCACCGACCCGCCCCGGTGGCTGCTCGACGCCCCGCTCAACACCGTCGTGATGATCATCGCCTCGTCGTGGCAGGGCGTCGGCGTGAACGCGCTGCTGTTCACGATCGGGCTCCAGGCCATCCCGAAGGAGCCCCTGGAGGCCGCGCGCATCGACGGCGCCGGCGGCGTCCGGCTCTTCACGAGCATCCTGTGGCCCATGCTGCGCCCGCTCACCGCCGTGGTCGTCGGGCTCTCGATCGTCGCGAGCCTCAAGACCTTCGACATCGTGTGGGGCATGACCAAGGGCGGACCCGGCACCGTCTCCGAGACCCTCGCGCTGACGATGTACAAGGAGACGTTCGTGAACAGCGACTACGGCCTCGGCTCCGCGATCGCGGTGTTCCTGACCGTGATCACCCTCGTCGCGTCGGTGCTGTACCTGCGCCAGCAGCTCTCCCCGAAGAAGGAGATGTGATGTCGAAGATCATCCGCACCGCCGTGCTCGTCGTCCTCGGGATCGTGTGGCTGCTGCCCGCGTACCTGCTGGTCGTGAATGCCATGAAGGACCCGACCACCTTCACGTCGAAGGAGTCGTGGATCCCCACCGACTTCCACCTGTTCGAGAACTTCGGCCAAGCGCTCGAGCTCTCCGGCATCGGCGACAGCATCGTCAGCACCCTCATCTACTCGATCGTGTCGCCCACCATCGCCGTGCTCGTGGGGGCGGCGGCCGGCTTCGCGATCGTGGCCCTGCGCCTCAAGCGCGGCTTCCTGTGGTTCGTCGTGATCTTCGGCGGCACGGTGTTCCCGCTGCAGATGGTGCTGCTGCCCCTGTTCGACGCCTACTCCCGCACCGGGCTCTTCGACACCCGGCTCGGCATGATCATGATCTACACCGTGATCTCGGTGCCGTTCTCGGCGTTCGTGATGCGCAACTTCTTCACCGGCGTCGCGCACAACGTGTTCGAGGCCGCGGTGCTCGACGGCGCCACCACCTGGCGCATCTTCACCCGGATGTACCTGCCGATGGCGTCGAGCGCGCTGGTCGCGATCTTCATCCTGCAGGCCACGTTCGTGTGGAACGACCTGCTGCTCGGCCTCACGCTCAGCCAGTCCGACGACATCCGCCCCATCATCACCACGCTGTCGGGCATGCAGAGCACCTACGGCGGCGCGCAGATGTCGGTCGTGCTCGCCGCGGCCGTGCTGGTGTCGCTGCCCACCGTCATCCTGTTCCTCTGCACCCAGCGGTTCTTCGCCAAGGGCCTCGCGCTCGGCCAGTACTGATCCCCCTCCGCCTCGAAAGGCATCATGAATCCCCTCATCCCCACCGTCGAGGATCTGGTCGCCGATGCGGTCACGCATCACTACGACGACATGATCGCGCCCACGGGCCTGACGAACATGCTCGGCACGGTGCGCGTCGATCACGACCTCACCGCACTCAGCGCCGTGCAGTTCCCGCCCGTGTCGCAGGGGCTCACGCAGACCGCGGTGCTGTTCGTCGACGGCCGGCTGTTCGCGTCGTACGGCGTCGCCGTCACGCACGAGTGGCGGCCCGACCGGGTGGTGCGGCGGGCGACCGTGGGCGAGCTCGAGATCGAGACGACGACCGTGTGCGTGCCGGGGCGGACGGCGGTGGCGATCGACATCGCGGTGCGCAACACCGGAGCGACCGACCGCGAGGTGCGCATCGGGCTCTCGGCCGCGGCACGCGTGACCCGCTCCGCCGACGCCTGGCTCGACGCCGAGTCGCCCTCCGAGCGCGACACCGCCACGGTCGACGGCGAGTGCCTCGTCTTCGCCTCCGCCGATGCCGCGGCGTGGAGCGTGCAGGGCCTCACCGGAGGATCCGCGGCGCTGAGCGGCGTGGCCGAGCTGCCCGACGCGTTCGACACGGGCATCGGCGGCAACGGTCGCGGCGGCGAGCTGTCGGCCGTGCTCACCGTGCCGGCGGGCGCCGTCTCCCGCACGGCCTACGTGCAGGCGCTCGGCCTCTCGCGCGACGACGCCGCCCGCACGTACGCGCTCGTGTCGGCCGACGTGCCCGCGGCCCTGACCGCCGCGCAGGAGTTCTGGAACCGGCAGATGCGGGCCGCGTTCGACTCCGCCGACACCGAGTTCTCGGGCGCCCTGCCGCTGCTCGACACCGCGTCCGAGCCGCTGCGGCGCCTGTACTGGTGGGCGGTGCTCGGGGTGATCTGGTTCCGCCGCGACTTCGCCGGCAACGTGCTCGGGCGGTCGTACGACACGCTGATGCCGAACTACTGGGGCACCACCACGTTCATCTGGGACTACAGCCTCAGCTCCGTCAGCCACGCCCTGCTCGACCCCGACGAGATGCGGGCGCAGGTGCGGCACTGGATCTCCCTCGACATCCACTCGCACTTCGGCACCTCCTCGCTCACGGGCGGCCCCGTCGGCCGCTGGTACTCGGTGAACGACTACGCCATGACCCGGCTCGTGCACGACTACGTGCGGTTCACCGGCGACGTGGCCTTCCTCGACGAGATCGTGGGGGATCAGACGGTCGCCCGGTCGGTGCGGGAGTGGGCGACGAACTGGAAGGAGTTACGGCGCGACACCGCGCTGGCCGACTACGGCGAGATCGACAACCTGCTGGAGTGCGTCAGCTCCTACACGCACGAGGTCGCGAGCCTCAACGCCGCGAACGTGTGGAGCATGCGCACGGCCGCCGACCTCGCCGCACTGCAGGGAGACGAGACCGCCGCGGCCGAGCTGCGCGCCGAGGCCGAGGCGCTGCTGCCCGCGGTGATCGAGCGGTATCTCCCCGGGACCGGTATCTTCGCCGCCGGGCAACCCGACGGCACGCTGCTGCCGGTGCGCCACTGCTACGACTTCAGCATCGTCGGCACCACCATCGCCGACGACCTGACCCCGGGCGTGCGCGACGACATGGTCGCGTTCTTCCAGCGGGAGCTGCAGACCGACAACTGGATGCGGGCGCTCTCGCCCTGGGACCCCGACGCCAGCTACAGCCCGCGCCCCGACCACCAGTGGAACGGCGCCTACCCCGCCTGGCCCGCCGACGCCGGACGCGCGCTCGCCGCCCTCGGAGCACCCGAGGTGCTGACGGCCTGGGTCGAGGGGCTCTCCCGCACCGCGAACCAGGGCCCGATGGGCCAGGCGCACTTCGTCGACGAGGCGGTGCCCGGCATCAACGGCGGCGCCCGCAAGGCCCCACCCCAGCTGCCGTACATCATCGACTGGGCGTGCTCGTCGTCGGGCGCCTGGATCGAGCTCGTGATCGAGGCGCTGTTCGGGGTGTCGGTCGCCGCGGACGGCACGGTGCGCGCGGCCGGCTGCGTGGCCGCCCTCGACCCGCACGCCGTGCTGCGCGGCCTGCGCGTCGGCGAGCGCGCGTACGACATCGACGCGGCCGGAGGGATCACCCGCACCCCTGGCCGATGACGCCCTTCCTCGCGCTCCGCTCTCTTGAGAGCCCGCGCCGCCGACGAGACGACGGGCCCCCAGACGCACCACCCCCGCACCACCCGAACACGAAGGAGTGATCGATATGAGAAGACGCACGATCGCGGCAGGCCTCGCCGCCGCAGCCCTCGGCGCCGGAGCGCTGTTCGCCGCACCCGCGACGGCCGCCGTGCCCGCCGGCGGAGGACACGGCAGCGGCCCCGGCCAGTGCTCCCTGGTGGACAAGACGCTCACCGCCACCGCGAGCGTGAACCAGGGCCTCACCGACACGTTCACCACCTACGGCAACACGGGAGGCGAATGGACCGGTGGCGACAGCACCTACTCCCTGCCGCTCGGCAAGGGGAAGACCGGATGGTTCTTCTCCGACACGTTCCTCGGCACCGTGAACCCCGACGGCTCGCGGCCCACCGACTCCCCCTTCGTGAACAACTCCGTGGTGGTGCAGGACCGCCGGGGGAACCTGACCACGATAACCGGCGGCACCCCCGACGACCCGGCCGGCATCATCCCGCCCGAGCCCGACGGCAAGTGGTACTGGATCGGCGACCCGACCCCCGGCCGCGACGGGACCGTGCAGGTGCCGCTGCTGCAGTTCGCGCGCACCGGCACCGGCCAGTGGGACTTCGCGTGGACCGCGAACCGGCTGGCCACGCTCGACGGGCAGACGCTGCAGCTCGAGTCGATCGTCGACCTCCCCTCCGCGACGGGCATCAACTGGGGCTCGTGGACGCTGGAGGAGCGCGGCACGACGTACGTCTACGGCATCGCCGACCCGGGTGGAGTGCGCTCCGCCTACGTCGCCCGCGTGCAGGACCGCGACGGCCTCACGGGCACCTGGACGTACTGGAACGGCACCGGATGGTCGGCCGCCGAGACCGACGCGGTGCCCGTGGTGCCGTACGTCGCGAACGAGTTCAGCGTCGCGCCCTACCGCGACGGCTACCTGCTCGTGACGCAGGACACCTCGGAGCTGTTCAGCACCCGCATCGTCGCGCGCACCTCGTGCTCGCCGATCGGCCCGTTCACCGACCCGGTCGAGCTGTACCGCACGCCCGAGACCGGAGCGCTGGGCAGCTACGGCGACCCCGACGTGTTCACCTACAACGCGCACGAGCACCCGAACCTGCGCCAGGGCAACCGCATCCTGGTGTCGTACAACGTGAACACGTTCGACAACGTGGGCGACGTGTACGACGACGCCTCGATCTACCGCCCGCGGTTCATCGACGTGCAGCTCAAGGTCACCGGATGACGGACGACCGCACGGCGCTCCGGGGGCTCCTGGCCTCCGGGGCGCCGGTCACCTGGGTGTGCACGGGCGACTCGATCACGCACGGCCTCATCCACACCCGCGGCGCCAGGAACTACGTCGAGCACCTGCACGAGCTGATCCGGGGCGACCGCGGGCGCGTGCAGGACACCGTGATCAACACGGCCATCACCGGCTGGCGCGCCGACCTGATCCTCGACGACTTCGAGCGCCGCGTGGCCCACTGGCGGCCCGACGTGGTGACGCTCATGATCGGCACGAACGACTGCACCACGCAGTGGCTCGACCCCGTGATCGAGGTGTCCGCGTTCGCACGGTCGATCGCGGAGTTCGTACGACGCGTGCGCGACCTCGGCGCCGTGCCGGTGCTGCAGACCCCGCCCGCGGTCGACCTGCTCCATGCGCCCGACCGCGCCCGCATCGGCGACTTCGCGCAGGCGATCCGCGACGTCGCAGGGGCCGAGGGCGTGATCCTGGTCGACCAGCACGCCGCCTTCACCGCGTTCTCCGCGGGCACCGGTCCGGGCAACGAGGACATGCCGTGGGGACTGCTCGACGACGCGTTCCACCCGAGCGCCGCCGGGCACGCCCTGCTCGCGCTCGGCCTCGCCGACGCCCTGGGCCTGTCCGACGCGGACGCCGCCGCGGGCACGGGCTCCCCGGTGCTCGCGGACCTCTCCGCCCGCGTGGCCGTGGCCCGCCACCCGCAGTGGCCCCCGGTCTGACGCGGCAAATGGAAGTCGGGCGGGTGGCGTACGCCGGAGGGCCGACGGTCGACGGATCAGCAACGCACTTGTCCGCGAGCCGGTGCTAGTAGTCCCCAACCTCGTCGAAGGAGTCCCCGCGCAGCGACTGAAACGACGTGCGGTCGATGAACACCGTGTCGTTCACGCGCATGGTGGCGCCCGCCGTCGCGGTCGGATCGACTTCTTCTTAGCCGGGATGTCCTGCTCCGCTCGCCGGGCCGGCCCGTCCAGCCGTCCGAACACGCTGTCGTCGAAGTCGGGCATATCCCTCGGGCAGGCTGAACTGGCGGCACGTCGCGGCGGTGGCTCCGCCTCCGAACGCGTCGCGGTAGATGTCGAGCGCTACCAGACCGTGCCAGGGCAGTTGAGGCGACGGGACGTGGGGATAGTCATGAGCGGTCCTTCGTTCTGCTGCCCGCTGCCCGCGGACCGCCGTGGAATCCACGATTCACACGAGTGGGCGTCGATTTCCACTTTGCTCGGTGCAGACTTCGGGTGCCGCGCACGGACGGGCCGCCGCCTCGCCGATCGGCGGGGGCATCAAATCTGCATACGCCTGCGTCGACAGCGGATAGTCTGACGCCATGAGCTTCAGTGTCGATTCCACGCCTGCACCGAAACCGTCAGCTAAGAAACTCCACGGGGTGCGGCGCGTATGGGGTCGCCGCGTGCTGGGCGAATTTGACTACGAGATCGACTTCGACTCTCCCACCACGCCAGAAAGCCGACTTCGGGTTATCTACGCCGAAAACGGTATGGGAAAAACGAACTTCCTACGTGCGCTCTACTATCTGCTCGACGCACGTATCGAGCACTTTCAAGCCCTAGCTGAGATCCCGATCCAGGTGGTTGGAGCTGAACTGCGCTCTGGGTGGGCGATCGAAATGTCCAATAGTGCAGAGGCGGCGGTATTCGGGCTCACGTTCCGCATCACTCCACCCCCCGGGGCCCCTGACCAAGGCGTTGAGATTACCCTGGGTGCAGAAGAGCTCGATGGCCGGTACGCACTCCGGTCGTGGCAACGCCGCCCGGCATACGGGGCATTCCAGGAGCTAGTGGCGCGGCTGGACCTTGCGACTCTATTCGTAGGAGATGACCGGGCGGTACTGTCGAGCCTGGAGGCTCCTAGAGTCACGAGCGAGCCCCAGACCCTCCGAGAGCAGCGCGATCACGCCGCTCGATTGCACCGACGAATGAGTGTTCGGGAGTCCCTCGACAACCTCGAGAGTGCGTTTACTCGTCTGGCGATAGCCGGGATCTCCAGAGACCAGAGCGAAGCGTCTCCTCAGGGCGTCTATCTCGACATAACTAATCGTGTTCTCGCCGGAACCTCCAGCCCTCCCCTCGCGGCCGAAGCGCGCGTGGATCTCATCACCCGTTGCAGCGACATAATCGATAGGGGAACTGCATACGAGAAGTACGGCCTTCTTTCACTCCGGCAGGTTCACGGCATATACGAAGCCCTGACGGCCACCCGCACAAATGACACGCGATTGCGCCAACTGCACACCGTAATCGACCCATATCTTACCAGCGTCGATGATGAAATTGCCCGACTCGCCGCCACCCAGAAGTTGATCGATACCTTTGTACAGTCGGTCAATGGTTTTCTCACTCGCAAAGAGCTCCGGTTCAGCGCGCTTCGCGGCATCTCACTGGTCGATCAGAACGGCCAGGTCTTGAACCCCGAGAGCCTCTCAAGCGGGGAAAAGCACTTGCTTCTTCTGATGAGCAATGCCACCTTAGCGCGCTTTTCCGGCGCACTAGTAATCATAGATGAACCCGAGCTTTCACTGGGTTTGCGATGGCAACGAGTCCTGCTCCGAGAGCTACTCCGTTGCACCGAGGGAAGCTCGGTGCAGTTTGTGGTTGCTTCCCACTCCGTACAGATACTGGGAGATATTGACGACATCTCAAGCCCGGTACCGTCATGAACGCGGCTCCGCGCGCCAAGGTTAACGAACTCGCTAAGGAGAGTTCTCTCACTGGTCGGCGCTTCTTGTTTGTTGAGGGACCCACGGACAAGATATTCTTCACACGATGGATGGAAGCCAAAGACTCCGCACTCATCTCGGATCTCACCATAATTACCGCGGATAGCGTCGAGGCCAGCTGGCAAGATCTGGAGTCCCGAGGGCTTACCGAAGGAGCCCGCCAGCGCGTTGTGTGGATTTCCGAAGAGTTTCCGCATAGTCGATCGCAGATTCGCTGCGTCGCTGACCTCGACTGCGGAGAATTAGCAGCCTCACATGCCAACGATGTTCTATGGTGGACGGACTATCCAGCAGTCGAAAGTTATGGGTTCAGCGCGCGAGTCCTCGACGTCCTGAATGAGAGTTTCCTTCGCAACCATCTCCCCCCCGGTACCGCCGTGGTGGACGCCTTACAGGAGGCAGTCATCGACCTCTATAGAGTTAGGTTTCATAATCCGGGGATCGAGCATCCTTCTGCTGCCAGCGGGTTCAGAGGTGGTGAGTGGGATCCGACGCGGACCATTTCGGGCGAAATTGCCGCAGGATTTGCGTCGTTTGATTCGCCCACGTTCGATGACGCCAGACAATATGCTTATGGGCACGATATCGCCCTGCTACTCATCGGCCGATTTGGTAATGAGATCAAGAACAAAGCGAAGGTGCGTGACCCGCAATTACTCGAGGACTTATTAAGGGCGTCAATTCTTCAAAGTGGCATCTTTAACGAGTCTCGACTAGCAAGCGACCTCGATGAGTGGTTGCAGGTCGCTATCAGCCAGGGGTAGCGGTCGGTTTCTGTCGTCAACCTCCCGACCAATGAAGGCAGGCGGTCGTGATCGCGATGGCACTGCAGGGCGCGAGCGCGAGCGGCGTCGATGTGACGGAGGCCGCAGAGCACGCCCTCGCGACCGCTTCCCGCGGAGGATGCCGCGACCACCTGGCGGCGCGGGCGAAGGGCTCGACCACGGAGGACCGCTGGCCGCGCATCGGCGAGGTCGTGATCGCGCTTCCGGCGCGGGAGGTGGTGCCGTGGGTGGGCGACGGCGAGGTCGAGGAGCGGCCGGATGGGCGCTGCCGCGTGACGGTGGGTTCGTGGTCGTGGGTGGGCGTGCTCGCCGCGGTCGCCCGGTTCGATGCGCCCTTCACGGTGGTCGGACCGGAACCCCTGCGCGAGGCGGCGGAGACGCTCGCGGCCCGGTTCGCCACGGCAGCGGACCCGCCCTCCTGATCCAGACGTTCTCGCGAGTTCTCCCCCTTCTCTGTCGGTGCCCCGCGGCACGACGGAATCGCCGTCGATCATGAGCTTCCCTGGTGTCATGACAAACTTTGCCATCAGCACTAGCGTGGGGGTATGGCCACGATGAACATCTCTCTTCCGGACGCACTGAAGGATTTCGTCGAGATGCAGGTGGCCGCGCGCGGCTACAGCAACAGCAGTGAATTCATGCGTGAACTGATCCGCCATGAGCAGGCCCGCGAGCAGTTGCGATCCCTGGTCGTCGACGGGATGACATCCGGACCGGGCTCCGAGGTTGACCAGGCATACTTCGATCGCCTTCGAGCCCGCGTCCACACAGACGCCGCCGACGCGTGATCGTGGGGCGGGTTGTCACCACCAGGCGGGCCGATGAGGACATCGACGACGCAGTCACGTACTACCTCGGCGAAGCAGGGCCTCTCGTCGCGACCGCGTTCATCGACGACCTCGAGCAGACGATGAGCCGGCTGGCTGCGCATCGCGCGCTCGGATCGACGCGCTTCGAGCTGGTGACCGAGATTCCCGACATTCGCGCCTTCCCTCTTCGAAGCCATCCTTATCTCGTCGTGTACACGGACGATCCGGATACCGTGCGAGTCCATCGCGTGCTCCACACGAAGAGAGACATCGCTTCCGTCCTCACCGCCCGCATCTGACGCCCAACCCTCGCGGGAGAGCCGCCTCACCCGCGCCGGTAGACTGAAGACGCCCCGCCGGCCCCTTCCCTTGGAGTGCGCGTGACCACCCCCTCTGCACCTTCCCCCCAGCACGTCCCCGACTCGGTCGAGAACGCGATCGCGACGCCCGAGAAGGAGCAGCCGTACGGCGCGCTCGGGCTCAAGGACGACGAGTACGCGCGCATCAAGGAGATCCTCGGCCGCCGCCCCACCTCGGGCGAGCTGGCGATGTACTCGGTGATGTGGTCGGAGCACTGCTCCTACAAGTCGAGCAAGAACTACCTGCGCCGCTTCGGCCAGAAGGTCTCCGACGAGATGAAGGAACGCCTCATGGTCGGCATGGGGCAGAACGCGGGCGTCATCGACGTCGGCGAGGGCTGGGCCGTCACCTTCAAGGCGGAGTCGCACAACCACCCGAGCTTCATCGAGCCGTTCCAGGGTGCGGCCACCGGCGTCGGCGGCATCGTGCGCGACATCATCTCGATGGGCGCCCGCCCGGTCGCGGTCATGGACGCGCTGCGCTTCGGCGCGATCGACCACCCCGACACCGCCCGCGTGGTGCACGGCGTCACGAGCGGCATCAGCTTCTACGGCAACTGCCTCGGCCTGCCGAACATCGGCGGCGAGACCGTCTTCGACTCGGTGTACCAGGCGAACCCGCTCGTGAACGCGCTCGCCGTGGGCGTGCTGCGCCACGAAGACCTCAAGCTCGCCAACGCGACCGGCGTGGGCAACAAGGTCGTGCTGTTCGGCGCCCGCACGGGTGGCGACGGCATCGGCGGGGCGAGCATCCTCGCCTCCGACTCGTTCGACTCCACGGGCCCCACCAAGCGCCCCGCGGTGCAGGTGGGCGACCCGTTCGCCGAGAAGGTGCTCATCGAGTGCTGCCTGGAGCTGTACCGCGGCGAGCTGGTCGAGGCGATCCAGGACCTCGGCGCCGCCGGCATCTCCTGCGCGACCAGCGAGCTCGCGGCCAACGGCAACAGCGGCATGCACGTCTCGCTCGACAACGTGCTGCTGCGCGACCCCACGCTCACGGCCGAGGAGATCCTCATGTCGGAGTCGCAGGAGCGCATGATGGCGATCGTCGCGCCCGAGAAGCTCGACGCGTTCATGAAGGTCGTCGACAAGTGGGAGGTCGAGACCTCCGTGCTGGGCGAGGTCACCGGCGACGGGCGTCTCATCATCGACTGGCAGGGCGAGCGCATCGTCGACGTCGACCCGTCCACGGTCGCCGTCGACGGCCCCGTGTACGACCGCCCGGTCGCGTACCCCACCTGGATCGACGCCCTGCAGGCCGACGCCGCCGAGAACCTGCCGCGCGCCAACGACCCGGAGACGCTGCGCGAGCAGTTCCTGTCGCTCGTCGCGAGCCCGAACCTCGCCGACACCCGCTGGATCACCAACCAGTACGACTACTACGTGCTCGGCAACACCGCCCTCAGCTTCCCCGACGACGCGGGCATGATCCGGGTCGACGAGGAGTCGGGCCTCGGGTTCTCCATCGCGACCGACGCCAACGGCCGCTACTGCCAGCTCGACCCGTACGCGGGGGCGCAGCTCGCGCTCGCGGAGGCCTACCGCAACGTGGCCGTGACGGGCGCCACGCCCACCGCGATCACCGACTGCCTCAACTTCGGCTCCCCCGAGAACCCCGAGGTCATGTGGCAGTTCGGGCAGACGGTCGACGGTCTGGCCGACGGCTGCTACGAGCTGGGCACCCCGGTCACCGGCGGCAACGTCTCGTTCTACAACCAGACCGGCGACGTGCCGATCCACCCGACCCCGCTCGTCGGCGTGCTCGGCATCATCGACGACGTGTCCCGCCGCATCCCGTCGGGGTGGCAGGACGAGGGGCAGAACATCTACCTGCTCGGCACCACGCAGACCGAGCTGTCGGGCTCCGCGTGGGCCGAGGTCGTGCACCAGCACCTCGGCGGTCGCCCGCCGAAGGTCGACCTCGCGGGTGAGAAGCGCCTCGCGGGCCTGCTCGCTGCGGCCCGCGACGAGTGGCTGATCTCGTCCGCGCACGACCTGTCCGAGGGCGGCCTGGCGCAGGCGCTCGCGGAGGGCGTGATGCGCTTCGGCGTCGGCGCCCGCGTGTGGCTCACCGAGATCATGGACCGCGACGAGGTGGACGCCGCCACCGCGCTGTTCTCCGAGTCGACCGGTCGCGTGATCGTGACCGTGCCCCGCGAGGACGACGTGAAGTTCCGCGGGCTGTGCGAGGGCCGCGGCTACCCGGTGATGCGCATCGGTGTGACCGACAGCGAGCCGCAGCTCGAGGTGCAGGACGTGTTCACCGTGTCGGCCGCCGAGCTGCGCGAGCGCTCGCAGGCCACGCTGCCGTCGTACTTCGGCCCGACCGTGACGGAGCCGGTGGACGCATGAGCGACAACCTCAGCGAGGACTACGGCGACCTCGGCGAGAAGCGCAACCGGCGCATCCGCATCGTGGCGTGGACGGTCATCGTGGCGCTGATCCTCGGTGGCGGCGGCGCGACCGTGCTCACGATCCTCCTCGGCTGAGCCTTCATCTCACTGGCGCTCGCTCAGGAACCACGCCGGCGACAAGGCGACGGGCGTCAGCGGAAGAGGAAGCGCGTCAGGGCGACGACCGAGCCCGGGTCGTGGGCTTCGCGGCCGAGCGCCTCGACGATGATCGCCCCGAGGATGGCGCGACCGAGCTGCTCGACCGGGGCGTCGTCGGCGAGCTGCCCATCCCGGATGCCGCCGCGCAGCCGCTCGACGAGGTACTTCTCCACGCCGAGGCTCTCGCCCAGGTGCGCGCCGACCGAGGCGTCTTCGGTGGCGGCGGCGACGAGGGATCGCAGCAGCACCCCGCCCTGCGGCTCCTCCAGGATCGCGAGGACGCTGCGCAGCCACGTCTCGACGTCGGCGGAGAGGTCTCCCGTGTCGGGCACGACGAAGTCGACCGGAACCAGGAGCCCTTCGGCCAGGCACTCGCCGATGAGAGCCCCCCGCGATGGCCACCAGCGGTAGATGGTCTGCTTGCCGACTCCGGCCTCTTTCGCGATGCCCTCGATCGTGAGCCGGTCGTAGCCCTGGTTGTGGAAGAGCCGAGCCGTGGCGGCGAGGATCGCCTCGCGGGCCGCGGTGCTGCGCACAGGGCCGCTGCGATGCACGTTCACCATGCGTTCAGGATAGCCACAGAACCCTAGACGAGACGTGCCGTATGATCTTTTCGTCTGAAGGAGATCACGTGGCCTCACTGCTGTTCCGTCTGGGTTCTTTCGCTGCGCGCAGGGCGTGGACGGTGATCGTCTCGTGGGTCGTGATCCTCGGCATCGGCGTCGGCGCCTTCCTCACCCTCGGCGGCACGCTGAGCAACAGCTTCGACATCCCCGGCACCGCGTCGGGCGCGGTCACCGACCAGCTCGCGAAGAAGCTGCCCGACACCGCGGGCGGCACCGGCACGGTCGTGTACCGCACCGACGACGGCGAGCCCTTCACCGACGAGCAGAAGCAGGCGATCTCCGACCTCGCCGCGAGCGCGGAAGACCTCGACGGCGTCGCCTCGGTGGTCGACCCGTTCGACGCCCAGCAGCAGCAGGCCGCCCAGGCGCAGCAGCTCACCGACGGGCAGGCGCAGCTCGACAGCGGACGCGCCCAGCTCGACGCCGGACAGGCGCAGCTCGACGCAGGTCGCACCCAGCTCCAGGGCGGACTCGATCAGCTCACCGCGGCGCGGGCACAGGCCGAAGCCGCCGGAGCGCCCGCGGAGCAGCTCGCCGCCCTCGACGCGCAGCTCGCCGCCCTCAACGCGCAGCTCGCACAGCTGGAGGCGCAGCAGGCGACGATCGACGCGAACCGCACCGAGCTCGACGCGAACGCGGAACAGGTCGAACTCGGCTCCCGCCTGCTCGACCTGACGGACGGCATCGGCGTCGTCTCGGAAGACGGCTCCACCGCGATCGTCAACGTGTCGTTCACCGACCCGCGCCTGGAGCTGTCCGAAGAGGTCAAGCAGGCCACCATCGCGCACTTCCAGGACGAGAAGATCGACGGGGTCACGGTCGACTTCGGCACCGACATCGCGCAGGGCGTGCCCGAGATCTTCGGCGTGGGCGAGGCCATCGGGCTCGCGTTCGCCGCGGTCGTGCTCATCGTGATGCTCGGCTCGCTGATCGGCGCCGCGCTGCCCATCGTCACGGCGGTCGTGGGCGTCGGGGTCGGCGTCACCGCCTCGCTCGCCTTCTCCGGCGTGGTCGACATGGCCTCGGTCACCCCCGTGCTCGGTGTGATGCTGGGTCTCGCGGTCGGCATCGACTACTCGCTCTTCATCGTCAACAGGCATCGCAAGCAGCTGCTCGCCGGGTCGCCCGTGCGCGAGTCGATCGGGCTCGCCACGGGCACCTCGGGCACGGCGGTCGTGTTCGCCGGTACGACCGTGATCGTCGCGCTGCTCGCGCTCAACGTCACCGGAGTGCCGTTCCTCGGGCTCATGGGCACGGTCGGCGCGGTGTGCGTCGCGGTCGCGGTCCTCGTGGCCATCACGCTCGCCCCCGCGATCCTCGGCCTCGTCGGCACGCGACTGCTGAGCCGCAAGGCCCGCGCGACGATCGGGCAGGAGCACGCGGCGGGCAAGCCCGTGCGCCGCATGTCGACCCTGCGCGCCGTGGTCACCGCGGTCGTCAGCATCGTCGCGCTGCTCATCATCGCGATCCCGTCGATGTCGATGCGCCTGGGGCTGCCGGACGGGTCGAGCGAACCGTCCGACTCCACCAGCTACCGCGCGTTCCAGGCGGTCGAGGAGCAGTTCGGCGAGGGCGCGAACGGTCCCCTCCTGGTGACCGCGACGCTGGACGACGCCGTGAGCGACGACGACCTGCTCGCCACCCAGGTGACGGTGGCGGAGAAGATCGCGGAGCAGGACGACGTGGCCGCCGTGGCACCCATCGCCACCTCCGACGACAACACGCTCCTCGCCTTCCAGGTGCTGCCGGAGGAGGGGCCGAACAGCGCCTCGACCGAGAAGCTCGTGCAGGACCTGCGTGCGCTGCCCGCGATCGACGGCGACATCACGCTCGGCGTCGCCGGTCAGGCCGCCATCAACATCGACATCTCCGAGGCCCTGGCGGCGGTGCTGCCGCTGTACCTCGTGGTGGTGGTCGGGTTGTCGCTGCTCATCATGATCGTGGTGTTCCGCTCGCTGCTCGTGCCGCTGATCGCGACCGGCGGCTTCGTGCTGTCGCTGTTCGCGACGTACGGCCTGATCGTCGCGGTGTTCCAGTGGGGCTGGGGCGCCGACCTGATCGGCCTGCACAGCACCGGGCCGATCCTGAGCTTCCTGCCGGTGATCCTCGTCGGCATCCTGTTCGGGCTCGCGATGGACTACCAGCTGTTCCTCGCCTCGGGCATGCGCGAGGCGTACGTGCACGGCGCCTCCGCACGAGACGCCGTCGCCCAGGGCTTCCGCGCCGGCCGCTCGGTCGTGATCGCCGCGGCGCTCATCATGGTGTCGGTGTTCGGCGGGTTCATCTTCTCCGAGTCGACCATCATCCGCTCGATCGGGTTCGGGCTCGCGTTCGGCGTGCTGCTCGACGCCTTCGTGGTGCGGATGCTGCTGATGCCCGCGCTCATGCATCTGCTCGGCCGTTCGGCGTGGTGGCTGCCGCGGTGGCTCGACCGTCTCATCCCGAACGTCGACATGGAGGGCGCGGCGCTGGAGCGCGACCACCCCGCCGTGCACACCGACTCCATCCCCGCGGTGCAGCCCCCGCGCACCCGGGCGGAGCGCCGCGCGCACGAGTGAGCCACGCGGCAGGCGCGCGCCGGTGTCGGAAGGCGCGCCTAGAGTGGGCGGATGAGTGAGGATCCGCGCGTGCTGCTGGAACGACTGCGCGCCGAGGCGGAAGGGCGGGTGCGCGCGACCGCGGCCACGCTCGACGAGCTCATGCACGACCGCGAGGGCTCGAACGACGACGACGAGCACGACCCCGAGGGTGTGACGCTGTCGTCGGAGTGGTCACGGCTCACCGGGCTGGCCGAGGCTGCGGCGGTGGAGCTGCAGCAGGTGGACGACGCGCTGGCCCGTCTCGATGCGGGCACCTACGGCGTCTGCGCGAACTGCGGGAAACCCATCCCCGCCGGGCGGCTGGAAGTGCGACCGTTCGCCGAGTACTGCGTCGCCTGCGCGGAGAAGCTCGGCCGCTGACACCACGACACGGCACGGCGTAGCATCGCGGCATGCCCATCCACCTGGAGAACGTCGGGATCGCCGTGCGCGACCTGGAAGCCACGATCGCCTTCTTCACCGACCTCGGGCTGGAGGTGGTCGGGCGCGACGAGGTGAGCGGCGAGTGGGCGTCGACCGCGGTGGGGCTCGACGGCAACCACGCGAGGATCGCCGTGCTGCAGACGCCCGACGGCCAGGGGCAGCTCGAACTGTTCGAGTACCTCCACCCCGCCGCGATCGAGACCGAACCCACACTGCCGAACGAGATCGGCATGCACCGCGTCGCCTTCTCCGTGGACGACATCGACGCGTCACTGGCCATCGCCGCCCGGCACGGCTGCCACCCGCTGCGCGGCGTCGCCACCTACCGGGACGTGTACAAGCTGACGTATCTACGCGGCCCGAGCGGCATCATCGTGATGCTCGCGCAAGACCTCACGAGGAGCTGAGCTCGGCCGCGTGGTCACCGGTGCGGGCGTTCGATATCTGGCGCCCGAGGAGTCGCGCGGAGGAACGTCCCCCACCTCCGCGACGCCGGAGCATCAGAGCGCGCGCGTGATCTGCTCCAGCACCGCGATGGGCTCGCGCAGCTGGGCGACCGGGACCGGGGTCTCGCCGGTGAGCAGCAGCCGCACGAACGCGTCGACTCCGGGCCGTACGTAGTCGGGGCCGACCTCGATGTCGCGCTCGACCGTGCCGCCCGTACCGACCGCCGTCACGTGGAACGGCACGGCCGCGTCGCCCTCGGGCCGCACGAAGTCCAGCACCACCGGCACGCCGCCGACGCGGTAGCGCGCGACGACACGGCCGTCGGCCCGCTCGACCTCCACGCCCTCCGCCGCGCCGGGCAGCAGGTGCTGGGCGACGTCGGCGTGGTGGATGCCGTAGAAGAAGAGACCGCCGTGCGGGCTGTCGGCGTCGGCCGGGCCCGAGACGGTGAGCGACTGGAGCGCGCCGACCCCGGCCACGGCGTCGGCGATCGCCGCGGTGTCGTCGAGCCAGCGGAGCGCCGAGGAGGAGGTGACGGTCGTGCCGCCACGCTCGGCCGCGGCGAGGATCGCGTCGGCGTCGTCGAGCGTCGTGGCCAGCGGCTTGTCGACCCAGACGGGAGTGCCGGCCTCGAGGAACGGCACGGCGAGCGCGCGGTGGAGCGCCCCGTCACGGCTGGTCACGATGAGCGCGTCGACCGCGCCGTTGAGCTCAGACACCTCGGGGGCGATGCGGGTGATGGCTCCGAGCTCGGCGAGCTCCCTGGTGCGCTCCACCTCGCCCGCGACGAGGGCCGAGACCCGCACCGGGAGGTCGGCTGCCTCCTCCCCGTTGAGGTGGCGGACGATCTCGGTGGCATGACTGTTCTCGATGCCGACGATCGCGACGTTCTTCGTCTCCATGCTGTCCTCCTCCACGGCGACCGGCGGAGGACGACGATGCCGCGCCCCGCCCGGCCGGCTCTGCGCCCACCCTAGCCGCGGTCTGCCTCGCGGCGCGGGTCCACCACCGCGGACGCTGCCGATCCGAGCCGACGGACGGCCGCCGGCGCCCGGCCCCTGCGCAGTAGGCTGAACCCATCATGGACGAGTTCATCCAGGGCTTCTGGACCTTCGCGGGGCACTACTGGTGGCTCGTCTTCCCGCTCATGGGCATGGCCGGAGGCGTGGCGAAGGCGTGGGAGCGCAGCTCGAAGCGCCGTCACGAACGCCGCCTGGAGACGCTGCGCATGAAGGCGCAGCTGAAGACCGCCGAGATCGAGGCCCGCGCCCTGGGCCGCGAGGCGAAGCGCCGCGGCCCGTCGGTGGTCGACACCACGGCCCCCGTGTCGACCGACGACCTGCTGACGCGGCTGTTCGCCGAGCACGACGAGATCACGGCCCGCTGGCTCGACTACGAGCTCGACGTGGCGAAGCTGATCGCCTTCCCCGCGATGAGCGACGGACGGCAACCGCTCACCGCCGCGTTCCTGCGCGCCAAGAAGACCGCCGACGCGCTGCGCCCCGCCTCGGCCGGCGCGACGCTGTCGGAGCACCAGATCGCGGAGTACCTGCAGGCCGTTGGCGACTACGCGGTGGCGTTCGAGATCGCCGAGAAGGATGCCCGCCGGCTGCGCGACTCCACCTTCACGGAGGCGGAGCGCAAGCGCCTCGACCGCGCGCAGCAGCTGCTGAAGGTCGCGGTCGCCGAGTCGGCGACGCAGGCCGAGCGCAACGTGGCCTACAAGCGCGTGCGCGAAGAGCTCGACGGCCTGATCCTGCTGTCGGACGAGGCCGTGACGGTGCTGGAGAAGCAGGTCGCCCGCGAGCTCCCCGCCACTCCCGCCGCCCCCGCCGCGACGCCCGAGGCCCAGGCCGAGCCGGAGCCCGAGCGCATCCCGGTCGCCGACCCCCTGCACCGCACCCCGCCGCAGCCGCCGCGCGACCTCGCCTGACCTCGCACACCCCCGACGGCCTCTGGCCGCGGCACGGCGCACTCAGCGAAAGGAGCCGTGCCGCGGACACAGGCCGCCGGGGTCGCGTCAGCTCAGGTGCACGCGCTCGGTCCGCTGCCGCTGCTGCCCGAGCCCCTCGATCTCGATCGTCATCTCATCGCCGTCCTGCAGATAGGGGAAGCGTCCGGAGAGCGCGACGCCCTGCGGGGTACCGGTGTTGATCACGTCGCCCGGCTCCAGCACCAGGTAGTGACTGAGCTCGTGCACCAGTTGCAGCACCGGGAAGATCATGTCGGCCGTGGAGGAGTCCTGCCGCGGCTCGCCGTTCACGAAGGAGCGGAGGCGCAGCGCCTGCGGGTCGACCTCGTCGGCGGGCACGAGCGCGGGGCCGAGGGGGTTGAACGTCTCGGAGCACTTCCCCTTCGACCACTGCCCGCCCGAGACGTCGAGCTGGTACGCCCGCTCCGACACGTCGTTGGAGATGGTGTACCCGGCGATCACGTCGCGGGCGGCCTCGGGCGACGGGAGGTAGCGGGCGGTCCTGCCGATCACCACCGCGAGCTCCACCTCCCAGTCGACCTTCTCCGCACCGGGCGGCAGCAGCACCACGTCGTTCGGGCCGACCACGGTGTTGGGGTGCTTGAAGAAGAGCACCGGGTGCGCGGGCGGCTCCGCGCCGGACTCGGCCGCGTGCGCGGCGTAGTTCTGGCCGATACACAGGACCGCGGTCGGGCGGGCGACGGGAGCGCCGAGGCGGAGGCCGTCGACGTGGGCGACGGGCAGCTCGTCGCGGCGCAGGGCCTCGCGGGTGCGGGCGATGCCGTCGGCGGCGAGGAACGCCCCGTCGATCTCGGCCGTGAGGGGCGCGAGGTCGCGGATCACCCCGGCGTCGTCGCGGACGTAGGGGCGTTCGTGGCCGGCGGGGCCGAGGCGCAGGAGTTCCATGTCGGGCTTTCGGGTCAGCGGGCGGCGGCGAACGACGGGTTGACGATCGGCACGGACTCGCCCGCGAACGACCGGATGATGTTCTGGGCCGCGTGCACCGGCAGGTCGGCGAGGGCCTCGGGGGAGTACCAGGCGGCGTGCGGGGTGAGCAGCACCTGATCGAGGTCGCGGAGCGGGGAGTCGGCGGCGAGCGGTTCCCCCGCGAAGACGTCGAGCGCGGCGCCGCCGAGGTGTTCGTCGCGGAGGGAGGCGGCGAGCGCGTCCTCGTCGATGAGCGGTCCGCGGCAGGTGTTCACGATCACGGCGCCCTGCTTCATGGTGGCGAGGGCGGCCGCGTCGATCAGGTGCCGGGTGGCGTCGGTGAGGGGCACGTGGAGGGTGAGGATGTCGGCGCGGGCGATGGCGTCGGGGATCTCGACGGGCTCGCAGCCCGCCTCGCGCACGGCATCGGCGGGGGCGTACGGGTCGGCGACAAGCACCCGGAAGCCGAGGCCGCGGAGGCCGCGGGCGACCAGTGAGCCGATGCGACCGAAGCCCAGCACGGACACGGTGGTGGTGGAGGGGCGCACGGCGAGCGGTCGGGCGTCCACGGCCTTCCAGGTGCCGGCGCGCACGGCGCGGTCGTAGGCGGGGAGTCCGCGCGCCTGGGTCATGATCATGGCCACGGTGTGCGCGGCGACCTCTTCGATGCAGTAGCTGGGGGTGTTGGCGACGGCGATGCCCCGGGCGGTGGCGGCGTCGACGTCGATCATGTCGTACCCGATGCCGACGCGGCTGATGAGGCGCAGGTTGGGCATCCGGTCCATGAGGTCGCCGTCGATGCGTGCCCACTGCACCACGAGTCCCTCGGCCTCGGCGCCGAGCGCGGCGATGTCGTCGGGGCTGCCGGAGGCGGCGCGATCGGCGCGCAGGCCCGCGCCGCGGAGGGTGTCTTCGATGACGGTCCCCGGGAGGTCGCAGTCGGTGACGAGGATGAGCGGCGCAGTCATGGGAGCGATGCTATAGCATCTAGCAAAGCGGTGTACAGCGGCTGACAGCGACCGGTTCTTGCTATAGCGTTTAGGCATGACTGTTCGCCGCGCACTCATCACCGGCGCGAGTTCCGGCATCGGAACCGCCGCCGCCCTCGAACTCGCCCGCGAGGGCGCCGCCCTCTGGATCACCTACACCGGGCGCGAGGCCGAGGCCGAGCGCGTCGCCGAGGAGTGCCGGGCGGCCGGTGCCGCCGAGGTGCTGGTGTCACGGCTCGACCTGCGCGACCCCGAATCGATCGACGCGCTCACCGACCGCATCACCGTCACCTGGGGCGAGCTGCACGTGCTCATCAACAACGGCGGAGTCTGCCCCTACACGCCCTACCCCGACATCGACATCGAGGAGTGGGACTTCGTCCTCGAGACCAACGCCCGCGGCACCTTCCTGCTCACCCGGGCGGCACTCCCCCTGCTGCGCGCGGCCGAGGGCGACCGGTCGGTGGTCAACATCGCCTCGATCGCCGGACAGGTCGGCGCCCTGCAGACCGGCATCCACTACGCCGCCAGCAAGGGGGCGCTGCTCGCCATCACCCGCAGCTTCGCGCGACACCTGGCCTCCGAGGGCATCCGCGTCAACGCCGTCACCCCCGGCCCTGTCGCCAGCGCCATCACCGACCAGCTCCAGGGCGAGGGGCGCGCGAAGCTCGAAGCCGGCATCCCCCTCGGCGCGTTCGGCCAGCCCGAGGACGTCGCCTGGATCATCGCGTCGCTCGCCTCGGAGCGCGCCCGCTTCATCACCGGAGCCACCTACGACGTCAACGGAGGAGTTCGCATTGACTGACCGCACCGCCCTCGACCGTTCCGCGCACGACACCGTGCAGGCACAGCTCGACGCGTTCAACGCCCACGACCTCGACGCGTTCGTCGCCACCTACGCCGACGACGCCGTCATCACCGGTGTCGCGCCCGAACCCATCGTCGGCGCCGAAGCCATCCGCGCGTTCTACGAACCCCGGCTGCAGAACCCCGAGCTCTCGTGCGTCATCGAGTCGAGCGTGCTCTTCGGCGCGCGGTGGGTCGTGGCGCAGGAGCAGGTGATCAACGCGGGTGTCGCGACCGAGACCATCGCGACCTTCGACGTGGTGGACGGCCGCATCGCGCGGGCGTCGATGCTCAAGGCCTGAGGCGCGGAGGCGGGGTCACCTGCGGCGGTACCCGTCCGCACGGTGGGCTATGCGGCCGGTGGACGGCCGCACGGTGCGCAGGAGATCTCGCGTCATGAAGGAGCGGAGCTCCGGAGACCTCCTTCATCGCGTGAGATCTCCTTCGTTTCGAGGGGGCGTGCGGGCCACCGGCCTCTGTCAGTCCCAGTGCGGAGCGGGCGGGCGGTACGCATCACGGCGGTGCCGGGCGCGCACGACCACGATCGTCTCTCGCGCGCCGAGGAAGAACAACACTCGGTAGTCCCCACGGCGTGCAGAGCGCAGGCCCTCGAACTCGTCGACGAGCGGCTTGCTCATGCGTTCCGGATTCTCGGGCAGGGTGAGGACAGCGAACTCGACGATGGCCTGTGCGATCTTCTGCGGCAACCGATCGAGGTCGCGCCAGGCGGAGTCAGCGAAAGCGGTGATCCAGGTCACCGGGGCCGAACCCCGTAGCGCTCCATCGTCTCCTCCGCGCTGCGCAGCTCGCCGGCCTCAGCCTGTCGCCGCGCATCGTCGACATCCTGTCGCGTGCCCGGCTCCGACAGCCAATGCAGCGTCTCGTACAGAGACTCCAGGGCGTCCTTACTCATCAACACTGCCGCGCCCCGGCCGTGGCGAGTGATCTCGATCGTCTCGTGCTCGCGCTCGACCTGGTCCACCAGGCGCGAGAGGTGGTCCTTGGCCTCGCTCAGCGGTACAGTCTGCATGCCCTCAGTGTAGCCCGACTTCTAGCCAGAACGGGGGTGAAGTCTGGCCTTAACCATGGCAGCCCTCTTCCGGGGCCTCACTCGTGCTCGGGGAGGATCGGCGTGGACCAGCCGGGGTCGCGTCCGAGCTGTGCGGCGCGGGAGACGGAGGCCGCACCGTAGCGGTCGCGCAGGGTGTCGAGCACCGAGTCGAGTCGCGCCTCATCACCCCAGTCGATCGGGAGCTCCGGCTGCACGCGGTCGGCGCGGTCGAGCTGCGACAGGGAGAGGCCGAGCAGCGTGATGCCGCGGTCGGCGACCTCGGACTGCGCAGCGGCGAGCAGGGTGCGCGCCACCGTGAGGAGGATCGCGGTGCGGTCGGTCGGCGCGCCGAGCGTGCGGGAGCGGGTGGCCTTCGTGAAGTCGCCGAAGCGCAGTCGCAGCACCACCGTGCGGCACACGCGGTCGCCGTCGCGCAGCCGCCGGGCGAGCCGGTCGACGATCTGCGTGAGGATGAGGTCGAGCTCCTCCGCCGACCGCGGCCGCGAGCCGAGCGCGCGCTGCGAGCCGATCGACCCGCGCCGCCGCGTGGTGTCGACCGGGCGCGGATCCCGCAGTCGCGCGAGCGCGTGCACGTGCGCGCCCGTGGCCTTGCCGAGCATGCGCTCCGCCGTCGCCGCCTCCAGCTCCGCGAGCTGGCCGACCGTGCGCACGCCGTAGCGGTGCAGCTTCTCGGCCGTCACCGCGCCCACACCCCACAGCCGCTCGACCGGCAGCGGCAGGAGGAACTGCTCCTCGCGCTCGGGCTCCACGACCAGCAGACCGTCGGGTTTGCTCACGGCGCTGGCGACCTTCGCGAGGAACTTGGTGCGCGCGACCCCGACCGAGATCGCGAGCCCGACCTCGCGTCGCACACGCTCCCGCAGGCGCACGGCGATCTCCTCCGGCGTTCCCGCGATGCGCCGCAGCCCGCCGACCTCCAGGAACGCCTCGTCGATCGACAGCCCCTCGACCAGCGGCGTCGTGTCGCGGAAGATCGCGAAGACGTCTGTGCTCGCGGCGGAGTACGCCTCCATGCGCGGCGGCACCACGACGGCGTCGGGGCACAGCTCCCGCGCCTGGCGACCGCCCATCGCGGTGCGGACGCCGCGGGCCTTCGCCTCGTAGCTCGCCGCCAGCACGACCCCGCCGCCCACGATCACCGGTCGACCGCGCAGCTCGGGGGCGTCGCGCTGCTCGACCGACGCGTAGAAGGCGTCGAGGTCGGCGTGCAGCACGGTGGCTTCCCCACGCATCCGTTCTCCCGTCGACGAGCGGATCGTCGCACGGACCCCGGACATCGGTGCGGGCGCGTCGTTACGATCGCTCGGAAACCCCACCGGCGACGAGACGAACGGCGCTCAGACACCACGCCGGCGACGAGACGAACGGCGCTCAGGAATCGGCGGTGTCAGGCGTCGAAGCGGGCGCGCAGGGCGGGGTCGACGGTGATGTCGCCGAAGGACGCGCTCCAGGCGCCGTCGACCGCGATGGACTGACCGGAGAGGTACGGGGCCTCATCGGAGAGCAGGAATGCGGTGACCGCGGCGACCTCCTCCGCCCGGGCGATACGTCCCATCGGCGGGCCCTCCGCGAGCGCGCGCTCCTCCGCAGCGGGGTCGGCCGCTCGGGCGATCTGCGCCTCCAGGTGCGGGGTGCGCACGCCGCCCGGCGCCACGGTGTTCGCACGTATGCCGAGACCGCCATATGTCACCGCGACACTGCGCGTGAGCGCATCGATGCCGCCCTTCGTGAACTCGTAGGCGGCGTGATCCACGAAGCTCGCCCGCCCGTGGATCGAGCCGATGTTCACGATCGCCCCCGGCAGGCCCTGGTCCACGAATGCCGACACCGCGGTCGAGCAGCCCCACAGGTAGCCGAAGCCGTTGATGCCGATGATCTCCCGCACCGCGGTCTCGTCGAGCTCGTGCAGGGGAGTGCGCCGAGTGATGCCGGCGTTGTTCACCCACCCGCCCAGTGGTGCGCGCGCACGGGCCGCGGTCGCCGCGCGCGCGTGCGCCTCGCGGTCGGACGCATCGCCGAGCACGACCTCCGCCAGCACGCCCGCCTCGACCGTGCCGGAGCCCGGGGAACGTTCGAGCCCCACCACGATCCAGCCGTCGGCGGTGAGGCGCTCGGCGACCGCGCGGCCGATGCCCTTGCCGCTGCCGGTGACCACGACACTGCGCGGGGAGTCGGTCATGTCAGTCCCTCTCGAATCGGAACACGGCGGGGTCGAGCGCGAACCCGAGGCCCGGGGTATCGCTCGGTGTCACGGCGCCGTTGAACCGCGGGCCGCCCGTCACGAACGAGGGCGCGGGGTCGTACGGATTCACGCCGCGCGCGAAGGTCTCGACCTGGATGCCGAGATGTGCGGTCACCTCGGGGTAGACGTGGCCCGACACGGGTACGCCCCGCTCGGCCGCCCACGCGATCAGCTCCCGTGCGGGGGTGACTCCGCCGATCGCGACCACGTCGAGGCGCAGCGCATGGACCTCGCCGACCTCCACCAGCGCCTTCAGCACCGCGGGGTCGGTCACCTCGTCGCCCACCGCGACCGGCAGCCCCGACTCGCGGCGGATCCGCGCGACACCCGCCGCGTCCTCCGGCAGCAGGGGATCCTCGAGCCACGCCAGGCGCGGGTCGCCCCACTGCGCGATCTCGGCGAGGGCCGTGTCGGCGTCGGGCCAGCCGAAGCCCACGTCGACCACCAGCCCGGTCGTGTCGGGCAGTTCTGCGTTCAGCAGCGCCAGCAGCTCGCGCATGTATGCCGGATCGGGAATGCGGGAGATCTTCACCTGCGACCACCCCGGCGCCTGCACCAGGACCTCGTCCGCGACCTCCCGCGGTGTGCGCTGCGGTGACGGGTACGCGGCCACGAGCATCGCGTCGCGGGGAGCGTCGCCCGTGCCGAGCAGGCGCCACAGCGGCACCCCGGCCCGCCGCGCGGCGATGTCCCACAGCGCGATGTCGACGAGCCCGATGGCCCGGCGCACGAGCCCGACCCGTCCGACGATCGCGCTCCCCCGCAGCATCCGCTCCCACGTGCTCGCCGGGTCGTCCGCGTCGGTGCCGACCGCGTGCGAAGCGACGAGCCGCTCCACGATCTCGGCCATCGGCGCCTCGCGCGACAGGCAGTACGCGACGCCGGTGGTGCCGTCACCCGCGGTCGCCCGCACAGCGGTGTACTCGCGGCGCGTGACCGTCATGGCCCCGAGCTGCAGGGGCGCGGGCAGCGGCAGCACCACCGTGGCGGTGTCGACGCGGGCGATCGCGCTCATTCGGGCTTCTTCGCGAGGGGCACGCCGTAGTCCACCATGAACCCGCCGTCGACGTACAGCGTCTGGCCGTTCATGTAGCGCGACTGGTCGGAGACGAGGAAGCTGACCGCCGCGGCGATCTCGCTCGCGTCGGCCAGGCGCTTCGCGGGGATGCGCGACAGGATCGTGTCGAGGCTCAGCGTGCCCTGCTCGACCCCCTGCCGGAAGACGCCCGTGTCGACGTAGCCCGGGGCGACCGCGTTCACGCGCACGCCCCGCGCCGCCCACTCGGCCCCGGCGGTGGAGGTGAGCCCGATCACCGCGGCCTTGGTCGTGGCGTAGGGCGCCCGGCCCGCGGAACCGCGCGAGGAGATGGACGAGATGTTGACGATGCGCCCCTCGCCGCGGTCGAGCATGCGGCGCCCGGCGGCCTGGAGGGCGGAGAACACCCCGTGCAGATTCACGTCGACCACGGCCGACCACTCGTCCCACGTGAGGTCTTCGATGCCGCGGTGCCGCTGGATGCCCGCGTTGTTCACGAGAACCTCGATGGGCCCGAGCTCGGCCTCGATCTCGCCGAACACCCGGTCGACCGCGGCGTGATCGGTCACGTCGAGCTCGCGCCACAGGATGCCGGCGGGGTTGTCGCCCGCGGTGAGGCCGGGCACGCGGTCGGTCGCCACCACGCGGTACCCGTCGGCGGAGAGCCGCTGTCCGATCTCCCAGCCGATGCCGGCGGAGCCTCCGGTGACGATGGCGACGGGGCGCTGCGCGGTCATGTCTCTCCTCTACGACGGGGATTTGCTATAGCAAGTGTAGCGGCCGCAGGTCAGTCGTCGAGCAGGCTCGCGACGAGGGTCACCGCGTGCGCCTCGAGCAGCTCCAGGGCCCCGGCGGCCAGGGGGGTCTGCCAGGCCTGGTAGGCGCCGCGGTCGTAGGCCTCGCGCGTCGGGAGGTAGACGAAGCCCGGGCCGTTCGTCAGGTTCATCACCACGATGGGGGTCGCGGGGAACCGTGCCCGCAGCGTCGTCTGCAACCGGGAGTACGCCTCGCCGGGATGCCCCACGATCACCGCGTCGCCCCAGCGCCACGCCCACACCGGGTGCTGCACGGTGGGCCCGTCGATGTAGCCGTCGCGCAGGTTCCGCGCCCGGCCCAGACGCTCGTCGCGGGAGCGGGGGTCGATGTCCTTCCACTCCTCCGCCAGCTGGTCGAGCGTCGGCAGGTCGCGCAGGGGGAGCTCGACGGCCGCCACGACCCCGCGCGCCCCGTCTCCGCCGTCGACCGGCCGCCCCGCCCAGATCGCGAGCGGCGCCCCCGACTCGACCACACCGTCCAGCGTCAGCTCCTCACCGGGCAGCGGCAGGGCGTCGAGCGCGGCGAGGACCGCGTGTCCGAGCGAGCGTCCGTGCCGGTCGGCCACGGTCACGTCTCCCGTGTACTGCTCGCGCGGGGCCAGCTCGCCCGATGCCCCCTGCACGAACAGGCACGGCTCACCGGTCGCGGTCTCGACGATCTCGCGCATCGCCCCGACGTAGTCCGGCGACACCTCGCGGCTCTGCCAGGCGAGCGTGGTCGGGTGGCAGGCGTAGTTCACCAGGGTCGCCCGCACCCGGCCGTCGACGCTGATGCGACCGATGGTCACGGTGTCGTCGGCGGTGCCCTGCGGGTTGTAGCCCACGAGCGCCCGTCCGTCGAGGTCGAGCTCCCGTTCCGCGGCGAGGGTGCAGGTGCCCGTGGTCCACTCGATCAGTCCGGGGCGGGCGCCGTCGAGCGCTTCCCGTCCGGCCGCGACCCCGGCGGCGGACAGCGCCTCCAGGTAGCCGGGGATGAGCTCGCCCCCTGGCAGGTGCGCGTCGGCGGCGCACAGCACCGCGCCGGCGTGCGTGTGCGACAGCGACAGCATGAGCTGGTCGGGTTCCAGGCCGAGACCGTCAAGGATCGCGCCGCGCACCCCCTGCTCGTCGGCGACCCGGCGCCACCAGGTGCCATCGACCGCGAGCAGCACGCGGGGGCGCTCGTCGGCCCCGATCACCGCGAGCGCGGTCAGCTCGAACGGGCGATGCGCCCCCTCGGAGCGCTCCCAGTCGGCGGGACCCCAGTTCTTGGCGCGGATGCCCACCGGGGGCGTGATGTCGCGCCGGGCCACACCGATGCGGGCGCGCGTGCGCGGAACGCGGATGCGGTCGCCGAGGCGCGTGGCAGCTGCCGTGTCGTTCACTCCAGGTCCTCCCTGTCGTCCATCATGGCCGTCGCTCACACGCTCAGCACGTCGGCGATCAGCACCCGGTCCCCGGCCTCGGGCACCGTCGTCTCGACCCCGCGCTCCACGGAGTCGCTGTAGAGCAGCGTGGACGGCTCCGCGAACCCGTCGGCCAGCCGCAACCGTCCCCCGACGAACTGGGAGCCGGTGATGCGCGCGTGGTTCACGCCCGCGCCGATGTCGGCGTGCGCCGCACCGTTCGCGACCGTCGAGGTCACCCCGCTCAGACGCCAGGTGACGACGCCGTCGCCGGCCGCCCGCGACAGCAGGGCGACGTCGGCCCGCTCGGTGCCGAGCTCCACGCCCTCCACGGCGATGAGCTGGTCGCGTACGGCGGTCGCCGACAGCAGCACGTCGCGCACGGTGCCGCCGCGGATCGTGACCCGCGACGCGCCGAGCTCGAACGGCGCGCCGGAGGCCGGGCCGCTCAGCCGGCAGTCGACGAACTCGACCGGTCCCGAACCACGGGCCTTGGTCCCGTCGATGCCGCCGATGGTGCAGCGCACGAAGCTGACCGGGACCGTGACGGGCGTCTGCACGAGCACCTGGTCCTTCGGCAGCGCGAACGTGGAGTCCTCGATGGTCGTCGGCCGCGAGGACCGCGCCGACCGCTGCCCGATCGCCAGCAGCCCGGCGGTGCAGCCGCGCACCTGGGCCCCGTCGGCATTGATGGTCATGGTCGCCTGCGGGTCGAAGGTGGAGCGGCCGATCACCCGCACGTTCTCGAGCGTCAGGTCGCTGATCTTCGTGCCCGCGACGAACCACGAGCACACGTGGTCGCGCACCGTGATGCGCTTGGCGGCCGTGCCCCACTGCGCCCCGGAGTTGGCGATGTCCATCAGCCCGGAGTTGCCGATGAAGGTGAGGTCGTGCTCGTACTGGCCGTGCGTCGTGAACGGGTTGCCGCCCTGGTCGTCGCCGTCGCCGTGACAGTTCTCGACGATGCAGTACGCGCTCGCGGTGAGGTCGTTCAGGTGTCGCGCGTTCGACGACGTGCAGTCGGCGACCCGCCCGTAGAGGCTGTAGATCTGCTGCGTGAGGTACCCCGCGCCGCCGTAGAACACGGTGGGCGGGTTCTCGACCGAGCAGCGCTCGGTGGTGAAGTGGGTGTTCCACCGCCGCATGATCACGGGCCACCAGGTGCGGCTGGCGTGCACGTCGGCGACGTCGCAGTGGACGGCGTACTCGAAGGCGATCGGGTGCGACCCTGTGCGCTCGCGCGGATCGGGGAAGGACCCGTCGGTGGGTCCGTCGAACGGTCCGGCGCCGAGGAACCGCATGTTCGCGATGCGCACCCCGACGACCGGCTCCATCCGGCGCCAGGTGAGCCGGCGACCGGTGTCGAGCGGCCACCCGTTGAGGTAGTCGACGCGGATGTGCGTGGCGTCGAGCTGCTGCGTCACCTGCACGAACCGCTGCAGCTCGCGCTCGTCCCGCCCGCCACCGGCGACCTCGTCGCACTGCACCGCCCACCAGGTGTCGACGGCGAACGGGGTGGCGTCGGGCACCGCGACCGCGTCGGTCAGCTCCGCCCACGGCTCGGTCAGCCGGTGCTCGACGACCACGTCTGCCGCCGCCCCGGTGAAGAACATGACCGCGCCGAACGGGTTGTCGGCGGTGTTCGGCTCGATCCCCTCCGTGGTGACCAGGTGCCCGCCGAAGTCGATCTCGATGTGCGAGCGGGTGAAGACGTGCCGCCGCTGGAACAGCAGGTCGGTCTGGGCCTCGATGCGCCGGACGGCGGGGTCGTTCACCAGCGCGTCGAGCGCGTCGTCGGCCGCCGTCTCGGGTCCGGTGATGCCGAAGACCCGGAAGTCGACCGTGCCGTCGTGGAGCAGCACCCACTTCGTGTGGCGCTTGCCGGCGACGACCGTGCCGCCGTTGACCGCGGTGTCGGCCTCACCGGCCCCCACGTACACGAGCAGGCCGGCGTCGCCGGGCGCGTGATACCCGGCGACGATCGCCAGCTCGCCCTCGCGCGCCCGCAGCCCGGCCAGGTCGGCGACGGTCTCCGCCCTCGTGACGTCTTTCGAGCCCGCCGCGACGGGGGCCGCCTGCGCGGACGACGCGCCGACGACGGACCCGGCCGCACCGAGCGCGACGGCGCCGAGCCCGGTCATCAGGGCGCGACGCCCCGTCGAGCGCACACCATGTTCGGTGCCGGTGGTGGTGTCGGACATGACGACTCCTTCGTTATCGACGGCGGGTCGGGACGTGGTGTCCCGTCGGTGTCATCCGCGCGCTCCCGCGGCGGTGGGCGCCGGGACGACCGCGGTGACCGCCCCCTGCGCCTGCCAGAGCGCTGCGGCCTCGGCCCGCCGGCGCCGCTCGAGCACCGGATCGGCCACCGGGATCGCGGCCATGAGGCTGCGCGTGTACTCGTGCTGCGGGTTCGCGAACAGGGCGTCGCGCGCGCCGACCTCCACGATCCGCCCGTGCTGCATCACGGCCACGGTCGACGACATGTACCGGATCACGGCGAGGTCGTGGCTGATGAAGAGGTACGTCAGGCCGAGCTCGGTCTGCAGGTCGCGCAACAGGTTCAGCACCTGCGCCTGGATCGACACGTCGAGCGCCGACACCGACTCGTCCAGCACCAGGAACTCCGGCTCCAGCACGAGCGACCGCGCGATCGACACCCGCTGGCACTGGCCGCCCGACATCGAGCGCGGGAGCCGGTGCGCGAACTCCTCGTCCAGCCGCACCCGGTGCATCGCCTCGCGCACCTTCTCGGCCCTGGTCGCCCGGGTGCCGATGCCGTGGGCGAGCAGCGGCGCCTCGATGATCTGCGCCACGGTCTGCCGGCGGTTGAGCGCCGAGAACGGGTCCTGGAACACCATCTGCATGCGGCGGCGCAGCCTGCGCAGCTCCTCGCCGCGCAGGTCGTGCGGACGCTGCCCGTCGAACACCACCGCACCGCCGTCGATGCCGCCGAGCGCGAGCACCGCCTTCGACACGGTCGACTTGCCCGACCCCGACTCGCCGACGAGCCCCACGGTCTCACCGCGGCGGATCTGGAACGACACGTCGTCGACCGCGGTCACGCGGCGTCCGGAGCCCAGCGTGAACACCTTCGTCACGCCCTGCACGTCGACCAGCACGTCGCCCGACTCCCTGGCCCGGTCGACCGCGCTGATCGTGTCGGCGGCGCCCTTCGTCTCGTCGAAGCCCCCCTCGCTCACGGACCGGGGGTGGGATGGCCCCGCACCGTGCGGTTCCGGGGTGGGCGGTGCGAGGTGAAGGGCGTCCACAGTCGGGATGGGCTGGTGCACGTCCACCGTGAGGTCGACCACGGCCCCCAGCAGCGCCTGCGTGTACGGGTGCTCGGGCGCGGCGTAGATCCGGTCGACGGGGCCCTCCTCGACCACGCGCCCGTGCCGCATCACGTGGATCCGCTCGCAGAAGCCGGCCGCGACGCCGAGGTCGTGCGTGATGAGCACGACCGCGGTGCCGTGGTCCTCCGCGAGACGGTCGAGCAGGTCGATGATGCGCGACTGCGTGGTCACGTCGAGGGCGGTGGTGGGCTCGTCGGCGATCAGCACCGCGGGCCGCGACGACATGGCCATCGCGATCATGACGCGCTGCCGCATGCCGCCGGAGAACTCGTGCGGGTACTGGCTCAGGCGCTCCTCGGGCAGCGGCACGCCGACCTCGGTCAGCAGCTCGACGGCCCTGGCACGCGCGGCCTGCCGCGACACCCGCTCGTGCAGCCGGATCGCCTCGACGAGCTGGTGCCCGATGGTGCGCACCGGGTTCAGCGATGACATCGGGTCCTGGTAGACCATCGCGATCTCGCCGCCGCGCACCTTCGTCATCTCGCGCGTGCGGAGAGTCAGCAGCTCGCGGTCGCGCAGCCGGATGCTGCCGCCGAGCTTCGCGCCGTCGTTGAGGCGCATGATCGACAGCGCGGTGAGCGACTTGCCGGAGCCGGACTCGCCGACCAGGCCGATCCGCTCGCCGGGGCGCACCGCGAAGCTGATGCCCTTCACGGGCGTCACGTCGCCGTAGGAGACGGTGAGGTCCTGCACCCGCAGGACGGGAGCGGCGTCGGTCATCGGCCCTTCCCCTTCCGGTCGCCGCCGAACTGGTCGGCGAGCACGTTGAGCAGCCAGATGGTCACGAAGATGAACAGCGCGGGGAACAGCACGTACCCGATCGACTGGTACATCTTCTGGTAGCCCTGCTGCACGAGGGTGCCCCAGGTGGCCTCGGGCGGCGCGATGCCGAGCCCGACGAAGCTCATCGACGCCTCCAGCAGGATCGCGTTCGCGGCGTTGATCGCGGCCTGCACCACGATCGGTCCCTTGGCGTTGGGCAGCACCTCCGCGAACAGCAGGCGGCTGCGCTTCGAGCCGAAGGCCACGGCCGCGGTGAAGTAGTCCTCCTGCAGCTCGCTCAGCACCGACGACCGCACCAGCCGCGCGGTCGTGGGGGTGAGCAGGATGCCGATGATGACGGCGAGCTTCACGGGGTCGGCGCCGAACGCCGAGATGAACACCAGCGCGAACAGGATCTGCGGGATCGCCATCACGGTGTCGGCCAGGCGCATGAGCAGCTCGTCGGCCCAGCCGCGGGCAAACGCGGCGGCCATGCCCCAGGCGATGCCGAGCACCATCGCCACGAGCGTGGCACCGGCGGCGATGAACACGGTGAGCTGTCCGCCGTACAGCACGCGGCTGAACAGGTCGCGGCCGAGCTCGTCGGTGCCGAACAGGTGCACGGCCGAGGGCGCGGCGAAGCGGTCGGGCGACTGGGCCGCGGGGTCGAACGGCGCGATGACGGGCGCGAGCACGCAGGCCAGCACGATCAGGGCGAGCAGCGCGAGGGGGATCCACGAGGCGACGGCGAGCCGGCGGCGCGGACGGGTCGAGCGCAGGGCGAGGGTGAGGGTGTCAGCCACGGCTGCTCCTTGCACGAAGACGCGGGTCGAGCACGCCGTAGAGCAGGTCGACCACCAGCGTCGTGAGGATGAACATGGCGGAGATCAGCAGCACCACCGACTGCAGCACCGCGTAGTCGCGCTTGAACACGGCGTCGATCGCCAGCGAGCCGAGCCCGGGAACACCGAACACGTACTCCACGATCACGACACCGCCGAGCGTGTATCCGACGATGAGGCCGAGCATGGTGAGCCCCGGGATCAGGGCGTTGCGCAGCGCGTGCCCGAGGACCACCCCGCTCGCCGACTGCCCCTTGCCGCGGGCGGTGCGGATGTAGGGGGCGTCGAGCACCTCGACCATCGACGCCCGCAGGAACCGCATCAGCAGCGGCGCGGCGGCGAAGGCGAGGGTGAGGGCGGGCAGGATCATGCGCACGAGGTTGTCGGCCGGGTCGTCCGCGAACGGCGTGTAGCCGCGGGCGGGCAGCCACTTCAGCTGCACGGCGAACACCACGATCAGCACGATGCCGATGAGGAACTGCGGCAGCGCCATGCCCGCGGTGGAGATGGCCGTGAGCACGCGGTCGACCACGCCGAGCGGGCGCAGCGAGGCGATCACGGCGGCCGGGGTCGCGATGAGCACGGCCAGCAGGATGCCGATCAGCGTGAGCTCGAGCGTGGCGGGCAGGCGCTGCGCGATGAGCTCGGTCACCGAGAACTGGTTGAAGTACGACTGTCCGAAGTCGCCCGTGACGACGCCGCCGATCCAGCGCAGGTACTGCTCGATGACCGGGGCGTCGAGCCCGGCCTCCTCGCGCAGACGCTGGAGCATCTCGGCGTCCACGCCCGGCGTCGAGCCGAGACGGGTGATCACGGGGTCGCCCGGCAGCAGCCGGAGCACCACGAACACGAGGAGCGAGGTGGCGATCAGCATCGCGATGCTGATCGCCACCCGCCGCAGGACGGAGAGGAGCACGTCAGCCCTTCAGCTGCGCGTTCTCGAGGTGCAGCTGCCCGCCGCCCTCGACCCACACGCCGTCGACCTTCGTGCTGGTCGCGGTGACCACGGTGGACTGCAGCGGCACGATCAGCGGCACCTGCTGGTTGATGATCGTCTGCACGGTGCCCCACTTCTCGGCACGCGCGGCCTGGTCGGGCTCGGCGACGGCGGCGGCGAAGGCCGACTGGAACTCCGGGTCGACCCAGTTGCACTCGCAGCGGCCCTCCAGATAGAAATTCAGCGAGTAGGCGGGCTCGGGCGGCGTGGACTGGAAGTTCGGCACGATGTAGCCGGGGAAGCTCTTGCCCGCCGGGTAGAACGAGTCGACCCAGGTGCCGACGTCGTTGTTGTCGATCTTCAGGGTGATGCCGATCTCCTTGAGGCTGGCCTGCAGGATCTCGCCGCTGGTGTTCCACTCCGGGTACTGTCCGGCGACGCCCCACCAGGTGAGGGTGCTGCCCTCGGTCACGCCGGCCTCGGCGAACAGCTCCTTGGCCTTGTCGAGGTCGTAGGAGTAGTCGGTCAGGTCGCCGCCGTACCAGGGGTTCACCTCGCCGAGGGCGTTGTTGGTCGGGGAGACCGTGCCCTGGCCGTAGTACGCGGCGTCGAGGATCGCCTCGCGGTCGATCGCGTATGCGAGGGCCTGCCGCGCACGCACGTCGTTGAACGGCGGGGAGGTGGTGTCGACCTCCCACGACGGCCACTGGCTCGGGTTCTCCGGCTTCACGAGCGCGATGTCGCCGCCGGCCTCCAGGCCCTCGACGTCGCCCTGCGGCACCGACCACAGCACGTCGATGTCGCCCGAGCGCAGTCCGGTCACGGCAGCCGTGGACTCGGCGGCCTTCACGATCCTGATCTCGTCGAGCGCGGAGGCGTCGCCGAAGTACTCGGGGTTGGGCACGAGTGTGAGGCTGTCGTCGGGTGTGAAGGCGTCGACGATGTAGGGACCGGTGCCGATGGGCTCCTTGTCGATGGTGTCGAGCGCGTCGACGTCGAGCATCTTGACCCACACGATGCCGGCGTCGAACGTGGCGATCGGCTCGGAGAGCGTGATGACGACGGTCTTGTCGTCGGGGGCGGTGACGTCGGTCACCATGTCGATCTTGTTCTTCTCCTGCGTGGCGGTCTCGGGGTCGAGGTAGTACTCGAACGAGGCCACGGCGTCTTCCGCGGTGAACGGGTCGCCGTTGGAGAACGTGACGCCGTCGCGGAGCGTGAACGTCCACGTCTTCTGGTCGTCCGAGGTCTCCCAGCTCTCGGCGAGGTCGCCGACGATCTCGCCGGACTCGTCGGTGGTGGTGAGGCCGTTCCAGAGCAGCGGGAACAGCACCTCCTCCCACGCGAAGGTGCGGATGGCCGGGTTGAGCTGCGGGATGCCCTGGGCCGCGGCCACGGTGAGCGTGCCGCCGTCCTGGGCGGAGCCGTCGGGGGTGGATGAGGTGCTGCAGCCAGCGGTGATCAGCGCGGCGGTGAGCAGCGCTGCTCCGCCGAGAAGGACGCGACGACGCGACATGGGTGCCTCCAGGTGTCGGGTGGTGCTTCGGGTGATGCTTCGGGTAAGGGTGTTCGCTATAGCATGTAGCAAAAGCGCGAGGGCGTCTAGAGCGAACCGGATCGGCGGGGTTACGTTCTCGTTACGCCCGCCGATCCGGACGGCTCAGCGCGCGGCGGGCGCCGACTGCGGCGCCGGTGCGGGCGCCGCGGTGAAGTCGGCGCGACGGCTCAGCACGAACGCGATCGTCGCCCCGAGCAGGGTGAGCCCGGAGATGAGCAGCAGGCCCCACACGGCGGATCCCGTGGTCTGGCTGATCCAGCCGATCGCGTACGGACCGGCGAACCCGGCGAGATTGCCGACCGAGTTGATGAACGCCAGTCCCGCCGCTGCGGCCGTGCCCGTGAGCACCATGGGCGGCAGGCTCCAGAACAGCGGCGTGGTCGAGAACAGGGCGGACATCCCGACGCACAGCGCCGCGAGCGCGAGGATCGGAGTGCCCTGCGCCGCGACCGCTGCGATGAGCGACAGGGCCGTGATGCTCAGCGTGATGCCGATCTGGAGCGGGATGTTGCCCTGCTTCCGCGCGGCGCGCTCCCACGGCAGCATCACCAGCGCCGCGCAGAGGTTGGGCAACGCGACCAGCCATCCGGTCGTGGCGTTGGAGAAGTCGCCCATGCTCTTCACGATCGTCGGCAGCCACATGCCCAGACCGTACGCCCCGAACACGACGCCGAAGAACAGCACGATCAGCGTCCACAGACGCCCGTTGCGGAAGACCTCGCCCAGGCGGAGGCGGCCGTGGCGCTGCTCCGTGGCCTGCGTCTCGGCGGCGAGCGTGTCGGTGATCCACCGCTGCTCGGCCGGGTTCAGCCAGCGGGCGTCCTGCGGGCGATCGGGCAGCCAGAAGAACACGACGAACGCGAGCAGCACGGCGGGCACGCCCTGCAGGAGGAACACCAACTGCCAGCCGTCCAGACCCCACAGTCCGTGGAGCTCGAGCATCCAGCCCGACAGCGGTGCGGCGACGGCGTTGGCGATCGGGTTCGACAGCACGAACACGGCGAGCACCTGCGTGCGGTACTGCCGCGGGAACCAGAGCGTGAGGTAGAGCAGCACGCCGGGGAAGAACCCGGCCTCCGCGATGCCGAGGATGAAGCGCGCGATCGCGAACTGCGTCTCGTCCTGCACGAAGGCGGTGAGGGCGGCGACGATGCCCCACGAGATCATGATGCGCGCGATCCACTTGCGGGCGCCGAACTTCTCCAGCAGCAGGTTGCTGGGCACCTCGAAGAGGAGGTACCCGATGAAGAAGATGCCGGCCGCGAAGCCGAACGCCGCCTCGGTGATGTTCAGCGCGGCCGTCATCTCGAGCTTGGCGAAGCCCGCGTTGTTCCGGTCGATGTAGGCGACGAGGTAGAGCAGTCCGAGGAACGGGCCTAGCCGCCAGATCGCCTTCTTCATGGCCGCGGCTCCCACCGCGGCGTCGGCGGCGCGCTCCTGGGCGGCCGAGTCAGTGCCGGACATGACAACTCCTTCGTCATCGCTAGGTTTTGCTATAGCATCTAGCACCAGCGTCGTTCTGTCCAGTCCTGTCGCGGATGCCATAGCATCGAGCGAGCGAAGAGGCCCCGCGCGACGAGCACCGGGCCGCGCGAAACCGAGAAGGGCCCCGGATGCGCAGCGTGTCGGATCAGAACATCGCCGAACAGGTCACCGACGAGCTTCGGGCCGCCATCCACTCGGGCGAGCTCGCGCCGGGCGAACGGCTGGTGGAGCGCAAGCTCGCGGAGCGGCTCGGCGTGAGCCACATCCCGGTGCGCGAGGCGCTGACCCGCCTGGCCGAGGAGCGCCTGATCACACGCGAACCCCGCCGCGGCGCCCGCGTGGCCCAGCTCACCGCGCAGGACCTGGAGGAGATCTCGAGCCTGCGCATCGTGCTCGAGCAGTTCATGGCCATCCGCGTGCAGGAGCGGTGGAACGAGGAGTCGGCGGCACGCCTCGGCGCCATCATCCAGGCGATGTCCGATGCGGCGCCCGGCGACATCGCGGAGGTGCTGCGCCAGGACCGGCTGTTCCACGAGACGCTGGCCGACCTCGCCGAGCACCGGTTCCTCGACGAGCTCAGCGCCCAGCTGCGTGGTCGGATCGCCGGGTTCATCCAGGCCGCGAACGCCGCGCTCGACCCCGCCGAGCAGGAGGAGCACGTGCGCAGCCACCAGCAGATCATCGACGCCGTGGCCAGCGGCGACCCCGATCGCGCCCGCGCCGTGATCGCCGAGCACGTGACGCGCGCTGTCGAGCGCATCACCCCGACGGTCGAGGCGGAGGCCGAGTGACCGCGACCGGCCGCCGCACCATCGTCCTGACCGGTGCTTCCGACGGCATCGGCGCTGCCGCCGCGCGTCAGCTCGCCGACGCCGGGCATCGGCTGATCCTGGTCGGGCGCTCCCCGGAGAAGACCCGCGCCGTCGCGGAGGAGACCGGAGCCGAGCATCACGTGGCGGACTTCGCGCGGCTCGACGACGTCCGCTCCCTCGCGACCCGCATCGACGCGGCCGTGGGCGACGACGGCATCGATGTGCTGGCCAACAACGCCGGCGGCATCTTCGGCGACCGCACCCCCACGGTAGACGGCCACGAGAAGACGCTCCAGGTGAACCACCTGGCGCCGTTCCTGCTGACGAACCTGCTGCTGCCCCACCTGCTCCGGGCGCGCGGCGCCGTGATCAACACGTCGAGCGTGGGCCACCGGCTGTTCGGGCACCTCGACCTGGACGACCTCGACAACCATCGCCGCTTCAGCCCCAACAAGGCCTACGGCGACGCGAAGCTCGCCAACATCCTGTTCGCGAAGAGCCTGCACGAGAGGTTCCACGCGCGGGGCCTCAGCGCCGTGGCGTTCCACCCCGGCACGGTCCGCACGAACTTCGCGGCGGACTCGTCCAGCATCATGCGGCTGGTGTACCGGTCGCCGCTGCGGCACGTCCTCCTGATCGGGACCGACCGCGGAGGGGCGACCCTGCGGTGGTTCATCGACGGGACCCCGGGCGAGACCTGGACCTCCGGCGCCTACTACGACGAGCGCGTCCTCACCACCCGGGTGAATCCGCAGGCGAACGACCCCGTGCTCGCGGAGGCCCTGTGGCAGCGGAGCGCCGAGCTCGTCGGACTCCCCGCCGCCGAGGACTGATCCCGCGGACGCCGGTCGCGTCGCCTGATCCCGCGGACGCCGATCGCGCGTCGCCGGATCCCGCGGACGCCGATCGCCCGCGGTCGTGACACGAGGAGCGCCCCCTCGCGCACCGGTGTGTGAGGCACCGGCGCCCGAGGGGGCGCAGTCCTGTCGAGCGGAGCGGCTCGACGCGGGGTCAGTTCCCGCGTGTGTTCACGAACGGATCCAGACCCGCGTCCTTGAACGACTCGAGCATGCCGGGGCCGTTCTCGATCTGGAGCGTGCACTTCTCCCCCGTGCCCAGGGCACCGGGCGAGTTGAACCGCACGAGCGCCTTCAGGTTCGGGTAGTCCTTGAGCGCATCGGGGATGTCGCGGTGCCAGTCCTGCGCGAGCGCCGGGTCGGACGTGTTGTACGAGGTGCCGTACTCGGACAGGATCTGCGGCTTGGTGCCCAGGCTGCCCTGCGTGAAGAAGTGGTACTTCTGATCGATCTTGTCGGCGAACGTCGTCCACCCGGTGCCGTTGCACGTGTAGAAGTTGTACGGGTCGTAACCCACCCAGTCCACGTAGGAGTCTCCGGGGTAGCCCTGCATGATGCGGTCGTCGTTCCCGTCGCCGAGGTACCCCGTCGACACCCAGGCCCACGCGACGTTGGTCACGCCCTTGGCCTCGAAACGGTCATGGATGTGGCGGTAGGCGCTGGCGTAGTCCGCCATCGTGCCCTTCTCCTCGTTCGGGCCGTTGTCGAACTCGGGATCGAACGCGATCATGACCTGCTTGCCGAACGCCTTGACCCGGTCGGCGGCGGAATCGATGTACGAGTCCATCTCGCCCTTGGTGATGCGCGACCACGCGATCATGGTGTTGGTGTCGGAGACGCGCGACTGCCACGAGAACAGCAGCGTGCGGTCCTGACCCAGCGTCTGCTCCTCCGCGTCGGGGAACTGCCCCTGATGCACGTGGGTGGAGAAGTCGTGGTACCGCATGGTCATGTCGAACTTGCGCCCGACCTTGGCCTCGAGATCGGTGACCGAGGTCACGAGGTTCGATCCGCCCTCGGTGGCGTACACGCCCCACAGGGCGCCACACGACGGGGCCAGCATCGCCTGGGCACCGCAGGCGTCGGGGTCGCTCGTCGCCGACCCACTCCCGTCCGTCGCCGGCGCGGGCGCGGGAGCGGGGGCGGGGGCCGGCTCGGGTGCGGGAGCGGGCTCCTCGGCCGGAGGTTCCTGCTCGCTCGCCGGCGGCGCGACCTGCGTGGAGTCGTCCTCCGGAGCCGGAGCCGGGGCCGGAGCCGGGGCGGGCGCGGGAGCCACGGCCTGACCCGACGGGGTGTCTTCCCGCACGAGGTGTGCGTCGAAGCTCACATTGGGGGTCGCGTGGTAGTTGGCCAGCACCTGCACCGCGATGGTGTTCTCGCCCTCGTGGAGAAGGTTCACTGGGATCGAGAACGACACCGGGTTCGAGCGGGCGGAGGTGGTCGACGGCGCGGCGGTGGCGTAGCTCTTCGCCGTGATGTCGCCCGTCGGCGCGTTCTTGCGCCCGACCTCGGTGCCGTTGATCCACACCACGATGCCGTCGTCGGCCCAGGTGTTGAGCCACGACCACTCGGGGAGGTCCGAGGTGAGCGTGAAGCTCTTGGTGAAGAAGGTCGACAGCGGGCGGTCGGTCGACGACGGGATCTTCGTCGCGACGCGTCCGACCCGCGAACCGGCGCCGAACGGAGCCTTCGCGGTGTCCCACGACGACGAGCCGGTCTGCCAGTCGGACGAGGGCGCCGTGGTCGACCGGTAGTACGACCACTCCGACCCCCTCTCGATCACGGAGGCGATGGCGTTCGACGCCGCGTCTGCGGCGGAGGCCGAGGAGGGTGCCGCGATGGCACCGGAGCCGATCACCGCGACGGCGGCGAGAGAGGCGAGCAGGGTAGAGCGGACAGGGTGAATCGAATTACGTAGTGATCTCATCATTTCGAAGGGTCAGGAAGACCGCCCGGATCTCTCGGGATGTCACCGGGTTCTTCTGGTTCGGATGCGGGCCGAGCTTTCCCCCTCGTGCATCCTGCGAACAGATAGCGGTGTCCACCCTATGCGACAGAATGTAACGCGTTACCCATATTCCAGAGCGATACGATCCCGACGGCCGCGGGAGAGCCGACGAACGGTCCTCCCGCGGCGCACCCTCACACCAGCAGATTCGCGGTGTCGACCACGCGGTCGCCCGCGTCGGGGAAGGCCGTGCGAGTCACCCCGGCCTCGACGTTCCCGGTGTGCAGCAGCGTCGACTCGGCACCGAACGCGTCGGCCCCCAGCTCGAGCCTGCCGCCCTCGAACCGGTTCCCGACCGCGCGGTAGTGCGTCGCGCCCGAGGTGAGGGAGACGTGGGTCGTGCCGCCGTCGCCGCGGAAGGTGCTGTCGCTCAGGGTCACGTGCAGCTCGCCCGCGCCCGTCCGCCCGATCCCCGTGCCGCCCTTCGCCGCGACGTCCGCACCCGCGAACTCCAGCGTCTGCCGCTCGCCCCTGGCCGCCGCGATCCGCACGTTGCGCAGGGTCGCGCCCTCGAACCGCAGCCGCTCGGACGACGACGCGAGGGGGGCGGAGTCCTCCGCGGCGGTGAGGGTCGAGCCGCGGAACGTCACGGCGCCCGCCCCGCCGATCTTCACGCCGCCGACGTTCGTGAGCACGGTGTCGACGAAGGTGACCGGGGTCGTGACCGTCGCATTGGTGAGGTCGCCCGGAGCGACGAACGTGATGTGCGAGTCGGCGATCACGGTCGGGCGGGCGGAGTTGTCCGACGCCTGCGTGATGATCAGGGTGTCCGACGCGGTGCACCCGCGCAGCTGCGCGCCGTCGGCGTTGATCCACAGCATGCCGGAGCCCGACAGCGACGGCTTGCCGATCACCTGCACGTCCTCCAGCGTGAGGTCGGTGATGCGCACGCGCGCCACGAACCACGAGCACACGTGCTTGCGCACCGTGATGCGCTTGGCGGCCGAGCCCCACGCGGCACCCGAGTTCGCGAACGTCATCAGGCCGGAGTTGCCCGTGTAGGTCAGGTCGTGCTCGTACTGCCCGTGCGTCACGAACGGGCCCTGGTCGTCGCCGTCGCCGTGGCAGTTCTCCACCAGGCAGTAGGCGCTCGCCGTGAAGTCGTTGAGGTGCCGCGCGTTCGCGGTGTGGCAGTTGGCGACGTACCCGTACAGGCAGTAGATCTGCTGCGTCAGGTAGCCCGCGCCACCCCACGTGACGGAGGTCGGGTTCTTCAGCGTGCAGCTCTCGGTGCTGAAGTACGTGTTCCAGCGACGCTGGATGAGCGGCCAGAACGTGGCGGTGCCGTCGATGTGGTCGACGTCGCAGCGCACCGCGTACTCGAACGCCAGCGGGTGCGAGCCGGTGTACTCGTCGGTCCCTCCGCCCAGGAACTTCAGGTTCGACACCGTGATGTCCTGCACGGGCTTCACGTGCCGCCACGTCATGGTGCGGTCCTTGCCGAGCGGCCAGCCGTTCTTGTAGTTCACGCGGATGTGCGTGCCGTCGACGATCTGGGTCACCTGCACGAGCCGCTGCAGTTCGCGCTCCCAGCGACCCGAGAGCGCGTTCACCTCGGCCGCGTACCACTCGCCGACCGCGAAGAACGAGGAGTCGGCGACCGGGAAGACGTCGGCGAGGTCGGGCACGTTCTCGCCGAGCCGCGCCTCCTGCACCGCCTCGGTCACCTCGCCGCGGAAGAACATGACCGCGGCGAACGGGTCGTCCTTGCCGGCGTTCTCGATGCCCTGTGTGGTCATGAGGTGGTGGTGGAAGTCGAACGCCAGGTTGGAACGGGTGAACCGGTGCCGGCGCACGAAGTTGAGGTCGGAGTACGCCTCGATGCGGCGGACGCTCGCGTCGCCCACCAGCGCGTCCAGCGCGTCGTCGGCCGGGACGGAGGCGTCCATGATCCCGAACACCCGGAAGTCCACCGTGCCCTGGTGCACCAGCACCCAGACGCCGCCCTTCGGCCCCGCGAGCACCGTGCCGCCGTTGGCCGCAGGGCCGTCCTTCTTCACGAAGCGGTACAGGCCGGCGCCGCCGTCGCCGGGAGCCGCGTAGCCGCTCGTGCGCACCAGGTCGCCGTCCTTGCCCTTGCGAGCCGCGAGCGCCGCAGCCGTGCCGGCGTTCGCCACGGTCTTCGAGCCCGACGAGTCCTGTGGAGCCACGGGGCCGGCGGCCTGCGCGGCGCTCGGGGCGGCCGCCGCCGCGACACCGCCGAGCGCGGCGGCACCGAACCCGGCGAGCAGCATGCGCCTGCTGCGCAGCGCGGCGGTCTCGGTCATCTCCTGCTGGGTCATGCTCATCCTCCTTGCGGCGTCGTCGCCGCGGTCAGGCGTCCGGCCGTCCGGCCGAGCCGCGTCCTCCCTCGAGTCCCCCGACCCCAGCACCCCGGGCTCCCGCCCGGACGATCCACCCCGCGTCAGCCGGCGGGGTCGTCCCCGCGCGCGATCGCCGCGGTCATGCCATCCACGCCAGCGCGGCGCGATCCACCGTGTGGGCGAGCGGTCGGCCCTCGAAGAACGCCGCGACCTCGTCCGCCACGATCCGGCCCTGCCGCAGCCGCCCCTCGTGGGTGCCGGCGGCGCGATGCGGCGTCACGAGCACCCCGGGGAGGGTGCGGAACGGGCTGTCGGCGCCGAACGGCTCCTCGTCGAACACGTCCACCGCGGCGCTCAGGCGGCCCGTACGCACCTCGTCGATGAGCGCGGCCTCGTCCACCAGCCACGAGCGGGCCGTGTTCACCAGTCCCGCGCCGTCGGGCATCAGCGCGAGCTCCCGCCGACCGAGGAGGTGATGCGTCTCGGGCAGCGTCGGCGCGTGCACCGCGACGATGCGGGCGCGACGAAGCGCCTCGTCCAGCGGCACCAGCTCGGCACCGAGGGCGGCGGCCGCGGCGGCGTCGATCGTGGGATCCACCAGCAGCGGCTCCGCGCCCAGCGCCGAGATCAGCGGCAGGTACGCACGACCCGTCCGCGACGCGCCGATCACCGCGATGGGCGCCCCGAGGATCTCGTGCTGCGTGCCCACCGCGGCCGCGTCGTACCAGCCGCCCGCGCGCACCCCGTGCGACAGCTCGGGCAGCCGGTGCAGCAGCGCGAGCGTGAAGGCGAGCGACACCTCGGCGACCGGGCGGGCCATGGCGTCGCCCGCCTGGGTCACCGCGACGCCCCGGTCGAACAGCTCCCCGGTCGCGAACGCCTTGACGGACGCGCCCGTGTGCGCCACGAGCTCCAGCGCCGGAAGGCGCGCGAGCAGGGCGGGGTCGAACGGCGGGGCACCCCAGCTCGTGATCACGACCCGTGCCCCGCGCAGCTCGGCGGGGTCGAGGTCGTCGAGCGACTCGACCCGCACGAACCTCCCGCCCGCGGCGGCCGCGGCACGGTGCAGGCGCTCGAGGTCGGCGGGCGCGAAGAACTCCGCCGACAGCGCCTCCGGAACCGCCGCCACGACGACCGCGGGCGCCGCGGCGCTCATCGCAGCCAGTCCTCGAGGTGCGCGGCGATGAACGCGTCGTCGTTCAGGGCCGGGTAGGCACGGCGCACCCGGGCGATCTCCTCCGCCTGCCCTGGCGAGAGCCCCTCGGCCGGGTCGAGGCACCACGTGCCGTCGAGCAGGCCCTGCTGGCGCAGCATCTCGTGCACGCCCGCGATCACGCCGTGGAAGTCGTTGCCCGGGTCGAACACCGCCTGGTTCACGTCGACCATGTCGGAGGCCAGCAGCCCCAGCTCGCGGTACGCCTCGGCGTCGCCGTCCATCGCCTGCCGCGCCCGCTCCAGCAGCGCGACGGCCGCCCGCGTGCCCACGGCCCACTGGCCGAGCAGCCCGCCGACGAAGCGCAGCGTGCGCGGGCCGGACGGCGAGTCCACGTGGAACTCCGACAGCAGGTCGGCGACGATCGCGTCGTCGTTTCCGGTGTACAGGGCGATGTCGTCGGCGCGACCGGACGCCGCCACCCCGCGCACCAGCTCCAGCGTGCGGTAGCGGTCGAACGGCGCGGCCTTCACCGCGACCACGGAGGGGATCGACGCGAACTCGCGCCAGAAGTCACGGCCGAGCACGGGCCCGCCGATCGCGGTCTGCAGGTAGAAGCCCACCACGGGCAGCACCTCGCCGACGGCGCGGGCGCGTTCGAGCAGGGCACGCTCGTCGGCGCCCGCGACGCGGGGACTCACCAGCACGGCGTCGTACCCCAGCCCGCGCGCGAGCTCGGCCTCGGCCACCGCCTGCGCCGTGCCGCCCGCCACACCGGCGATGCGCACGACCTCGGCACCCGCGCGGGCGTCGAGCTCCTCCGCGGCGAGCGCGAGCACGGGCTCGAACAGGGCGTGCTCCGGGTCGCGGATCTCGAACTGGGTCGTGTGCACCCCCACCGCGACACCACCGGCGCCCGCGTCGAGGTAGTAGCGCGTGAGGGCGCGCTGACGGCGTTCGTCGAGCGTGCGGTCGGCCGTCAGCGCGAGCGGGTGCGCGGGGATCACGGCACCGCGCGCGAGCGTGGCCGCGGCCTCGGGTCGCAGCACCGGCACGGTCGCGGTGTCCGCGGACGACGACGACATCAGAACTTCCCGTCCCGCACGGCCCACTTGGTGGGCTTGGCGATCATCGGCAGGCCCGCGTCGATCCAGGAGGCCTGCATGCGGATCAGCTCCTCGGCCGACACGGACGGGTAGCCGAACAGGGCCATGCAGCGGCGGGCGTCGCTGAGCAGCGCGGTCGGCTGCGGCTCTTCGACGATCGTGACCTCGCGGTCGAACAGGGTGCCGAAGCCGCGGGCGACCGACTCCACGCTCAGCAGCTCCGGCCCGGTGAGGTTGATGACGAACGGGTCGGTCGACGCGTGCACGAGGCTGCGCAGCACCACCTCGTTCGCGTAGCCCTGCCAGATCACGTTGACGTTGGCGGTGGCGACCGACACGGGCTCGCCCGCGTGCACGGCCGTGCCGATGTCGGCCAGCACCCCGTAGCGCAGGTCGACCGCGTAGTTCAGGCGGATGATGGCGACCTTCGTGCCGCGCTCCTGCGCACCGAACTCGAACACCCGCTCCCGTCCGAGGCACGACTGGGCGTACTCGCCGATCGGCGCCGGGGTCACATCCTCCGACGCGCCGCCCGACGACGCGGGCACGAACGGGTACACGTTGCCGGTGGACAGCACGGCGATCGCGCTGTCGCGGTAGCGGCGGGCCACCCGGTCGGGCAGGGCGGCGTTGACCTCCCACGCCCACGACGCGTTGGTCGCCGCACCGAACTTCGCGCCGACCATGAACACCACGTGGGGGGCGTCGGGAAGGGCGGAGAAGTCGTCGTTCTCGATCAGGTCGAACGGCACGACGGTCACGCCCGCGGCCTCCAGGCGCTCGCGGATCGCGGCGTCGCCGAAGCGCGAGACCGCGTACACGGCGTCGTCCGTCCGGCCGGCCGCGTCCATCCCGCGGCGCGCGAGCATCGCGAGCGTCGGGCCCATCTTGCCGCCGGCGCCGAGGATCACGAGGTCGCCCGATCCGCGTGCCAGGTCGGCCACGAGCGCGTCGCTCGGCGTGGCCAGGGCCTCTTCGAGCTCGGCCTCGGAGGCGAAGCTGTGCTGAGCCATGTGGTGCTTTCCCTTCTTCTCAGCCCTTGATCCCGGTGCCGGTCACGCCCTCCTGCACGTACCGCTGGGCGATCAGGTACGCGAGGAAGATGGGCAGCAGCGCCACGACGGAGCCGGCGAGCATGGTGCTGAGCGGCACGTTCTGCTGCTGCAGCGACGAGATGCCCACGGTGAGGGTGAACATCGAGTTCGACTTGGCGATGATGAGCGGCCACAGGAAGTCGTTCCAGTGCCACAGGAACACGAAGATGCCGAGGGTGGCGAGGATCGGCTTGCACAGCGGCAGCACGATCCGCAGGAAGATGCGGAACTCCCCCGCACCGTCGATCCGTGCCGCCTCGAACAGCTCGTCGGGCAGCCCCTGGATGAACTGCCGCATCAGGAACACGGCCTGCGCGTTCGCGAGCGTCGGCAGGATCAGGCCCCAGTAGGTGTCGATGCCGCCGAGGTTCGCCATCAGGATGAACGTCGGGATCAGCGTCACGTGGAACGGCACCATGACCATCGCCAGGAACGACCAGAACATGACCTCCTTGCCGCGGAAGCGCTTCTTGGCGAAGGCGTATCCGGCGAGCGCGGAGAGGAACAGCACGGCCACGACCGACACGAGCGAGTAGACGAGCGTGTTGAACAGCCAGCCGAGGATGTTCTGACCGCCGAGCACCTGCGCGTAGGAGTCGAACGAGATGTCCGTCCAGGGCAGCAGCGAGCCGGGGAGCTCGACGACCATGCCGGGCTTCAGGCTCAGCACGACCATCGCATAGAACGGGAAGAAGCTGAGGATGCCCGCGAGGCTCAGCCAGATCCACCGCACGACCACGCCCCAGCCGGTGGGCTCCAGCGCGCGGAACGAGCGGCGCTTGCGGGGCGCGGGCTGCGGGGTCGGCGCGGCGGTCTGCGTCGGGGGCTGCAGGAGAGCGGTCATTTCTGCTTTCCGATCACGAGGCGCTGGATGAGGGCGACCACGAGGGTCATGACGAACAGGGCGACGCCGACGGCGGCCGCGTAGCCGTAGTCGAAGTAGCGGAAGCCCTGGTCGTACAGCAGGTAGACAAGCGAGTAGCTGGCGTTCGCCGGACCACCCTGGGTCATCACGTAGATCACGTCGAACACCTGGAAGGCCGCGGTGGTCTCGATGACCGCGAGGAAGAAGAACGTGGGGCGCAGGTGCGGGAGGATGATCCACCGGAACCGCTGCCAGGCGTTCGCGCCGTCGACCAGCGCGGCCTCCTCCAGCTCACGCGGCACGTCCTGCAGCGCCGCGATGAGGATCATCATCCCGTAGCCGAACCGCGACCACACGCCCACCACGACGATCGCGGGGATCACGAGCACGGTGCTGCCGAGCCACGAGCCGCCCAGCCCGAGCGGGGCCATCAGGGCCGACCAGGGGCCGTTCGCCGAGAAGATCCACACGAAGATCGAGCCGGCGAGCACCAGCGAGGTGATGACGGGCAGGAAGAAGATCGACCGGAAGAAGCGGGCGCCGCGGAAGGCCCGTCGCACGCCGAGGGCCATCACGGTCGACAGCACGAGCGCGATCGGCACCGCCAGCACCGTGTAGATGACGGTGGTCCCGAGCGCCCGCCAGAACAGCGGATCGGCGACCAGGCGCTGGAAGTGGTCGAGTCCGCGCCACGCGATCTCGCCGGAGATGTCGTAGTCGAAGAAGCTCAGCGCCACGCCCGCGATGCTCGGGCCGAAGCGGAAGGCGATGAACAGCAGGAAGGCGGGGAGCACGAACAGGAACGCGATGCGCGCTTCCCGCCGGGCGAGCACCCGGGCGACGCGCCCTGCGGGCTTGGGTGCCGTGGTGGCCGTCGTCATTGTCGTTTCCTCACGTCGGGGGCGGAGAGGAGGGGGCGTGCGGCGGGTGTCCGCACGCCCCCGTCGCCTCACTTCTGCAGCAGCGGGGCTGCGGCGGCCGCGGCGTCCTTCAGGGCGTCGGCGGGCGACTTCTGGCCGAGCAGGGCGGCCTGGATCTCGGGCGACAGCACACCCATCAGGGCGCGGGAGCTGGCGTCGAGCTGACCGACGGTGGTGTCGGGCACGTACTTCTCGACCTCGCCGAGCAGCGGGTCGTCGGCGTACAGCGGCTCGGTCGTGCTGAGCGCGGAGAAGTAGCCGGCGGCGGTCAGGTACGGCTCGACCACGTCGGCGCCGGTGGCGTACTCGGCGAACGCGGCGGCGGCGTCCTTCGCCTTCGAGCCCTTGAGCACCGAGAGCGAACCGACGGTGCCGTACGCGACGGACTCCTTGTCGCTGAGCGGCGCGAGCACCTTCACGTTCTCCTCGCCCCAGAACGGCGCGACCTCGGTGACCGCGTTGTTCCAGGTGCAGGCGACCTTGCCCTGCGCGATCGCGGTCTGCTCGAGCGGCACGTTGGTGGTGAGCGCCTCGGGGTCGAGCGCGCCCTCCTCGGCCAGGTCGGTGAGGAAGGTGAGCGCCTTCTCGCCGGCCTTGCTGTCGAAGCCGACCTCGCCGTCCTCGGTGTAGACCTCGCCGCCCGCCTGCCACAGCAGCGGGTAGTAGGTGAGGTTGAGGGTGTTCTCGGCGGAGGCCGGGTAGTTCAGGGCGTACATGCCCTTCTCCACGAACGCGGGTGCCATCTCGGCGACGTCGTCCCAGGTCTCGGGGTACTCGGTCACGCCGGCGGCCTCGAACGCGGCGGCGTTGCAGATGAGCGGCTGGGCGCTGGTGAGGATGGGGGCGCCGAGGATGTCGCCGCCGATCGTGACGGACTCCTTGACGTTGGGCAGCAGGTCGTCCTGACGCTCGGTGCTGAGCAGGTCGTTCAGCGGCGCGATCGACTTCTGGTAGGCGGCGAGCTGGTCGGGGATGAGGTAGACGACGTCGGGACCCTTGCCGGCCGCGATCGCGGTCTGGAGGGCCTCGTCGCGGTTGGCCCACGGGAAGATCTCGTAGGAGACGTTGACGTTCTCGTTCTCCTTCTCGAACGCCTCGATGGTCGAGTCCCAGAAGTCCTTGTGCACCGCCTCGTCGGCGATGACCGGGTAGAGCCAGACCGTGATGTCCTGCTCGCCCTCTGCGGTGGTGCCTCCGCCGGCCGAACATCCGGCCAACAGGGTGGCGGCCGCGACTCCCGCGACGACGCCGGTGATCTTGCTGACGCGCATGGTGCTCCTTTGCGTAAACCGTGCTGAGTACGGTTCATTATGACATTGGGCTGGGATAATTCGTCAAGTACAAGTTCTCAGACGCTTGTTTCCAGCGTGTTTCTCGATCGTCAACGACAAAACACGATGTGAGAACCGGGTGTGCTAATTTGATCGCACCAACGACGGGGACGAAGGAGGCACCGCACATGGGCGTGACGAGTCCGCTGTCGATCGTGGCGCGCTGCGCCCTCCAGCTGCGCGACACGGGACCGGCGACCGTGAGCGATCTGTCCCGCTCGCTGGAGGTCTCCCGCACCTCGGTCGAGAACGCCGTGACCGTGCTCAGCGACTCCGGGCTGCTGGTCGACGCGCCCGCGCAGAACGGCGGAGGGGCCGGACGACCCGCCCGCCGGTACGCGTTCCACGCCGCCGCCGGCACCGTCGTGGGCGTCGACATCGGCGTCGCGAGCGTGCGGGTCGTGCTGTCCGACCTCGCCGGAGCGGTCATCGCCCAGCGCACCTACCCCGGCGTCTCGGCGCAGACCGACGGGGCCGCCAAGCTCGCCGCCGTCATCTCCCACATCCGCGGAACCCTCGCCGACACCGGCATCCCCGCGTCGCAGGTGCGCGCCGTCGGCGTCTCCCTCCCCGGGCTCGTCGACGACGCCGGCCGCGTGACCACCTCGGTCGTCATCCCCGAGTGGTCGGGCATCGACATCGGATCGCAGCTGCGGCACGCGTTCGGGTGCCCGGTCGCCGTCGACAACGGCGTGCGTCTCGCCGCGGTCGCGGAACACCACCTCGGGGTCGCGCAGCTCGTCGACGACGTGATCTACCTGTCGGTCGGCAACCGCATCGCGATGGGCCTCATCCTCGGCGGACGCCCCCGCCGCGGCATCCACAACGCGGCGGGCGACATCGGACGCCTGGCCTTCCGCGGACTCAACAGCGAGACCGGGCAGATCCCCTGGCGCACGGCCCCCACCGCCGCAGAGGTGTTCGCCCTCGCGCGGGAGGGCGACCCCGGGGCACGCGAGGAGCTCGACGCGTTCATCGACGAGCTCGCGCACGGCATCGCCACGCTGATCCTCACGGTCGATCCCGCCATGGTCGTCATCGGCGGCGGACTCTCGGCGGCGCACGAGCAACTGCTCGACCCGCTGCGGGCCGCACTCCCCGGGCACCTCGGGCTGCCGTTCCAGGTGCCGGTCGCCGAGGCGCGACTGGGCGCGGAAGCCGCCGCGCACGGTGCGGTCGTGCACGCGTTCCAGCGGCACCCCGCCGAGATCTCCGGCATCGACGACATGCCCGCCCCGCCCATCACCCCCCTGCCGCACGAGCCGGTCACCGGCGACGACACCGAGGAGAAGCAGTGAGCACGTTGACAGTCGGACTCATCGGCGCGGGCGGCATCTCCCGCGTGCACGCCGACGCGTGGCGGGCGCTGGGCGTGCGGGGTTACGTGACCTCGCTCGACGGTGCCGAGGAGATCGCCGCGGAGTACGGCTTCGAGCTGGTCGCCGACGTCGACGCGCTGATCGAGCTGGTCGACCTGGTCGACATCGTCACGCCCAGCAGCACGCACGCCGACTTCGCGCTGCGCGCCATCGCCCGCGGTCGCGACGTGATCTGCGAGAAGCCGCTCGCCGCGACCGCCGAGGCCGCCGCAGAGGTGACCGCGGCCGCCGCTCGCGCCGGTGTCCGGCTGTTCCCCGCGCACGTCGTGCGGTACATGGGCGAGTACGCGCAGATCAAGGCGGGCATCGAGGCCGGGCACGTGGGCGAGCTCGCGGTGCAGCGGTTCAGCCGTGCGGGCTCCGCGCCGCAGACCGGGTGGTTCTTCTCCGAGCGGGCGGGCGGCGGCGTGATCCGCGACCTCATGATCCACGACATCGACCAGGCGCTGTGGTTCGCCGGACCGGTCGCCAGCGTCTACGCCGTGCAGAACCCGCCGACGGTGGACGACCGCGTGCCCGCGCCCGTGACCGCGCACGTCGTGCTTACCCACCGCAACGGGGTGCTCAGTCACCTGCACGCGAGCTGGGCGCAGCCCGGCATGCCGTTCCGCACGAGCGTCGAGGTCGCGGGATCGGCGGGCCGTCTGCGGTACGACAGCGCCGAGGACCACACCCTCCGCACCGACGCCGTGGTGCCCGAGGGCGACGCCGACTACCTGCCGCCGATGTCGCCCGAGGAGAGCCCGTACTACGCCGAGATCGCCGACTTCGTGGCCGCGATCCGCGAGGGCCGTGCGGCGCGCGTCGCCCCCGCCGACGGGATCGCCGCGGTCGCGGTCGCCGAGGCCGCCTACGCCTCCATCGCCTCGGGCTCCGCGGTCGCCCTCCCCGGGGAGGCCGCCGCGGCCGACTCCACCGCTCCCGATCCCGCCGCGCCCGCCACCGAGGAGGCCACCCGATGACCGCCCCCACCCCGCTGCGCATCGCCGTCCTGTCGTTCGCGCACACGCACGCCCTCAGCTATGTGCACGCGCTGAAGGAGATGCCCGGCGTCGAGCTCATCGCGACCGACCCCGACGGCGCGGCCGCGCCCGACGACGCTCCCCGCGGCGCCGAGCTCGCCGCCGAGCTGGGCGTGGCCTACGTCGACACGTACGACGAGGCCTTCGCGTGGAAGCCGGACGCCGTCGTGATCGCGGCCGAGAACTCCCGGCACCGCGCCCTCGTCGAGCGTGCTGCGGCGGCGGGCGTGCACGTGCTGTGCGAGAAGCCGCTGGCCACCACGGTCGAGGATGCGATCGCCATGCGCGACGCGTGCGAGACCGCGGGTGTGCTGCTCATGGTCGCCTATCCCGTGCGGTTCTCCCCCGCGGTGCGCGACGCGATCGCCGAACTGCGCAGCGGACGACTCGGGCGCATCCTCGGCGTGACCGGCATCAACAACGGCAAGCTCCCGCAGGACAGGGCCTGGTTCACCGACCCCGAGCTCGCGGGCGGCGGCGCGCTCGTCGACCACGTCGTCCACTGCGCCGACCTGCTCGACGAGCTGCTCGGCGAGCGAGCGGCGTCCGTGCGCGCCGTGTCGAACCGGGTGCTGCACGCGCAGCGCGAGCTGTCGGTGGAGACGGGCGGGCTCGTCACGATCCAGTACCCGGGCGGCGTGGTCGCCACGATCGACTGCTCCTGGAGCTGGCCGATGAGCTCGGCCACGTGGGGCGGCCTCACGCTGCAGGTCGTCGCCGAGCGCGGCACCGTCACCGTGAGTCCGTTCGCGAAGGGCGTCGCCGGGCACGACGCGCACGGTGAGACCTGGAGCCCGGTCGGCGCCGACCTCGACGCGCTGCTGCTGGAGGAGTTCGTGCGTGCCGTGCGCGACGGCCGTCAGCCGCAGCCTGATGCCGGGGTGGGCATCCGCACGGTCGAGATCGTGAAGGCCGCGCAGGCCTCCGCCGCCCGCGACGGCGAGGTCGTGCACCTCTAGCCGGCGCCCACCCGCTCGATGCGGGCTCAGAATCGCGCCTTCAGGGCACCGCACACGCACCTTTTCGACCCTGGCACCACCGCGGCGGACACACCCGCTCGACGCGGGATCGAAACCGTCCCCGCGGAGCCCGCCCCCGGCACCTTTTCGATCCCGGCACACGGCTCACGCCCGCGGCACCCGGCACCACGGCCCATGCCCGCGGCAGGAGGTACGCGGGCATGGATGGAGGCGCGGCGGTGTTGCAGCAGACAGCACCGACACGGAGGAGCAGCATGCGCATTGACCTGACCGGAAAGACCGCCCTCGTCACGGGCTCCACCCAGGGCATCGGCCGCGCCATCGCCACGGCCCTCGCCGACGCCGGGGCCCGCGTCGCCGTCAACGGCCGCAGCGCCGACACGGTCGCGGCGGTGGTCGCCGAGCTGCGGGAGGAGAATCCCGAGCGGAACCTCGTGCCCGCACCCGGCGACGTCACCACCGACGACGGCGCCGCGGCCGTGCTCGCCGCCACGGGCGACGTGGACGTGCTGGTGAACAACCTCGGGATCTTCGGCGCGACCCCGGCACTCGACATCTCCGACGACGAATGGCGCCGCTACTTCGACGTGAATGTGCTCGCCGCCGTGCGACTCATCCGGGCGACGCTGCCGGGCATGATGCAGCGCGGCTGGGGGCGGGTGCTCGACATCGCCAGCGACTCCGCCGTCGTGATCCCCGCGGAGATGATCCACTACGGCATGTCGAAGACGGCGCTGCTCGCGGTGTCGCGCGGCTTCGCGAAGGAGGCGGCGGGCACCGGCGTCACGGTGAACTCGGTGCTCGCGGGGCCCACCCACACGGGCGGCGTGGAGGACTTCGTGTACTCCCTCGTCGACCAGGACCTGCCGTGGGACGAGGCCCAGCGCGAGTTCATGCGCCTGCACCGCCCGCAGTCGTTGCTGCAGCGGCTGATCGAGCCGGAGGAGATCGCGAACATGGTCGCCTATCTCGCCTCGCCGCTCGCGTCGGCCACGACCGGCGCGGCGGTGCGGGTCGACGGCGGCTACATCGACGCGATCGTCCCCTGATCCGCCCGCCCTCTAGAGCGGAGTGGCGAGCACCTCGTCGAGCACACGCCGGCTGTCGCCCGCTCCCGGTCCGGACGCGCTCGACCGGGTGACCAGCGCTTTCCACAGGGCCCAGCCCCTGGCACGCCTCCACGTCGCGGCATCGAGCCCGGCGGCGTCGCGGAACGCGTCGCGCGCCTCCCCGTCGAAGAACGTCCACGCGATGACGAGGTCACACGCCGGATCACCGACCCCGCACGTGCCGAAGTCGATCATCGCCGACAGGCGGCCGTCGCTGACGAGGAGGTTGCCGACGGCGACGTCCCCGTGAAACCACACGGGCGCAGCGTCCCAGGCCGTGGTGGTCGCGGCGAGCCACACGCTCCGGCACCGTTCGACGTCCACGTCGCCGTGCAGGTGCGCGAGCGCGGTCTGGACCTCCTCGCTGTACGCACTCGGATGCGCCCCCCGGTAGAAGGAGTGCCGGCCGGCTGCCGTACCCGCGTCGACGGGGAGGGACCGCAGGACGCGAAGGACGCCGCCGAGATCCTCGGCGAGTCGGACGCGGTCCACCCCCGCTGCGTCGTCGAGGGTGTCGCCGGCCAGCCACCGGCGCACGGACCACGGAAACGGATAGCCGCGGCCCGGCTCGCCGAGCGCCAGGACGGAGGGGACGGAGACGGGGAGCCTTCCGTCGAGGACCTCGAGTGCTCTGCTCTCCTTCCGAACGGCCGCCGCATAGGGCTCGGCGCTCGGAAGCCGGACCGAGAGCTCCTCGCCGAGACGGAACGTCCTGTTGTCCCACCCCTGCCTCGCCACCGCGCGCACGGGCAGATCAGCCCAGCGGGGAAACTGCTGTTCGACGAGCTCCGCCACCAGGCGTGCGTCGATGTCGATCGGTTCGCTCACTTCCCCATGCTCGCAAACGATCCGCTCGAACCGCACCTGGCCGGCTCCGCCGCCGACTTCTCAGGCCCGAGGAGTATGCTGGCACGTCGGGTCGTGTGACCCCCGAGAGTCCGGAAGGCGGTGATGGCGATGTCCGACGATAGTAACGACGCCGCCCTCGCTGCGTCGCGACTCCCTGCGCTCTCGCGTTGACCTTCCGGTCCGCGTCCGCACGTCCTGTTCCGCAGCCGTCGGCGGCGTCTCCCGCCCCCTGACGAATCCGCGCACGGAGCCTCCGCTGCCGTGCGCTCGCGAGAACGGAGCCGCATCATGGCGCTCATCGACAACGGCGTATACGTCCACGGACGTCGCGTGGAGACCCCGAGGAACCTGGACGAGACCTACCGCATGCTCGACGCGGCGGGCGGCATCGCCTGGATCGGCCTCTACCGCCCCAGCCCGGCGGAGGTCGAGTCCGTCGCGCGCGAGTTCGACCTGCATCCCCTCGCCGTGGAGGACGCGCTCTCCGGGCATCAGCGCTCGAAGGTGGAGCGCTACGGCGACACCCTGTTCGCGGTGCTGCGCCCGGCCCGCTACCGCGACAAGGAGGAGTCGATCGAGTTCGGCGAGCTGCACCTGTTCGTCGGGCCCGACTTCGTGGTGACCATCCGGCACGCCGAGTCGCCCAACCTCGCCGCCGTGCGCTCCCGCATGGAGGCGAACCCGGAGCTGCTGGCGATGGGACCCGAGGCCGTGCTGTACGCGATCCTCGACGAGGTGGTCGACGGCTACGAGCCGATCGTCGCCGGTCTGCTCAACGACATCGACGAGATCGAGGACCAGCTGTTCGGCGACGGCGCGGACGACAGCGCACTGTCCCGCCGCATCTACGAGCTGTCCCGCGAGGTGATCAACTTCCAGCGCGCCGTGCACCCCCTCAGCGGGATGCTGGAGTGGCTCCGCCGAGGGTCGGAGAAGTACCGCATCGACGAGGAGCTGCAGCGGTCGCTGCGCGACGTGCTCGACCACACGATCCGCGTCAACGAGCGGGTGGACTCGTTCCGCGCGATCCTGGAGAACGCCCTCACGGTGCACTCGGCGCTGGTCGCGCGGCGGCAGACCGAGGCGGGCCTGGCGCAGAACGACGAGATCAAGAAGATCTCCTCCTGGGCGGCGATCATCTTCGCCCCCACGCTCGTCGGCACGGTGTACGGCATGAACTTCGACGTGATGCCCGAGCTGCACTGGGCGTTCGGGTACCCGATGGCGATCGGGGCGATGGCGGCGTTCGCGGTGGGCCTGTACGGGGTGTTCAAGTACAAGAAGTGGCTGTGACCGCCCCTGGTGGAACGTCCGTGACGGCACGTACGATCCACGGGGACGCGCGAAGGAGATCGACATGACGCAGCACACCCTGGAACTGCCCGACGTGGATCTCGTGTACGACGTGCACGGCCCGTTGCCCACGGCCGACGGGCGGCGTCCGCTGGTCATGATCGGCCAGCCGATGGACGCCAGCGGGTTCCAGGCCCAGGTGGCGCTCTTCCCCGACCGCACTGTCATCACGTACGACCCGCGCGGCCTGGGGCGCAGCGTGCGGCACGACGGGGGCGTCACCAACGAGCCGGAGACGCAGGCGGAAGACGTGCACGCGCTGATCGAGGCGCTCGGCGCCGGACCGGTCGACCTGTTCGCGAGCAGCGGCGGCGCGGTGACGGCGCTCGCCCTGGTCACCGCCCACCCGCACGACGTGGCCACCCTGGTCGCGCACGAGCCGCCGATCGATGCGGTGCTGCCCGACGCCGAGGCCGCCCGCCGCGCCAGGGCCGCCTACACCCGCGCGTATCAGGACCGCGGCTGGGGCGCCGGGATGGCGGGCTTCCTGGCGATGACCTCGTGGGAGGGCGAGTTCACCGAGGAGTTCCTCGCGCAGCCGCTGCCCGACCCCGCCGCGTTCGGGATGCCCGCCGACGACGACGGATCCCGCGACGATCCGCTGCTGTCGGAGCGGTCGTGGGCGGTCGTCGACTACACGCCCGACATCGCGGCGCTACAGGCGGCACCGACGCGGATCGTGGTGGCGGTGGGCGAGGAGTCGCTGACGGGGTACACCGGACGGACCGCGCTCGCGCTGGCCGAACGGCTGGGCCAGCAGGCGACCGTCTTCCCCAGCCACCACGGCGGCTTCCTGGGCGGGGAGTCCGGCTATGCGGGCCAGCCCGAGGCGTTCGCCGCCACGCTCCGTGAGGTGCTCGACGCGGAATGACGAGGGCGCTCAGTCCTCGTCGGAGCGGCTGATCTCGTCGAGGAGGTCGTCAAGGGTGTCGAACTCCACCGTCTCGGAGCCGTCGAGCGCACGCACCTCGACGCCGTCGACCTCCAACTCCTCGTCGAGCTGCACCAGGATGCGCGACTCCGGGAACTGCTTCGGAGCGACGAACGCGAGCAGCACGGCATCGGCGAACACCACGACCGACGTGGCCTCCAGGTCGTCGCGCAGATCGATCTGCTCGACCACGGGCTCGTCGTCCACCGCGTCGTCGATGTCCGACGCGACCTCGTCGACGATCGCCCGCCACCGCGACTCGTTCACCGACAGCACGCGCTCCAGCGTGGCGACCAGCGCGTCATCGTCGACCTCGTCGTGCTCGTCGAGCTCCGGATCGACGTTCACCGAGACCGTGGCGCCCGCCGCGTCGATCCCGGCGCGGCCGTACACCAGGCCGTTCTCCGCGACGGGGTCGTCGAGCAGACCGGAGTCGGCGATGCGGGCGAGGAGACGGTCGAGCGCAGACGAGGTCATCCGTCCAGTCTCCCGCATCCGGGGTCGCCGTGGTCGGCCGATAGGCTCGGAGCCGTGCCGAACGCCGAATCCCCCGCCCCCGCTTCCACCACCGCCGACCTCCAGCGCCTCACCGCCGCCCTGGCCGATCCGGCGCCGCTGAACTGGCTGATCACGGGCGACTCGATCACCCACGGGCTGGTGCACACGCAGGGCGGACGCAGCTACCCCGAGCACCTGCACGAGCTCATCCGCGGCGAGCTCGCCCGCGTGCGCGACATCGTCATCAACTCGGCGATCAGCGGCAACCGCATCGCCGACATCCTCGACGACTGGGACCGCCGCGTCGCCTCCTGGAACCCCGACGTGGTGACCCTCATGATCGGCACGAACGATGTGTCGACCGGCGGCGAGCGCCCCGTGCTCTCGGCCGCCGAGTATGCGGAGTCGCTGCGGGAGTTCGTGCGGCGTGCGCGCGACCTCGACGCGGTCGTGGTGCTGCAGACGCCGCCCGCGGTGGACGGCCTCAACGCCCCGGAGCGGTCGCGGATCGCCGAGTTCGCCGAGGCCGTGCGGCGCGTCGCCGCGGAGGAGGACGTGCTCCTGGTCGACCAGTACGCCCGCTACGCCGAGCTGGGGAACGGCGGGGTGCCGTGGGGCCTGATGGGCGACCCGTTCCACCCGAACGCGGCCGGGCACGCGGCGCTCGCACTCGAACTCGCGCGCACCCTCGGCCTGACGCCCGCGGGCAGCCGCACCCTGCCGCTGCTCGAGGCGCAGGTCGGCGCCGCCCGCCTCAACGCCTGAGTCCGCGCCCGCGGGCAGCCGCCCGAGCCACCGGGACCGCCGGCGCCCCGAGCTGCCCGAGCGCTGACCGCAACCGCGACTCAGCGCCGCGGCGGCAGCGGCTCGATCCAGATCGCGCCGGGCACCCGGGTCTCCGCGGCGACCTCGGCCGTGGGCACCCCGTCGCGCAGGCGCAGCGCCACGACCGCGCCGTCGGCGGAGTGCACCGCCAGCAGGTGCCGGCCGGTGAGCACGAGATGTTCCGGCCGGGAGCCGCCGCCGGGCACCTCGGACACGCGCACCAGGCGGTCGCCGTCGATCCGGGCGGTCAGGATCGTGTCGGCGCCGCGGTTCGCGACGTGCACCAGGCCGCGCACGGGATCGTGCACCACCGTGCTGGGCGCGTTCGACCCGCCGGAGCCGTGCGCGGTCGCAGGCAGCACGTCGAGCACGCGGCGCTCGGTGACCGAGGCCAGCACGAGCGTCGAGCCCAGCTCGCCCGAGAGCGCGACCCCTCCGCCGCCGAGGTCGGCCACGTGCCGGGGTCCCGTGCCCGCGGGGAGCTCCAGCGGCGCCCGCTCGGCGAGGGTCGTCGGGTCGAGGATGCGCAGCACGTCCGCGCCGAGGTCGGTCACGCCGATGCCGGCGGCGAGCGCGAGGGCGTCGTGGGCGTGCGGGCCGTCCTGTCGTTCGGGGTCGGGTCCACCGCCGGTGAACGCGGCCACTCGGGCGGCCCCGGCGAAGCCGCCGTCCCGGTCGAGGTCGACCACCCCGAGCGCCCCGTTCCCGTACCCGGGGATCAGCAGGCGCCGCGAAGCCGCGTCGAACCGCACCCGGCATGGCAGCTCCACCCCCGGCAGGGCGAGGCTCTGCCGCACGACCCAGTCGGCCGCGCCGTCGCCGGGCCCGCGCGTGAGCCGATGCACTGCGCCCTCGGGGGTGAGGCCGGCGGCGTACAGGGAGCCGGACGGGTGGGCGGCGAGCGCGAACGGCCGGTCGAGCGCGACCGCGGCGTCGCGCGCCTCCCACCGTTCGGTCTCGGGATGCCAGACCAGCGTCCACAGCGCCGGGCGCTCGGACATCGCGCACACCGCGAACTCGCTCGATGCCACCGTGGGCCCTCCCGCCGTCGTCGACACGTCCCCTCCCACTATGGCGTGCGCCGACGGCCGCACCGTCCCTCACGTCGAGCGGGTGAGGAGTGCTGGACGCGCCGGGTCCCTCACCACTATGTTGACGCCTGAGAGCAGCCGTCGAACCGGGGGGTCACCGATGTCACATGTTGTCGCAACCGGAGCCGGGAAGGCCATGATGGAGCGCCGGAACGATCCGACGCACGACTACATCCTGAGACTCACCGGCAAGGACAGACCGCGGGTGCTGTTCGTCGGCACCGCGACGGGCGACGACACCGCCTACATCGTGAGCTTCTACTCCACGTACGACTCCGACCGGTGCGCGCCGCACCACCTGCCGCTGTTCCACCGTGCGGTCGACGACCTCGCCGGGTTCGTGAAGGGCTTCGACGTGATCCACGTGGGCGGCGGCAACACCGCCAACATGCTCGACGTGTGGAAGCGGCAGGGACTCGACGAGATCATGCGCGAGATGTGGGAGGACCCGGCGTCGAACGTGGTGTTCACCGGCGGCAGCGCGGGCGGGATCTGCTGGTTCGAGGGCGGCACGACCGACAGCTACGGCCCCACGCTGCAGGTGCTGCCGGAGGGCCTGGGCTTCCTGCACGGCAGCTTCTGCCCGCACTACGACGCCGAGGACCAGCGCCGGCCGCTGTTCCACGCCTCCCTGCTCAGCGGGGAGCTGTCGACCGGCTACGCGGTGGGCAACCTCCAGTCGCTGCACTTCGAGAACTCCGAGTTCGTGACGGCGATCAGCCCGGTCGACGACCCCCTCGCCCTGCGGGTGGAAGCGGTGGACGGGCGGATCGTCGAGACCGAGCTGCCCGTGCAGGTGCTCACCGGTACCGGGCCCATCGCCACCGGACCCTCCTCCTGACCGGGCCATCCTGATGATCGGGGCATCGTCATGAACGACAACGTCTTCCTCCTCATCGCCCAGCTGATCGTCGTCGTCCTGGCGATCTTCATGGGCACCCGCACCAGCGGGATCGGCCTGGGCGTGTGGGGCCTCGTCGGCGTCGCCGTGCTGGTGTTCGTCTTCGGCGAGGCGCCGGGCAACGCCCCCGTCGACGCGGTGTTCATCGTCATCACCGTGATCACGGCCGCCTCGACCATGCAGGCCGCCGGAGGCATCGACTGGATGGTGTCCGTCGCGGCGAAGGTCATCCGCAAACGCCCCAAGTCGGTGGTGTTCCTCGCCCCCGCGATGTCGTTCCTGTTCACGGTCGGCGCGGGAACGGGCAACATCTTCTATCCGCTGCTGCCGGTGATCTACGACGTGTCGTACCAGCAGAAGATCCGTCCGGAGCGGGCGCTGGCGGTCTCGGCCGTGGCCTCGCAGGTCGGCATCCTGTGCTCCCCCGTGTCGGCTGCGACCGCCTCGATGGTGGTGCTGCTCGCGCCGCAGGGCGTGGACCTCGGCGGGCTGCTGCTCATCATGTGGCCGGCCTCCATCGCGGGACTCCTCGTCGCGGCGCTCGTGATGATGCGCCACGGCAAGGACCTGGAGGACGACCCGGAGTACCAGAAGCGCCTGGCGGACGGGCAGATCAAGCCGCCGGTCGTCGACGCGCACGAGAAGACGCTGCCGAAGACCGCGGTGCTCTCCGCATCGCTGTTCCTCGCGGGCGTCGCGGTGATCGTGTTCTTCGGCCTGTTCGAGAATCTGCGACCGGTGATCGGCACCGATGACGGTGGCGACCCCGTGCGTCTGAGCGTGACCGTCATCATCGAGGTCACCATGGGCATCATCGCCGCCCTCATCTTCGTGTTCTGCAAGGTGAAGGCGGCCGACGTGCCCAAGCAGCCCACGTTCCCCGCCGGCATCGTCGGCGCCATCGCCCTGTTCGGCATCGCGTGGCTGGCGAACACCTTCGTCGCCGCGAACCAGACGCTCATCGTCGATGGACTCGGCTCCGTGGTGTCGGGGTCGTCGGCGTTCCTGGGCGCGCTGCTGTTCGCGCTGGCGCTGTTCGCGGTCGCGATGCTCACCACGAGCCAGTCGAGCGCGACGAACGCGATCGTGCCGATCGGCATCACGATCGGGCTGCCCGCCCCGCTGCTGGTGGGCCTGTGGCCGGCGACCATGGGCATCTACACGCTGCCCGCCAACGGCAGCCAGGTCGCCACGGTCGCGTTCGACCAGACCGGCACGACCAAGATGGGCAAGTTCGTGGTCGACCACTCGTTCCAGCTGCCGAACCTGGTCTACGTCGGCACCGCGATCGTGGTCGGCGTCGCCCTGTCGTTCCTGTTCGCGTGACATGACCGCGGTGGGGTGACATGACCGACGTCGTCGACCGGTCGGCGCTGCGCCAGTTCCTGCTCGGGCTGGCGCAGGGGATGAACGCCTCGGCGGAGTCGGTCGACCGCATCCGCGACACGATCGCCGAGGTGGCGCGCGCGTCCGGCGGCGACGACACCGACTTCGTGGTGCTGCCGACGATCATCATCGTGGAGACGGGCGACGAGGAGGAGGAGCGCGTCGCCATCCGTTCCGCGACCAACGCGTCGTTCCGCTTCGACCAGATCGCGGCACTGTACGAGCTGATCGCGCAGGCCCGCACCGGCGCGGTCGCGCCGCGCGACGGCATCCGGCGGCTCAACGAGATCGGCGCGATGCGACCGCGCCTCGGCTGGTTCACGCGCACGCTCGGGCACGCGATCCTCACCACCGGGCTCGCCCTGCTGCTCGCCCCCACCTGGCAGGGCGCGACCGTCGCGTTCGTGCTCGGTTTCGGGATCGGGCTGCTCAAGCTCGTGCGCTCGCCCACGCTGCAGCTCATCATGCCGATCGCGGCGGCGTTCGTGTGCGCGACCGCGGTGTTCCTGCTCGCGGAGGCCGTGGAGGTCGGCGACCCGATCCGCGTGCTGATCGCCCCGCTGGTCACGTTCCTTCCGGGCGGGGTGCTGACCACCGCGACGGTCGAGCTCGCCGCCGGCCAGATGATCTCCGGGGCGTCGCGGCTGGTCTACGGGTTCGTGCAGCTCGCACTGCTGGCGTTCGGCATCCTCGCCGCGGGTGCCGTGGTGGGGGTGTCGTCCGACTCGTACGAGCCGCTCGACGCCTCCTCGTTCCTGCCGTGGTGGGTGCCGCTGCTGGGGATCCTCGTGTTCGCGCTGGGCAACTACCTCCATTTCTCGGCGCCGCCGTCGACCTTCGGATGGGTGCTGCTCGCGCTCGTTGTCGCCTACGTGGGCCAGTGGGCGGGCACCGAGTTCATCGATCCGGCCGTGGGCGGCTTCGTCGGCGCGCTCGCGGTGACCCCGGTGGTGTTCTGGATCGCGGGGCTGCGGCACGGGGCGCCCTCGCAGCTGACGTTCCTGCCGGCGTTCTGGCTGCTCGTGCCGGGGGCGGCCGGACTGGTCGGACTGACCGAGGCGTTCGCGACCGACAACGGCCTGGCCGACTTCGCCGCCGCCCTCGTGTCGGTCATGTCGATCGCGCTGGGCGTGCTGATCGGCACGGCCCTGTACCGCGTGGTGCACCACGGCGCCGAGGAGTTCGTGCAGTTCGCGGTGGCTCCGCCGCCCGCTCCCGACGACACCCCCGCGCCCACGCTGTGGCAGCGGCTCGCGCACCCGCTGCGACGGGTGGCGCGCCGCGTCGGGAGGACCGAGCGGACTCCGCCGCGCCCGGATCAGCGATAGCCCTCGCGGCGATGTCCGGCGGCGGGGGAAGGGGTGAGCCCCGCGCCGCGCGAGGGCGACGCGGGGCTCTCGGCGTCAGAGGCTCGCGAGGATGTCCTTCATCTCCGCGATCTCGGCCGTCTGGGCGTCGACGATGTCCTGCGCGAGCGCCACGGCATCGGCGTTCTCGCCGTCCGCGAGCTGCACCTCCGCCATCTCCACCGCGCCCTCGTGGTGCACGATCATCTGCTCCAGGAACAGCCGCGACGCCTCGGGCCCGGTCGCGGCCTCGAGCGCGGCGAGGTCGTCGTCGCTCATCATGCCGTCGCCGTGGTCCATGGCGCCGGCGTCGGCCGCGTCGACACCCCAGTCGTCGAGCCAGCCCTGCAGCTGCTCGATCTCGGGCCCCTGCGCGGCCGTGATGCGTTCGGCGAGGTCGACCACGCGCGGGTCGACGCCGTCCTTCGCGAGCACGATGTCGGACATCTCGACCGCCTGCTGGTGGTGCACGATCATCATCGACGCGAACATCGCATCCGCGTCGTTCGCCCCGGCGGCCGGGGCGTCACTCGGGGAGTGGTCCATGCCGGAGTGGCCGGCGGGGCCCGCGGGCTCGCTCGACGCGCAGCCGGCGAGCGCGAGCGACCCCGCGATCACGAGGGCGGCCGCGGTACGGATGGTTCGATTCTTCATGGGTCTCTCTTCTCGGTCTTCTCGATCGGATGGGCGAGCGCGGTCGCGGTCGCCCCGGGCGCACGACGGCGCCTCAGGTCCGGCTGATGCAGAGCACGTGAAGAGACGGAGGTCGCGGGATCGGCAGGGTGCCGCGCGCGCGGAGGACGACCGTGGCCGCCGGTGCCGCGAGGGCCGGGGACGCCCGGTGGCGCAGGAGCAGGAGGAGCCCGCCGAGCAGGGCCAGCACGCACGCGGCGGCGCCGTCCGCGCCGCCGGCCGACGGCGCGGCGAGGGCTGCGGCGAGGTCGTGCGACGGCGGGGTGCTGCCCTCGTGCGAGGCGAGCGGCGCGGCGCGGTCGCCGCGGTCGTGGGCCGCGGAGCCCGGGCGGTCGTGGGCGGCGTCGCCCTGGGACGCCGTCGCGACGACCGCGGCGTGACCGGGGCCGTGCGCCCCGGCGGTGCCGTGCAACCCGAGCGCGTGCATGCCGAGCAGCCCGAGCAGCACTCCGCCCGCGAGCACCACCGCGAGCAGTGCCCCGCGCAGCGCCCGTCGATCGGTCATGCCCCGATACTACCCGCACGGGGTATAGGTATTCGGGGCGTGTTCAGCGGACGACGCCCGCGCGGGCCAGCAGCCTCCGCACCGCGATCACGACCCCGGCGACCGCGACCTCCCCGACCACGCGCGCGGCCAGCGTCGCCACGAGCACCGCGGGCACCAGGTGCTCCGGCGAGAACACCGGCAGCGCGACCAGGAACAGCGCGATCCCCGCGACGGCCCCGGCCGCCAGGATCCGCCCTGCGCCCACCCGAGCGTCGCGCCGCAGCGGAAGCACGAGGTCGAGCACCAGACCGCCGAGCAGGAGCGGGACCAGCCCGAGTGGTCCGATCGGCGACACCGCGACCGTGAGCGCCCCGGCCACGAACGCCGTCAGCGTGGCGGCGCCCGGCGTGCGCGTGACCACGCGCGCCAGGAACGGCAGGGCCGTGTGCACGGCGGCGACCAGGGCGTAGGCCGGGGGCGAGGCGGCCGCGAGCACTCCGGTGACGGGAACGACCGCGAGGAACACGAGCGCCTGGATCGCACCGAGCGCCGCACTGACCAGCAGGGCGCTGGTCGGCACGCGTCGCACCGTCTTCGCCCGCCCGTCCGTCACGTCTCCGAGCCTAGAGGCCACGGCGGCCGGCCGATCACCGACGTCGCCGCGGCGTCATGTCACCCGCCCGATCGTCATTTCGGAATATTGTGGAGGCGGGGACCTGGGGAGGGGACATGACGGATTCCGTCGCGCGTGAGAGCAGGCATCTGCCGCGCGTCTCGACGAACGTGATCGGGCGACCGCGGCTCAACGCAGCCCTCGAGACGGACACCCCGCTCACGCTGCTCCGCGGGGCATCGGGCTCGGGCAAGACCACCGCGGTGGTCGGCTGGGCGTTCGTCACCTCGTCCCGCGTGGTCTGGCTCACCGTGACCCCCGGGCGTGAGAGCAGCTCCGACCTCGCGCTGGCCCTGCTGCGCGCCCTTCGCGAACAGGCGCCAGAGGGCAGGGCTTCCGCAGACCCCCCGACGGAGTCACCCGGGGAGCTGTGGGCCGCGGTCACCGAGCATCTGTGCCCGCTCACGGAGCCGCTGGTGATCGTGCTCGACGACGCCGCCGCGCTCGACCGCGAGAGCGTGTTCGACCTGTGTCGCACGATCGCCGCGCTCCCGCTCGTGCGACTCGTCGTCGCGACCAACCGGCCCAGTCCCTTCGACAGCGCCGGGCTTCGCCTGGTGATCGACACCGCGCTTCTCGGCCCGCAGGAGCTCATGTTCGACCACGACGAGATCCGCGCGATGCTCGACCCCGCCGTCGACGATGACACGGTCCAGGCGATCCAGGAGGCGACGGGCGGCTTCCCCGCGGCCGTCCGGGCGGCGGCCCTGCACGGGGGCGGGTCGGCCGTCGTCGAGGCGGCATCCGCGACGATCGAGGACTACCTCCGGGCTCGCATCGAGCGGGACGACTTCGCCGAGCGGACCCTGGACGATCTCGTCCGGCTCAGCATCACCGACGCCGTCGACACCCCCCTCGCTGCCGCACTGACGGGCAACCCCGACATCGTCCACGCCCTCGAGGAATCCGAGGTGTTCGGCTTCGGGCACTGGGAGCCCGGTGAGCCCCGCCTGTTCCGGCTGGCCCCGCACGCCCGCACCCTGCTGCGCCGCGAGCTCCGCCGCACACACCCGGCCGAGATCCCCCGGTTGCGGCGCCTCGCGGTGGAGGGCGCCGTGCGGCGGGGCGCTCCGTTCGAGGGGCTGCGTCTGGCCGTGGAGGAGGACGACCTCGCCCTCGCGGCACACGTGATCATGTCGGGATGGAGCCACCTGCTCGACCACGACGGCAGGGCGGTCGTGCGACTGCTCGGCGACCTCCCGATCGCACGCCTCAAGCAGGAGCCGCTCGTGGCGATGCTCCTCGGCATCTGCCTCAACGCCAACCGGCTGCGCCGCCTGCGCGGACTCCAGCTCCTGCGCCTGGCGGTCTCGGCAGCGAACGGGCGGAAGACCCGCCTCGCGGCGACCGAGCGCCTCTTCATCTGGACCGCCGAGAGCGCGGCCCTGCGGGTCATCGGCATGCCCGACCGGGCGGGACAGGTCGCGGCCCGTGCCCTCGCGCTGTTCACGGAGACCCCCGAGAGCGAGTGGCACCGCTACGCCCGGGAGATGCCGCTGCTGTGCACCCACCTCGCGCTGTCGCTGTACTACGGAGGCCGCCGCGAACAGGCGGTGGGGCTCTTGGAGGAGGCCGCGGCTCTCGCCGCTGCGCAGGGCACCGGCAACGGGTTCCACGCCATGAGCCTGCTCGCCGGGATCCACGCCAGGGCCGGAGACCTCCCCGAGGCGCGGCACTTCGTCGGCCTCCTCCGCGACGGCGGTCACAGCCAGGAGCTGCTCGACGGCTACCGCGGCACGTTCTACCGCGTGGCCGAGGCGATGCTCGCGGTCGAGGACGGCGACCTCCACGCCGCGAAACAGCACGTACGGGCGTTCCTCCCCCACCGGGCGACGAGCGAGCACTGGACGACCATGGCCGCCGTGGAGGCGTGGATCGCGCTGCACGACGGCGACGCCGCGGGCGGCCTCGAACGCCTGGAGTCCTTCGCCAGGATGCGGGGACGCGAGGGCGCAACACCCCACGCACGACAGGCCCTCAGCCGCCCGCGGATCCTGCTGCACCTCGCGCTCGGCGACGTCCGGGCCGCCCGCAGCATCAAGCAGCGCGACGCGCCGGGCGACCGCTTCGCGACGCTGCTGGAACGCGCCAGGGTGGCCCTGGTCGACGGTCGTGCGCCGGAGGCGGTGCGCATGCTGGCGCAGACGCGGCTCCAGCCGACCACGTCTCGCGAGCGCGCGGAGGCCGCGGCCGTGCAGAGCGCCGCCCTGCACCGCGTGACCCCGGCCGCCGCGCAGCCGACCACCGACGCGCTGGCCGCGCAGCTCGCCGACCGGGAGCTGCGGACCCCGATCGCCCTGCTCGGCGCCGAGGACTTCGCGGCCGTGCGCGCCGACCTGGCCCCCCTCGGCGGCGCGCCCCTGCCCACGCGTTCCGCGCTGCCGTCGTTCGCGACGCGGCCGCGACTGTCGTCCCGCGAGCAGGTCGTGCTGCACGCCCTCACCTCGGGGGCGGCGCTGCCGGACATCGCCGCCGAGCTGAGCGTGTCGCCGAACACCCTCAAGACGCAGCTGCGCAGCATCTACCGCAAGCTCGACGCGGCCAATCGCACCGAGGCGCTGGAACAGGCCGCCCGGCACGGACTGCTCCCCGACTGATCCCGAGGGCTCCCGGCCGCGCGTGGGGCGGCGGCCGGGAGCCGGCGGGGGGTCGTCAGGCCTGCATGCGACGCCGGCGCACGATCAGCAGCGCGGCTCCGGTGAGCAGCAGGGCGATCGCAAGCATCAGGACCCAGGGCGCCAGCTGTCCGCCGGTGACGGCGAGGGGCGTCAGCACCCGGTTCTCGGTCGTGCCGGCGGGCGGGGTGATCGTCTCCCCTCCGGGCGGCGTGGCCGAGGCGACGGCCACGTTCCGCAGCGAGGCGCCAGCCGCGTCGGCGTGCACGGTCACGGCGTAGGTGATCACGACGCTCTCCCCCTCCGCGAGACTGCCCGTCCAGCGCAGCGCCGTCCCGTCGATCACGGGGGCGGCCACCTCGCGGTCACCCACCGTGGCCGTCGCCGTGCCGCGCAGGTCGGCGTGCCGCAGCACTCCGGCCAGGTCGTCCCGCACGACCACCTCGTCCAGCCCGGTCTCGCCGGTGTTGGTGCCGGTGAGCGTGTAGGTCACGACGCTTCCCGTCGCCACGGCCGTGCCCGAACCGGGGTCCGAGGTCTTCGCGAACGTGAAGCCGGGGGTGCCGACCGGGTTCTCCGTGGTCGTCGGCGGGGGCGTGATCACCGCGCCACCCGGAGGCGTCGCCGTGCCCTCGACCGTGTTGGCGATGGTCGCACCGCCCGCGTCTGCGTGCACGGTCACCGAGTAGGTGATGGTGACGCGCTGGCCGACCGCGAGGTCGCCCGTCCACGTCAGCTCGTCGCCGGCCACGACCGGGGCGGGCGCGACGCCGTCGACCACGGTGGCCGTCACGTCGCCGTTGTAGTCGGCGTGCGCGAGCACGCCCGACAGGTCGTCGTCGATGCTCACGGGCGCCAGAGCCGTCTCACCCGTGTTCACGCCGGTCACGGTGTACGTGATGACGCTGCCCGGGTCGACGCGGGTGCCGTCCGCGGGGTCGGCGGTCTTGCGCAGCTCGAAGCCGGGCGCGTTGACCGGGTGCTCGGTCGTGGCGGGCGGCGTCTCGATCGGCGGCACGCCCCCGGGCGGGGTCGCGGAGCCGGAGGCCCGGTTCGCCAGCACGGTGCCGCCCGCGTCGGCCGCCACGGTCACGGAGTACGTGAGGGTGACGGTCGCACCCACCGGCAGTGCACCGCTCCACGACAACCGGTCGCCCGCCACGGTGGGAGCCGTGGCCGGGACGCCGTCGATCGTGGTGGTCGCATCGCCGTTGAACGCGGCGTGGGCGAGCACGTCGGACAGGTCGTCCGTGATCGCGACGGGGTCGAGCGCCGTCTCACCCGTGTTCACGCCGGTCACCGTGTAGGTGATGACCGCGCCGGGGTCGACCGCGGTGCCCGTCGCCGGGTCCGCGCTCTTCGACAGCGAGAAGCCCGGACGGTTCACCGGCGTGGTCGTGGTGCCGGGAGGCGGCGTGATGACGGAGCCGCCGGGCGGCGTGGCAGACGCGGTCGCCGCGTTCTCGATCACGGTGCCGACGCCTTCTGCGGTCACAGTCACGGAGTAGGTGACGGTCACGGTCTCCCCGACCGCGAGCGACCCGCTCCAGGCGAGTGTCGCGCCGTCCACGGTCACGGCACCCGCGGACGCGCCGCCGATGGTCGCGACAGCGTCGCCGTTGTACGCCGCCGAGGGCAGCACGCCGGACAGGTCGTCCGTGATCGCGACCGGGTCGAGCACGGTCTCGCCGGTGTTCGCGGCGGTCAGCGTGTAGGTCAGCACGGTGCCGGGGTCGACGGCGGTGCCCGTGGCGGGGTCGACCGTCTTCGCGAACGTGAAGCCGGGCTCGTTCACCGGGTGCTCCGTGGTGGCGGGCGGCGGCGTGATCGGCGTGCCAGGCGTGGTCGGGCTGTCGGGTTCGCTCGGATCCGTGGGGATGAGCGGGGTCGCGGCGCCGGTGGCGGTGTTGGCGATGAGCTCGCCGCCCGCGGTGGCGTCGACCGTGACCGAGTAGGTGATCACCACGTCCTGCCCCGGGAGCAGTCGGCCGCTCCAGTTCAGCTTTCCGTCGGCCACGCGGACGTCGCCGCGGGTCGCGGTCGCATCGTCGTTCGAGCTCGCGTGGGCCAGCACGTCGCGCAGGTCGTCCGTGATCGTCGCCGGGTCGAGCACGGTGTCGCCCGTGTTGGTGCCCGTGACGGTGTACGTGATCACGCTGCCCGGGTCGACGCGGGTGCCCGACGCGGGGTCGGCCGTCTTCGAGATCGTGAAGCCGGAGCCGAGCACGGGGTGCTCCGTGGTGGAGGTCGGCGGGACGATCGGCTCACCGGGCACCAGCGGCCCGGTCGGGTCGCCGGGGTCGGGCGTGACCGGGGTGCCGGAGCCCGCGACGGTGTTGCGGAGGATCTCGCCCGAGGCGTCCTCTCCCACGGTCACGGAGTAGGTCACGGTCACGGTCTGCCCGGGCTGGAGGGCCCCGGTCCAGGCGAGGGTGCTGCCGGTGAGGGTCGCGCCGCCCGTGGTGAGGGTCGTGCCGTCGATCGCGGTCGCGAGGTCGTCGTTGTACGCGGCGTGGGCGAGCACGCCGGAGAGGTCGTCCGTGAGCGAGGCGGGGTCGAGCGGAGTCGCGCCGGTGTTGGTGCCGGTCACGGTGTACTGGATGGTCTGGCCGGGCTCGACCGTGCTGCCCGAGGCGGGCGACGAGGTCTTGACGAGCTCGAAGCCGGCGACGGGGTGCTCGGTCGTGACGGCCGGGGGGACGATCGGGTCGAAGCCGCCGGGGGGCGTGCCCGACGCGGTGACGCTGTTGGCGATGCGCTCGCCCTCCGCGCCCTCGTCGACGATCACCGAGTAGGTCACGGTCAGCACCTGGCCGGGCTCGAGCGCACCGCTCCAGGCGAGCTCGTCGCCCGTGACGGTCGCGGCGCCCGAGGTCACCGGGTCGCCGTCGATCGCGGTCGCCACGTCGCCCTGGTAGGTCGCGAAGGCGCGCACGCCGGACAGGTCGTCGCTCACGGTGACCGGGTCGAGGCGCGTGTTGCCGGTGTTCTCCGCCTCGACCGTGTAGGTGACGCGCTGCCCCGCGGTCACGGCGGTGCCGTTCGCGGGATCCGAGGTCTTGCGCAGGGCCAGGCCGGGTGCGAGGCGCAGGTTCGTGTACGTGCAGGTGACGTCGGTGCCCAGCGGACCGGATGGCTGGGTGACCTGGCCGTCGGCGGTCACCGCGACCGGGGTCGTCGAGCCGTCGGGGTTGACCTGCACGCAGACCAGGGACGCGTCGTAGCGGGCCGGGTCGGTCGTGCCGGCGGGCGACTCGGAGAGCTGGAAGGCGTCGCCCTGGTTGGTGAACACCGGACCCGCGTAGTCGGGCTGCAGGCCGGGCTGCGCGCCACGCGTCGTGGCATCGGTCTGCGGCACCTGGTAGCCGGTGGGCGACTGCACGCGCAGCGCGAACTGGTCGGTGTCGGCCTGGCGCCCGTTCGGGAGGTCCTTCTTGAGCGTGAGGGTGTTGGGGAACGTGCAGCTGGCCATGTCGGTGGGCCCGAAGTTCCCCAGCGACGTGGTGTTCACGGTCGCCCCACGGGGCAGGTCCACCTCGATGATGCGGTTGCCGCCGCCGGACACCGACACGAAGATGTGCCCGAGGTTGCCGAACGCGATGCCGTTGCCCTGCACGCCCGCGCCCATGTCGTGCACCTGCTTGGCGTCGATCGTGGCGGTGCTCGGCTGCAGCGTGCTCGGCAGGTCGGACGAGTAGATGTAGTTGTCGGCCACGAGCACGAGCTGACCGGAGGCGCTGAAGGCCATGTCGCCGTTGGCGCCGAACGCGCTGCTGCCGGTGGTCGGGCGCAGCGTGCCGACCTGCACGTAGGTCTGCGGGGTGACGTTCTCGTTCCACGCGTACAGGTTGATGGCGCCGTTGATCGTGCCGCTGGCGAAGTAGTACACGCCGGTGACGGGGTGCACGGCGCCGCGCAGGACCGAGGAGTTGAGCGAGAACGAGGTGCGCGTGGTGGTGTCGGTCACGCGGTCGTGCTTCGCGAGCATCTTGCTGCCGGCGGCGTTCGTGACGGTGTACGCGTAGCGTCCGTTGGACGAGAGACCGAGCGCGTTGTTGGAGTGGTTCGCGCCGAGGTTGATGCTGCTGAGCGTGCCGCCGTCGCCGGGGGCGCCGCCCTGCTCGTTCACCGCGAACTCGCGCACCTCGGAGGTGCTCTGCACGTACACCGCTCCCGGCGTGCAGAGGAACGGCTCGGCTGCTGCGGCCGGCGCCGCGGTGAGCGTGCCGCCCACCACGATCATCGACGAGGCGACGAGCGCGGTGCTCACCACACCGCCGATCAGCTTCCTGGTCCGGCTCCAGCGGCTCGGCCGCTGCTCACGGGCATCACGGAATCCCACGACTTCACTCCCCATCCATCGCTGTCCGCGGCGCGTGCGCGCACACGGAAGCCCCGCCCCCTCAGGCGACCGCCGAGCACCATCGGGTATGGCGTACTCGGTCCGGGCCTCCGCCAGACTGCCCGGGTGCGCAGCTCCGTCCCGGCCGGACCGGGAGAATTCACCCCGCCTTTTCACCCCACCCGGCGGGCGGATCCCCCTCGCCCGATGCGGACGGGGACGCCCGCCGCGCGGACGCCCCCGTCACACCGCACTACTCGCGCGAACCGATCTCCTCGATCGGCCGACGCCGCAGCGCCGCGCCCGTCGCGACGCGGAGGGCGACCAGCGCCAGCGCCCCCATGCCGCCGATGATCGCGAGCGAGCCGAGGACCGGCATCGCGGGGACCGGCTGTCCGGAGATGCCGTAGCTCATCCCCATCAGCGGCGGGATCGCCACGAGCACGCCGAACACCATCGAGATCGCGGCGACGAGGATCGCCTCGACTCGCATGGTGGCGCGCACCTGGCCGCGGGTCGCCCCGACCAGCTGCAGCAGCGCCAGCTCGCGCGAGCGCTCACCGGTCGCCATCACGAGGGTGTTCACCACGGCGATCGCGATGTACCCGAGGATCACCAGCAGCGCGACGAGGTTCACCCAGCCCTGCTGCGAGACGGCATCCGCCCCGCTGGCCTTCTGCCCGGACGCGGGTGCGACGAGCAGCCCGCCCGCCGCGAGGGCATCGGCCGTCTGTGCCGCGTCGCCCTCCACGGACACGAGGGCGAACGCGTCGAGCCCCGCGGAGGTGTGGGCGCGCACGTGCGCGGCGTCCATGGTGAGGGCGCCGAAGCCGAGGCCCCGCTCGTAGACCGCGACGACGGTGGCGTCCAGCGCCGTGCCGTCGCCCATCGTCCCGGTGACCGTGTCGCCCAGGCCGACCCCGAGGGTGTGTGCGGTGTCGACGCTCACGGCGATGGCACGGCCGCCGTCGAGTGCCGCCAGCGCCCCCTCCTGCACCTGCAGGTCGAGCAGCCCGTCCACGGTCGCGGGGTCGACGCCCTGCAGCACGTACTCGGTGCGCTCGAGCTGGCCCTCGATGTCGCGCGAGTCGATCACGGCCGCGCTGAGCGCCACGCCCGAGGCCCCGGTCACCCCCGGTGCCTCCCGCAGCGCCTCGACCGTCGCGGGCGAGAGTCCCGCGGGCGCGGACACCCGCAGTTCCGCGGTGACGCCGTCGCGGGCCTGCTGCGCCGCCTCGTCCGCGACGATCGCCGGTCCGCCGATCTGCACCAGTCCCAGCCCGATGCCGAGCGCGATGGGGAGGATCGCGGCCGCCAGCCGTCGACTGCCCGCCGCCGTGTTGGCGGCGGCGAGGAAGCCCGCCGCCGAGAGCCGACGCAGCAGCGGGCCGACCAGCCGCACGCAGACCGCGACCAGCCACGGGCCGAGCAGCCCCAGCGCGACGATCAGCATCAGGGCGGCACCCGCCGAGGCGCCGACGGCCGCATCCCCGCGCACCACCAGCGGCACGGTCGAGACCGAGACCCCGGCGGCGGCGAACACGATCCCGGCGATGATGCGCGGCAGGCCGATGGGGCCCGGCCCGGTCGACGACTCGCGCAGCGCCTCGATGGGGTCAAGGCGCGCGGGGCGCCGAGCCGCGATCCGCGCCGCACCCCACGCCGCGCCGAGCACCAGCAGCAGAGCACCGGCCGCGGGGATCGGGCTCACGGCGAGCGCAAAGTCGCCCGGGATCACCCCTCCGGCCACGAACGCGGTCTGCAGCACCGTCGAGAGCAGGTAGCCCGGAGCCAGGCCGAGCACCGCGGCGACCGCGGCGACCGCGAGCACCTCGCGGGCGATCAGCGCGTGCACCTGCTGCGGTGTCGCGCCCACCGCCCGGAGCAGCGCATACTCCCGCCGTCGCGCCTGCACCGACAGCGACAGCGTGCCCGCCACGATGAACAGCGCCACGAGGATGCACGTGCCGACGAAGGCGCTGCCGATCGCGACGAGCATCGTGCGGGCGGCGCCGGAGTCGAGGAACTCCACGTCGCCGCGGGCGTCGCCGGTGCGGGCGACCACCCCGGGCAGGGCCTCGCCGATGGCGGTCGCCACGGCCTCCGCGTCCTTGCCCTCCACGAACACGCCGAGCACCTGCGGGGCGCCGCCGTGCGGGTCGAGCTCGGCGATGCGGTCGCCCGTGAGGAACACGGCCGCCCCGCGCTCGGGCGGCGCGGGCGCGGTCACCACGCCCACGACGCGGTAGTCCGCCGGCTCACCGCCGTGCGCGAGCGAGAGGGTGTCGCCCACCGCGTGCCCGGAGTCCGCGGTGACCACGACCTCCTCAGCCTCGGCGGGCTCGCGGCCGTCGCTGAGCGTGAAGCCCGTGAGCGCCGTCGCCGCCCAGGGGTGCGCCTCCACGACCGCCGTCGCATCCGGGGCTCCGGAGGCCGCGAGGGGTACGGTCACGTCGGCGACCACGGCCTCGACCCCGGGCAGCTCCGCGATCTCGCGGGCGGCGTCGGCGGGCAGCGGCGCACGCTCGCGCAGTGCCACGGGCAGGTCCTCCGGCACGTCGACCTGCTGCACGGCGCCCACCACGACCTCGGCTGCCGTGTAGCGCTGCGGGGCGAGGCCGCCGCGGATGCCCGACTCCACGAGCACGCCGAGCCCGGTGACCAGGGCGCTCGCGACGAAGATCGCCACGAACACTCCGGCGAGGCTGCGCCGGTGGTGGCGCAGGTCGGCGCGGACGAGCCGTCCGAGGCCGAGCGACGCGGCGGCCATCACCACTCCCCGAGCGTGCTCATGCGGGCGGTGATCTCCTGCGCGGTGGCGCCGTCGAGGTGTCCCGCGAACGCGCCGTCGGCGAGGAAGACCACCCGGTCCGCGTGCGAGGCGACGACGGGGTCGTGCGTGACGACGACCACGGTCTGGTGCAGTTCCCGCGCGGTGTGGGCGAGCAGGTCGAGCACCTGGGCACCCGTGCGCGAGTCGAGCGCGCCGGTCGGCTCGTCGCCGAACACCACGTGCGGGCGGGTGATGAGCGCGCGGGCGATGGCCACCCGCTGCTGCTGGCCGCCGGAGAGCTCGGCGGGTCGGCGGTGGCGTCGGTCCGCGAGCCCCACCGCGTCGAGCAGTGTCTCGAGCCACCGGTGGTCGATGGCGCGTCCGCCCAGCCGCAGCGGGAGGGTGATGTTGTCCTCCACGGTCAGCGCGGGCAGCAGGTTGTACGCCTGGAACACGAAGCCGACGTGGTCGCGGCGGAACGTCGTGAGCTGGCGCGCCTTCAGGGCGGAGATCTCGGTGCCGCCGAGGTGGACGGTGCCGCTGGTCGGACGATCGAGCCCCGCTGCACTGTGCAGCAGCGTGCTCTTGCCCGAGCCGGACGGCCCCATGATCGCCGTGAAGGAGCCCTTCGCGATGGCCAGGTTCACGCCGCGGAGAGCGGTGACGCGCGCGGCGCCGGAGCCGTACGTCTTGACGAGTCCGGAGAGGCGGAGCGCCTCGGTCGGTGCCGCCTCGACGAGCGGCGCAGGGGGTGTGGTGGTCATGCTTCGACGCTAGGAACACCGAGCGGGCGGCCCCATCCCGCCCGGTCCCCGATCGATGGTGGAGCTGGCTATACCGTGCCGCGCACTCTGCTCCGGCAGACTGGCAGGGTGAAGGACGGATGGGGGCGCCGGTGGCTGCGCGACGCCGGGTATCTGGGGGTCGAGCTCGGGGCGTCGGTCGTCTCCCTCGGGCTGTTCTGCGTGATCCTGGTGCTGTTGCCGCTCATGCTCATCACGGGCGGCGTGCTGCTGATGCCGCAGGCCGTGCAGGTGCTGCACCGGTGGAGCGACGTGAACCGGCGGCGCATCGGGCGGCGGCGGGGTGAGGAGCTTCCGCCGCTCGCGCGCACGCTGCCGCGCGGCTCGACGATCGATGAGCGGCTGCGCTTCGCCTTCTCGCGCGCCACGGCCCGCGACGCCCTGTGGCTCACGGTGCACGCGTTCCCCGTGATGTGGCTGTCGCTGCTCACGCTCGCGCTTCCCGTCTCGGCCGTGAACACCCTCGCCGTCACGTGGTACTGGCAGTTCGCGCCGGCCGACGACCCGGTGGGCTCGCCATATCCGGTCACGTCGTGGGAGCTCGCGTGGACGATGCCGCTGGTGGCCCTCGGCTACGCGATCGCCGCGGCGTTCCTGGTGCCGGCGGTCGCCCGCCTGGTCGCGTTCGTGTCGGCGAAGCTGCTGGCGACGCCCGCGCGGTCACGGCTGGCGGCCAGGGTGGACGCGCTGACGCTGAGCCGGGCGGCGGCGCTCGACGCGCACGCGGCCGAGCTGCGCCGCATCGAGCGCGACCTGCACGACGGGGCGCAGAACCGGCTGGTGAACGTGGTGATGATGCTGGGGATCGCGGAGCGTGCGCAGGAGACGGGCGGCGACGTCGGAGAACCGCTGCGGCGGGCGCAGGATGCCGCGGCCGACGCCCTCGCCGGTCTGCGGCGCACGGTGCACGACATCTATCCGCCGATCCTCGACGAGCTGGGCCTGGAGGGCGCGCTCGCGTCGCTCGCCGGGCGCAGCGTCGTGCCGTGCGCGCTGGAGACCGCCGGGGTGGGCCGGGTGCCGGCGGCGGTGGAGTCGGCGAGCTACTTCGTCGTGGCGGAGGCGCTGACCAACGTGAACAAGTACGCCACGGCGACGCGCGCCACGGTGCGGGTCGAGCGGGAGGGCGAGCTGCTGTTGATCGCGGTGGAGGACGACGGCGTCGGCGGGGCGGTCGAGCGGCCGGGTGGGGGTCTCGCCGGGATTCGTCGCCGGATCGAGGCCTTCGAGGGCACGCTCGACGTGACGAGCCCGGCCGGCGGGCCGACCGTGCTGAGGACGGAGCTGCCGTGCGGATCGTGATCGCGGAGGACGACACCCTGCTGCGGGAGGGGCTGGCACTGCTGCTGCGCAGCGAGGGCTTCGACGTGATCGGTGCCGTGCCCGACGCCGAGGGCTTCCTCGCGCTGCTCGACGATGCCGATGCGGCGGTGCTCGATGTGCGGATGCCGCCCACCTTCACGAGCGAGGGCCTCAAGGCGGCCGCCGAGGCGCGGGCCCGTCGTCCCGGCTTCCCGGTGCTGGTGCTGTCCGCCTACGTGGAGGATCGCTACGCGGGGGAACTGCTCGCCGCGGGAGCCGACGGTCTGGGCTACCTGCTGAAGGAGCGGGTGGGCAAGGTCGCGGCGTTCGTCGACGCCCTGCGCCGCGTGGCCGCCGGGGGCACCGTGATGGACCCCGAGGTGATCTCGCAGCTGCTCAGCCGCCGTCGCGCCGACGACCCCGTGCAGACCCTCACCCCGCGCGAGCGCGAGGTGCTGGGCCTCATGGCCGAGGGGCTCGACAACACCACGATCGCCGAGCGGCTGTTCGTCACGGAGACCGCCGTGAGCAAGCACATCGGCAACATCTTCGCCAAGCTCGGCCTCTCGTCGAGCGACAGCGGGCATCGCCGCGTCCTCGCCGTGCTCGCCTACCTGCGCAGCTGACCCCGTCGCACCTCTCCGAGGAAGTTCGGTATTCGGTGTTGCTAAGTACCGGTACTCAGTGTTACTTTGTACCGGTACCCAGCAACACTGAGTACTGAACCGAGAAGGAGAGGGGGACCACATGGGCAAGCAGATGACCGAGATGCTCAAGGGCACCCTGGAGGGCATCGTGCTGGCCCTCCTCGCCGAGCAGCCGGCCTACGGCTACGAGATCACCACGCGCCTGCGCGACCACGGCTTCACCGACACCGCCGAGGGCACCGTCTACGCCCTGCTGGTGCGCATCGAGCAGAAGAAGCTCGTCGACGTCGAGAAGGTGCCGAGCGAAAAGGGCCCGCCCCGCAAGGTGTACACCCTGAACGCCGCGGGCCGGCAGGAGCTGGAGGAGTTCTGGACCACCTGGAACTTCCTCACGACACACATCGAACGACTGAACACCACTCACACGAACACCCCCAGCGAGGAGAACTGACATGGCCGCCAAGTGGATCGAAGCGCTCACCGGATCGCTCGAGCAGAAGAAGCAGTACAAGCAGGCGAAGGCGCGGATCGAGGCTCTGCCCGAGCCGTACCGCACGGTCGCCAACGCCCAGCACCGCTACACGATGTACTACGGGGGGATCACCGACGGCGACACGCTCGTGCAGATCTTCCTCGACCTCGCCGACCTGTGGGAGCGCGCCGCGATCGACGGCACCCCGATCGACGACATCATCGGCGCCGACCCGGTCGAGTTCGCCGAGACCTACGCCGAGGCCTACGGGGGCACCCAGTGGGTCGACAAGGAGCGCGCTCGGCTGACCAAAGCCGTCGAGGACGCGAAGAAGAAGGAGCAGTCATGACGAACACCGCCCTCTCGGTGCGAGGCATCGAGAAGTCCTACAAAGACCTGCACGTGCTGCGCGGCGTCGACTTCGAGGTGGAGCGGGGATCGATCTTCGCCCTCCTCGGGTCGAACGGTGCCGGCAAGACCACGATGGTGCGGATCCTCTCCACGCTGCTGAAGGCCGACGCCGGCACGGCGACCGTGCAGGGCGTCGACGTCGCCGCGAACCCCCTCGGCGTCCGCGAGAAGATCAGCCTCACCGGGCAGTTCGCCGCGGTCGACGAGATCCTCACCGGGCGCGAGAACCTCGTGCTGGTCGCGAAGCTGCGGCACCTGTCCGACCCGGGCGGGGTCGCCGACCGCCTGCTGGCCACCTTCCGCCTGACGGACGCCGGTGGCCGCAAGGTCGGCACCTACTCGGGCGGCATGCGGCGGCGGCTCGACATCGCGATGAGCCTGGTCGGCGACCCCGAGGTGATCTACCTCGACGAGCCGACCACGGGCCTCGACCCCGAGGCGCGCATCGAGGTGTGGGACGTCGTGAAGCAGCTCGCGCACAGCGGCACCACGGTGCTGCTCACCACGCAGTACCTCGACGAGGCGGAGCAGCTGGCCGACCGGATCGCGATCCTGCACGAGGGCCGCATCATCGCGAACGACACCCTCGCCGGGCTGAAGCAGCTGCTCCCGCCCGCGCAGGTCGAGTACGTCGAGAAGCAGCCCACCCTCGAGGAGATCTTCCTCACCCTGATCGGACCCTCACGAAAGGACGCAGCATGAGCACGCACTTCGCCGCCGACACGGCGACCCTCACCGGGCGCTCCATGCGGCACATCTTCCGCAGTCCCGACACGATCATCACCACCGCGGTCACCCCGATCGCGCTGATGCTCCTGTTCGTGTACGTCTTCGGCGGCGCGCTCCAGCAGAGCACCGGCACCGACAACTACGTGAACTACCTGCTGCCGGGCATCCTGCTCATCGCGATCGCGTCGGGCATCGCCTACACCGCGTTCCGCCTGTTCACCGACATGCAGAGCGGCATCTTCGAGCGGTTCCACTCCATGCCGATCGCCCGATCGAGCGTGCTGTGGGCTCACGTGCTGACGTCGCTCACGGCGAACGCGATCACCCTCGCGATCATCTTCGGCGTCGGCTTCCTGATGGGCTTCCGCACCGGGGCGAGCGTGTGGGCCTGGCTCGGAGTGATCGGCATCCTGATGCTGTTCACCCTCGCGCTGACGTGGCTGGCGATCATCGCCGGCCTGAACGCCAAGACGGTCGACGGGGCGAGCGCGTTCTCGTATCCGCTGATCTTCCTGCCGTTCATCAGCTCGGCGTTCGTGCCGACCGACACCATGCCCGCACCCGTGCAGTGGTTCGCCGACAACCAGCCGGTCACCTCGATCGTCAACACCATCCAGGCGCTGTTCGCCGAGCGGCCCGTCGGCGATGACATCTGGATCGCCCTCGCCTGGTGCGTCGGCATCCTCGTGGTCGCCTACGTGTTCGCGATCATCTCCTACCGGAAGAAGGTCAGCTGATCGTCGCCAAGCGGACCGGAACGCTCCGTCCGGGGTCTCGCACCCCGGCCGGGGCGTTTCGCTGCGCTCGGCCGCACGGTATGGCAGGCAGAGATCTCCTTCACATCATGGGGAAACCGGGTACGCGGAGACCATGAGCACGGACGCGACAGTGATCACGGCAAGACTCAGACCGATCGCCACACCACCGATCACATGCGGCGAGGCCCTCTTGATGAGTGCGATGACGAGCATGGCCACCTCGATGAGCGTGATCACGAGGAGAGCCGCCTTCGTGCCGTCGATCACGACGTTGGCGACATCGTCTCTGCATGAGAACGCGCACCCGTCCCCTCGCATCGCAGTGAGAAAGACGAGAAGCACGCCGCCGCCGGCAACCACGATCTGAGCCGCCGCCCAGAGTCCCGCAGCGACGTACCGTCGCCGTGGGACGCGCGGGAACCGCGCCTGACTGCGGGGCTCGGTCACGAGAAGTCCGTCATCATGTGTTGGACGAACGCTCGCGGATCGGACATGTAGCTCTTATAGGAGCTATGGATCCGGCTGTCAATCGGCGCCCCCGCCTGGCATCTGGCGGCTTCGCGACCAGCCCGTCGGCGAGGACATCTGAATCGCCCGACTCCGGCCGCGCGGTCTGCAGGATCTCGCGCCCGGAAGGAGCCGAGCGCGCCGACGCTCGTTCAGGGCGGGAGGTCTCCTTCACGCCCCCGGAACGCGCCGTCCTCAGCGCAGGCCGAGCGGACCGAGGATCACACGGCGACCGCTGCGCACCCACACGGCACCGTCGGCGCGATGCTCCGCGCGGGTCGCGAAACGGTACCGGTACGACACCGCCCGCACCCATCGCGGCCGTTCACCGTGGAACGGGTCGACGCGCAGCATCCGCAGGGTCGGGCCGTCGGCCTCGAGCAGTCGCAGCAGGAACACCGTGAACCAGTCGTCCAGCGAGTGCCCGAGCGGCAGGAACCACATCAACCAGTCCAGCCGCAGGTGGTACGGGGCGAACTGCCGCGGCACGCGCCGCACGTCTCCGGGCTTGCCGCGGAACCCGTACTCCCGCCAGTGCACCCCCTCCTCGTCGTCCGACCCCTCCACCACGATCTCGATGCGTTCCCGCGTCACCGTGCCGAAGGCGCCGTAGGCGTTGGCGAGCTGCCACCGGTGGAAACTCGCGTTCATCAGCTGCCGCCGCGCGAACAGGTTCCGCACGGCCGGCACGCTCAGCACCACGAACAGCACGCCGACGGCCGAGGTCACCACGACCCACCACAGCGGCATCCCCGACACGGTCCAGGGCAGCGCCGTCTCGGGTGCCCGCTCGGCCGCGCCCACCCCCGGCAGCCCGATCGCCGAGAAGCCGAGCACGATCGTCGCCGCGTTCAGCCACGCGAAGTTGCCGGTGAGCACGAGCCACAGCTGGGTCGCGATCACGACACCGCCGGCGACCGCGCCGACGATCTGCGGCACCGGCCCCGGCACCCACAGCGACAGGACGGGAGCGAACAGGAAGAACGGCACGACCAGCTGCGCGACGTGGTTGCCGATGACCTCCAGCCTGTGGAACCACCGCGGCAGCAGGTGCGCCTGGCGGCTGAGCGGGCCCGGCATCGGCTGCGTCTCGTGGTGGAACGTCATGGCGGTGAGGTCGCGCCACTCGCGCCCGCCGCGGATCTTGATCATCCCGGCACCGAACTCCAGGCGGAACAGCAGCCACCAGAACAGCACGATCACCACGACCGGCGGCGGCTGGTCGTTCGACCCCAGGAACGCCGCCAGGAACCCGGCCTCGAGCAGCAGCATCTCCCACCCGAAGGAATAGAACGTCTGCCCGATGCTCACGACCGACATGTACCCGAACCACAGCGCGAGGAAGCACACCATCGGCAGCCACGGCGGCCCGAGCTGCGGCACCCCCGCGACCAGCAGCACGCCCACCGCGATCCCGGCCCACGACAGCGCCACGAGCCGCCGGTCGGTGTAGCGCCAGCGCGTGAACAGCGTGGGGTGCAGCAGCTTCCGTCGCTCGCTCTTCTGCGCGACCCAGTCGAGCAGGGCCGGGGCGGGCAGCAGTCCGTGCTCGCCGAGCAGGGCGCGGAACTGGTTGAGCGTGGAGACGAGCGCGACCACGTACAGCGCCGCGATGCCCCGCTGCAAGCCCTCGCGGGCGAACCCGAAGTCGACCGCCGCGAACCCGTCCACGGCCACAGGCTACGCCGGCCGCCGCACGCCGGTCAGGGGGTTGCGTCCGTCGTTCGAGGGCTGCGCTCCTCGCTCAGGCGGCCGCTGAGCGTGCGAATCGAGACGACGGGCCCGAGGCGCGTCAGTTCTGCATCGCGATCTGCTGCCCCTCGACGAGCGGGTGCACGGCGAGCGCGGTGCCGTCGAGGTCTTCACGGTGCATGTCGACCCCGGTGATCTGACTGTTCTCGTACGTCGTGTAGTAGTAGACGCCCCGGTCGGTGTTGCAGCAGGACGAGTAGATCGTGATCTCGTACTTCTCCTCGTCGCCCACCTGCACGCACCCGCGCTGCTGGGCGACGGAGCCGAGGATCTGGAAGAACTGGCTCAGCGACTCCGACTCGGTGGTGCCGCAGACCGAGTTCATGCGGGTGAACACCGCCTTGATGAAGCGCGACGACGACGACAGGTCGCCGGGCAGCCCGATCCCGCCCATGCCGCGGCTGTACAGGTCGAGCGACTGATCCGGCGCGAACGTGTTGTCGGGCTGGCGGCGCGTGAGGTGCCGGTAGTCGTTCAGGCGGAAGCTCTGGATGTCGAACGTGGGGTTGTTCGTGAGCACCCCCCACGGGTTGTCGTACACCTTCAGACCGTCCCGCACGCTCTCCACCACGATCGAGGCGGTCCGGTCGGCGATGATCCAGTGCAGCGGCGACAGCGGGAACTCCGCGCTGAAGGAGATGTCGACGAGGCTCACGGATCGCAGCGCGTCCTTCACCTGGGCGACGGTCTCGAACTGCCCGAGCACCCAGGGGATGAACTCGAACGGGGTGATCTCCGTGCCGCCCGCTCCCTCCGCGGGGTAGAAGGCGTTGTCGGGGAAGTTGAGTCCGGCCATGCTCAGGCCCTTCTCGTTCGTGCCGTCGTAGTACAGCGGGTAGCCGTCGGAGACGGTCGCGATGCCGATGATCGCGTGGTGGGTCGACAGGGGCGGGATCCGTCGGAACTCGAAGGGGAAGTTCCGTGGTGTCACGGTGACGGTCTCGTGGTACGAGAACTCCAGATCGAGGTTGCGCCCGAAGTAGTGGTCGGCGGTGGTGAAGCTCAGTCCTGTGCACATGGTTCCCTCTCCCGTTGCCGGGGCCCGGCCGGGTCCGCGAACGGTCATGGTCGCACCTTCCCCCGCGGAGCGTAAGGGGGGTGCCACCCGCGGCGGACGAGTGCTCTACGGTGTCGCGGTGCGCTCGTCGGCGTCGCGGATCACGAACGCGACGCCCACCAGCGCCACCACCACCGCGACGATCTCCAGCACAGGGCCCAGCCCGGCCAGCGGTCCTGCGGCGCCGTGCCCGACCGCGAACGTCGAGAAGTCCCAGAACCCGTGCAGCACCATGGCCCAGATCAGGCTGCCGGTCACGCGGCGCAGGACGTAGAAGATGGTGCCGGCGCCGAAGGCGAGGAACACCTGCTGCAGCGTGGGGACGAGGGGCTGCCCGCTGAGCGCGTTGATGAGGTGCATGAGTCCGAACAGCGCGGAGGTCAGCAGCCACACCCACACCTCGGACAGGCGGCTGCGCAGCCCGACCAGCAGCAGTCCGCGCGTGGTCAGCTCCTCGGTGAAGCCGACCAGCAGCAGGACGATCGACGCGGCGAAGAAGGCGCCGTCGTAGGAGGCCCAGTCGGTGGAGGCGAGGTTCACGCCCAGGGCCACCGCCATCAGCACCGGGGCGATGATCGGCCAGCGATGCGCGGCGCGCGTCCGCTCGAACAGGGCGGGACGCCACCACCCGAGCAGGCTCGTCGTGATCGCCAGGAGCACCGCTCCGACGATGAGGGACAGGCCGGCGCCCAGGAAGAGGTCGCGTCCGCTGTCGCCGAGGGAGGTGTAGGGAATGCCGGTCGCCTGCTGCACGGTGAAGACGACAGCGACGTACGCCAGGTAGATGACGAGGCCGATCCAGATCCGCGGCCGGACGCGGAGGGGTGTGGTGCTCTCGGTGGCCATCTCATCCTCGGGTGTCGCGTGCCGGGTGGGGTTCGGGTTCAGTGAAGCGCACGCCGACCCGCCACCGCAATCGCGAAGGCAAGCCCCGCCCGGGGGGAGACGTCGAAGGGAGGGCCCCCGGACGGGAGCCCTCCCTTCGTGCAGAGACGGGTCAGCTCAGCTGACAGTCCAGTCGAACTGGTCGCCGTACTTCTCCAGCCACGCGTCGACCGCGTCGGCTTCCTTGCCCTCGCCGTACTCGTTGACCACGAGGTCTTCGAGCGCACCGTACTGCTCGTCGTCGAGCTTGATCTTCTCGATCAGCTCGGCCGCCTCCGGGAACTCCCCGGCGAAGCCCTTGGTGCCGAGGAAGTGCAGGCCCTCGGCCTCGCCCATCGCGCCCTTCGGGTCTTCGAGGTCCTTCACGGGGAAGGCGTCGTTGGCCCAGAACGGACGCCACAGCGTGACGACGATGTCCTCCTGCTTGTCGGTCGCGGTCTTCAGCTCGGTCAGCATCGCCGCGGTCGACGAGGTCACCAGCTCGTACTCGCCGTCGAGCCCGTACTCGGGCATCATCTTCTGCGTCTGCGCGGTGAGGCCGGCGCCCGGCTCGATGCCGTAGATCTTGCCGTCGAAGTCCGCCCCCTTGCCCGCCAGGTCTTCGATCGAGGTGAGATCGGAGTACTCCGGCACCGCCAGGGTGAGCTTGGCGTTGTCGTAGTACGCGCCGAGGTCTTCGATGTCGTCGCCGTACTTCTTCATGTACTCGGCGTGCGTGAGCTCGGGCCAGGCCGACGGGTACATGTCGACATCGCCCTGCGCGAGACCCGTGTAGAGGGGACCCGCCTCGGTGAGCGTCTTCATCTCGACCGTGTAACCGATCTTCTCCAGCTGGTCCTGCAGGAGGTACGCGGTGCTGAGGCCGTCGGTCCAGGAGGGCAGGAAGCCGAGCGTGATGGTGCCCTTGTCGTCGGCGTCGCCGCCGCCCGCGCTGGTGCCACCGGCTCCGTCGCCGCTGCATCCGGCGAGGGTGAGCGCTGCTGCGGCGCCCAGAGCGGTGAGGGTCAGGATCTTCTTCTTCATGTGCTTCTCTCTCTTGCGTTCCGTATGTGATTTCAGGAGTGCGGACGAGCCGCGGGACAGCGGGTGGGCGGCGTGCGGGACGGAAAGCGGGCCGGAACCCGCCCCCGCAGGCCCCTTTCCGACCCCGCACCCGCGCGTGGGCGGGGGCGGGGCGGGACGTCGCGGTGGGGTGGGGTCAGGCGCGAGTGAGCTCGGGCTCGACGGCGTCGGACGACGCGGGGGTCGCGGCGGTGGAGGTCGCGGCGGCGGCGGGCGCAGCGCCCGAACCCGCGCCCGACCGGCGGCGCTTCCACAGGCCCCACAGCGACGAGCGGTTCTCGCCCGGAGCCCCCAGCGCGGCGGTGACCCGGTCGAGGAAGACCGCGATCAGCACGACGCCCAGACCGGCCTCGACGCCCTTCGGGATGTTGATCGTCGAGATCGCCTCGACCACCATCTTCCCGAGGCCGTCCGCTCCCGCCATACCGGCGATCACGGCCATCGACAGCGCGAGCATGATCACCTGGTTGACGCCGGCCATGATGGTCGGCATCGCCAGGGGCAGCTGGATGCCGCGGAGGATCTGGCCGGGGGTGGCGCCGAACGCATGCCCGGCCTCCACGGTCTCGGAGTCGACGCCGCGGATGCCCAGCTCGGTCAGGCGCACGCCGGGAGGCAGCGCGAAGATCACGGTCGCCACGAGTCCCGGCACCACGCCGATGCCGAAGAACACGATCGCGGGGATCAGGTACACGAACGCGGGCATGGTCTGCATGAAGTCGAGCACCGGCTTCAGGGCCGCCCGGACCGTGGCGTTGCGCGCCGACCAGATGCCCAGCGGCACCGCGATCAGCACCGCCACGATCGCCGCGACGAGCACCAGGGCGAGGGTCTGCATCGCGGGCACCCACAGGTCCATCGCCACGATCAGCAGGAACGACACGGCCGCGCCGATCGCGAGCTTCCACGACCGCACGACCCAGGCGAGCAGGGCGGCGATCACGATGATCACGGCGAAGTGCGGGGTGAGCAGCAGCCGGGTGAGGCCGTCCACGAGGAAGCTCACCACGAACGACACCACGTCGAGCAGACCGTCGAGGTTCGCGGTGATCCAGTCGACTCCGGCGGCGACCCAGTCGCCCAGGGGGATGCGGAATCCGTCCATCAGCGCACCTCCTCCGTCTCGGGTGTCGTGGGCAGCGGCTCGGCCGTCCACCCGTCGTCGAGCACCGCGTCGATCTCGGCCTGCGGCATGGGCGTCATCGGCAGCAGGATCTCCTCGGTCGAGCCGGGGCCGGGGCCGAGGGCGGCGAGCAGGGTCACGCGGGGGATCACGCCCGCCAGTCGCCCGTCGGCGTCGGTCACGGCCAGGGGCAGCGGCGACTCCACCGCGGGCACGAACAGGTTCATGAGCACGTCGTCCTCGCGCACGCTCTGCAGCACGGGCTTGATCACGGAGTCGAGTCGCGTCACCCCCTGCCGCACGAGCTTCACCGCATCGCGGTCGGTGACCACACCGAGCAGTTGGCGGTCCTTGCCGACCACGTAGGTGGCCGACATGTAGGCGTCGCGCATCTGGCGCAGGGCCGTGCGCGGGCCGGCGGTCTCGGCGACCACGGGGCGCGGGCGCTCCATGACGTTCGCGGCGGTGAGCACGCGGGCACGGTCCACGTCCTGCACGAACTGCTCGACGTAGTCGTTCGCGGGGTCCATCAGGATGTCCTCCGGCGTGCCGATCTGCACGATGCGCCCGTCGCGCATCACGGCGATCCGGTCGCCGAGGAACATGGCCTCGTTGAGGTCGTGCGTGATGAAGACGATGGTCTTGTGCAGCTTCTGCTGGAGCTCCAGCAGCTGCTCCTGCATCTCGCGGCGGATCAGCGGGTCGAGCGCGCTGAACGCCTCGTCCATCAGCAGGATGTCGCTGTCGGCGGCGAGCGCGCGGGCGATGCCGACGCGCTGCTGCATGCCGCCGGAGAGCTCGGACGGCAGCTTGTCGCCCTGGCCCTCGAGGCCCACGAGCGCGAGGATCTCCTCGGCCTTCGCCTGCCGCTCGGCCGCCGCGACGCCCTTGAGCTCGAGCGGGTAGGCCACGTTCGCGGCCACCGTGCGGTGCGGCAGCAGGGCGAAATGCTGGAAGACCATCGAGATGCGGTCGCGGCGGATCTCGCGCAGACGACCCGCGGGGATGCCCGTGATGGTGTCGCCGCCGACCGTGACGGTGCCGTCGGTGATGTCGTGCAGGCCGTTGAGCATGCGGATGATGGTGGACTTGCCCGATCCGGACAGGCCCATGATGACGAAGATCTCACCGCGGTTCACGGTGAAGCTGGCGTCGATGACGGCGGCGGTGCCCGCGTCGGCGACGGCCGCGCGGCTCTCACCCGCCTTCAGTCGGCGGACGGCGGCGTTCGGATTCCTCCCGAACACCTTGTACAGATGGCGCGCTTCGAGTGCGATGTCGGACACGTTTCCCCTGCGGCTCGGCCTCGGGTGGCTGAGCCTGCTTCGGTCACGTCCGGGTGATCCTCACGAGGCCGTTCGACATCATCGCTGTGGCGGCGCGGGCGGTGGATTTCGGATCCGCCGCAGAGAGGACCGACCGTACGCCCACGCCTCTTCGCAGCACAGCTCATCGAAAGAAGGACGTGGTCGCGGACTGGTCTTCGGGCCGTCAGGCCCACAGACCAACGTAACGAAATGGCCGGTCAGGGACAAATCCTGGGCCGGGAACGTGCCCGGGTTTCCGGTGCTGACCGGGGGATAGTACGAGCGTCTAGCAATCTCGGCGACGGGGGTTCACGGGCGTCGCACACTGCGCGTCACGGTGAACTTCGGGGTGCGTCGGAGCTGCTCCGTCCGCCCGATCAGCCGCGTCAGCTCGGGGCGGTACGCGAGGCCGGAGTTGTACACCGTGAACAGCTCGCCGCCCGGCCGGAGCAGTCGCGCGGCGGCCTCGAACAGCCGGGTCGCGGCCCCCGTGTGCACGCTGCTGCCGAGGTGGAACGGCGGGTTCAGCAGCACCACGTCGAACGCCCCGTCGGGCAGGTCGGATCCGGCGTCGTCGTGGGTCACGGTGACGCGGTCGGCGACGCCGTTCGCGGCCGCGGTCGCCCGGGTCGAGGCCACGGCCGCGGCCGAGCGATCGGTCGCGGTCACCGCGTCCCCGGGGTGCGCGAGGGCCCAGGACACCGCGAGCGCGCCCGTGCCGCAGCCGAGATCGAGCACCCGGCGCGGATCCTCGGCGTTCACGACTCCGGAGAAACCCTCGTTCTCCGGCAGCTCCGGCGGGGATGCAGCCCCGGGGCGAGCGGTTCTCCGGCGTTGTGAACCGTCGAGCGCGAGCGCCTCGAGCAGCACGCGCGTGCCGATGTCGAGGCGGGGTCCGGCGAACGCGCCGCCGTGCGCGACCAGGGCGAGGCCGTCGTGCGCGGCCCGCACGGGGAAGGGCGGCTGCGCGGGGACGGCCAGGGGCTGCGACGCCACGAGCAGCCGCGACTTGCGTTCGGCCCGCTGCGGCTGCACGTCCCCGAAGCTCCGCCGCAGCACCTCGTTCTGCGCCAGGGTCATGTGCTTGACGCGACCCCCGGCCACGAGCACCGCGTCGGGCGCGGCCCAGCGGGCGACCGCATCCGCGATCTGCTCCAGTTCCGCGAGCGCCTTGGGTAGCTGCAGCAGCACGAGCCGTGCCCCGCGCAGCAGCGTCTCGTCGAGCTCGTGCGTCGTGAAGCCCTCGAGTCCCAGCTCCGCCGCGTTGCGGGCGAGCGCGCGGCGCCCGGTCGCGAGGTCCTGGTGCACCCGGATCCCCCGGAGCCCGGACGCCACGAGCGGCAGGGTGATCGCGCCGTACTCGTCCCCGATCACGGCGGTCTCGGCACCGGTGATCCCGCTGTCGAGCGCCCGCGACGCGAGCAGCAGATCGGTGGCGTCGTGCGCCTGGAGGTTCTCGGCCTCGACGTCGGGCCAGCGGCGCAGGCGGGCGTAGGGGAACTCCGGCACCAGCCCACTGTACGCGGGCGCCGTAAGGATTCCGCATGCGTCCGCTTCACCGGATTCACAAGTTCGTGAAGCGGGCGTACGCTCCCGCGCATGAGCACCGTGATCGCCACCCAGAGCCTCACCAAGCACTACGGGCACGTGCACGCCCTCGACGGTCTCGACCTGAGCGTCGAGTCCGGTCAGGTGCACGGATTCCTCGGGCCGAACGGCGCCGGCAAGTCCACCACGATCCGCATCCTCCTGGGCCTCGCCCGCCGCACCGGGGGCGCGGTGACCGTGTTCGGCGAGGACCCGTGGCGTCGGGCCGTCGAGCTGCACCGGCGAATCGCCTCCGTTCCGGGCGACGTGAGCCTGTGGCCCAACCTCTCCGGGGGCGAGGCCATCGACCTGCTCGCCCGGCTGCGCGGAGCCCGCACGCACGACGCCGCCTACCGGCGCGAGAAGGCCCGGCTGCTGGAGGCCTTCCAGTTCGACCCGCGGAAGAAGGGCCGCGCGTACTCGAAGGGCAACCGCCAGAAGGTGGCGCTGATCGCGGCCTTCGCCGTGCCGGCCGACCTGCTCATCCTCGACGAGCCGACCAGCGGGCTCGACCCCCTCATGGCGGTGATCTTCCAGCGCGAGGTCGCGCGGGCCCACGAGAACGGCGCGACCGTGCTGCTGTCGAGCCACATCATGAGCGAGGTCGAGCAGCTGTGCGACCGCGTGTCGATCATCCGCGCCGGGCGCATCGTCGAGACCGGCACGCTCGCCGACCTGCGGCACCTCACCCGCAGCGACGTGTCGTTCACGGCCCCGGGTGTCCCGCTCGACCGCGTCGCCGCGATCCCCGAGGTGCACGACGCCACGGTGCACGACGACCGCTTCCGCCTCACCGTCGACAGCGACCGCACCGCCGCGGTGCTGCCCGCCCTCGCCACGCTCGGGATCTCCGACCTCCGCGTGGCTCCGCCCTCACTCGAAGAACTGTTCCTGCGGCACTACGGCGACGACCTCGCGACGCTCGAGGCGGCGGAGGACGGCGGGTCCGACGCGGAGCCGTCCACCCGGCGCTCCCGCCACGCGAAGGGTCGTGCGTGATGGACCGCTTCGGGGTGCTGCTGCGCCAGCGCATGCGCCGCGACCGGGTGCAGGTGCCGCTGTGGATCCTCGGCACAGCGCTGATGGCGTTCGCGGGGTATGCGGGCGTCACGCAGTCGTACTCGACCCTGGCCGACCGGCAGAACATCCTGGCCGCGGCGCTCGCGAACCCGGTGATCCTGATGTTCCGCGGCCTGCCGTCCGGCACCTCGGAGGGCGCGTTCCTCGCCTTCGAGATCCTGCCGTGGCTGGCGATGCTGGCGGCCCTCATGAGCACGTTCCTCGCGGTGCGGCACACCCGGGGTGACGAGGAGTCGGGGCGCGCCGAGCTCGTGTGGGCGACACCCGCCGGACGACACCTTCCCACCGTCGCGACGATCGTGCACGGCCTCCTCGCCAACGTCGTGCTGGGTGCGCTGACCGCGGTCGCCCTGCTCGCGACCGGGCTGCCCGTCGCCGGTTCGCTGCTCTCCGGCGCCGCGGCCGCCTCCTGCGGCGTCGCCTTCCTCGGGATCGCCCTGCTCGCGGCGCAGCTGCTGCGCACGTCGCGCGGCGCGAACTCCGCGGCTGTGTGGGTGCTCGTGGCCGCCTTCCTGCTCCGGGGCATCGGCAACGCCGCCGGGACCCCGAACGATGAGCTGACCGCGATCGCGAGCGCCTGGCCTGCGTGGCTGTCGCCGTTCGGCTGGGCGGAGCAGACGCGCCCGTACGACGTCGATGCGGCCTGGCCCGCGGTCCTGGGACTGGCGCTCGGCCTCGTCCTGGCCGCCGGGGCCCTGGCACTGCAGGGCCTGCGCGATGTGGACGCGGGCTTCGTGGCCGAACGCCCCGGCCGTTCCGCGGCGCGGCCCGCCCTCTCGTCGCCGCACGCGCTGGTGTGGCGACTCACCTCGGGCGCGGTCGTGGGGTGGGCGGTCGGCGGACTGCTCACCGGGCTGCTCGCCACGACCCTGGGCGGCGTGGTCGACCAGATCGCGGGCGAGAATCCCGCCGTGACCGACATCCTGGAGAAGATCGGCGGCGCGACCGGCGGGCTCGACGAGGTCGTGGTGACCGTGTTCTTCACGCTGCTGGGCATCCTCGCGGCCTGCTGCGCGGTGCAGACCGTGGTGCGCGCGCGGCAGGAGGAGGCGCGGGGCACGGTCGAGCTCGTGCTCTCGACCCCCACCGGACGGGTGCGCTGGCTGGCCGACCACGTGATCGTCGGCGTGGGCGCGGTGCTCATCGTGGTCGCCGCCGCCGTGCTGGGTGGCTGGCTCGGCGTGTGGTCGCGCGACGGCGACAGCGAGCTGTATCGCATCGTGGCCGTGGCGGGCGCGGGACAGGCGGTCGCGGCGGTGGTGTTCGTGGCGCTCACGGCCCTCGTGTTCGTGGTGCTGCCGCGCGCGACCATCCCCGTGGCGTGGATCCTGGTCCTGCTCGCGGCGCTGCTCGGCATGTTCGGCCCGCTGTTCGGGCTGCCGGACTGGACCGCGAACCTCTCCCCGTTCGCGGTGACCCCGGTGGTCGACGGCGACGGCGTCGACGTGCGCGGGCTGTGGTGGCTCGTGCTCGTGGTCGCCGGGGCCACGGCGGGCGCCCTGGCGCTCATGCGTCGGCGCGAGCTCGCGACGGGCGGGTAGTGCGATGACGCGGGCACCGGGCGGGGAGGCCGCGAACGCCGACGACGGGTCGGACGCGACGGCGGGCGATGCCGAGCAGCAGCGCGAGCACCGGGGCGTGGAACCGGCGGAGCAGGCGGCGGCGATGCTCACGGCGGCGGGGATGCCGCGGATGCCGGCGCGCGTGATGATGGCCCTGGTCGCGGCGCCCGAGGGCGGGTACACCGCGGCCGAGCTGGCCGAGCGGCTCGGCGTCTCCCCCGCGGCGGTGTCGGGGGCGGTGCGCTACCTGCAGCAGCTGCACTTCATCCAGCGGCGCCCGCGGCCGGGTGAGCGCCGTGACCGGTACGCGTTCGTGCACGATCCCTTCTACCGCTCGATCGTGGGCAACCTTCCCGTGTACGCGCGGCTCGCGGAGTACATCGACGACATCGCGGGCGCGCACGGCGACGATCCCGACGCGCAGACGCGGGCGGTCGAGCTGGCCGCATTCTTCCGGTTCCTGTCCGCGCGCATGCGGCAGATCGTGGAGGAGTGGCACGAGTCGCGGCACGACCGGAGCTGATCGTCGCGATCCCGAGGGTTGACACGCGCGTGGGTTACATGGTTACTTAGTCGAGTAAGTAACCCACCAACCCAGCGGAGGACTCGTGATCGAAGAAGGCAAGCCGCTCTTCCTCCAGATCGCCGAGCAGATCGAGGACTCGATCCTCGACGGCTCACTCGCCGAGGAGGCGCAGGCTCCTTCCACGAACGAGCTCGCCGCGTTCTACCGCATCAACCCCGCCACGGCGGCGAAGGGAGTCGCGATGCTCACCGAAAAGGGAGTGCTCCACAAGCGCCGAGGCATCGGCATGTTCGTCTCGGAAGGCGCCAGGGACCTGCTCCTCGGCGAGCGCCGCGCGGCCTTCGCCGACCGCTACATCGACCCGCTCCTCGCGGAAGCCCGCACGCTGGGCCTCGGCGCGGAAGACCTCGCGGACCTGCTCCGGCAGCGCGCCGCACACACCCCCACCCCAGAAGGGAAGAACCCCGCATGACCGCCGTCATCGAGGTGCAGAACCTCACCAAGCGCTACAAGGAGAAGAGGGCGCTCGACAACGTCTCGCTCGCCCTCGAAGGGGGCTCGATCTACGGGCTCCTCGGCCGCAACGGTGCCGGGAAGACGACCCTCATGTCGATCCTCACGGCCCAGAACTTCGAGTCGTCCGGCACCGTGAAGGTGTTCGGCGAGCACCCCTACGAGAACGCGCACGTGCTCGGCCGCATCTGCTTCGTGCGCGAGAGCCAGAAATACCCGGACGACGCCTACCCGAAGCACGCGTTCAAGGCCGCGAGCCTGTTCTTCCCGAACTGGGACCAGGCGTTCGCCGACGAGCTGATCGCGGAGTTCCAGCTGCCGATGAAGCAGACCATCAAGAAGCTGTCGCGTGGACAGCTCTCGGCGGTCGGCGTGATCATCGGACTCGCCTCGCGCGCCGAGATCACCTTCTTCGACGAGCCGTACCTCGGGCTCGACGCGGTCGCCCGGCAGATCTTCTACGACCGCCTGGTGGAGGACTACTCCGAGCACCCGCGCACCATCATCCTGTCCTCGCACCTGATCGACGAGGTGTCGAACCTCATCGAGAAGGTCATCGTGATCGACAACGGACGGATCCTGCTGAACGAGGACACCGATGCCGTGCGTGACCGCGCGGTGACCGTGGTGGGCGAGGCCGCGAAGGTCGACGCCTGGGCGGAGGGCCGCGAGATCCTGCACCGCGACGAGCTCGGCCGGGTGGCCTCGGTCACCGTCATGGGCCGGCTCTCGCCCGAGGAGCGCTCCGCGGTCGTCGCCGCGGGCCTCGACCTCACGCCGGTGTCGCTGCAGCAGCTCGTCGTCCGGCTCACCCAGAAGAACGACGCCGCCGCCGACCGAGCCGGTGCGGTGAAGGAGGAGGTCCGCTGATGCGCACGTTCAACGTCATCCGCCTGCAGCTGATCAACAAGGGCACCTTCATCTGGTACCCGCTCATGATCCTCGGCGCGGCCACGATCATCTCGATCCTGATCTACGCGATGATCCCCGTCGACACCCCCAAGTACGGCGGGGGCGGCCAGGCGCCGCTCTGGTACTTCTTCGCGGTGGGCATGTCGGCGATGACCCTCACGTTCCCGTTCTCGCAGGCGATGAGCATCACGCGCCGGGAGTTCTTCTTCGGCACGATGCTGACGGCCACCCTCGGCAGCGCGATCATGGGCGTGCTCTTCCTGATCGGCGGCGGCATCGAGATGCTCACCGACGGCTGGGGGGTCAACGGCTACCTGTTCTACCTGCCGTGGCTGTGGGACGCGGGACCCCTGGGCGCCTTCGTGGTGTTCTTCACGCTCGCCCTGTTCTTCTTCGTGGTCGGCTTCACCGGCGCGACGATCTACAAGAGCTGGGGTCAGCTGGTGCTGCTGATCGTGAGCATCGGCCTGGGGCTCATCCTGGTGGGGCTGGTGTTCCTCGCGACACGGCTCGACCTGTGGAACCACGTCGGCGCGACGATCATGGACCTCGGCGCCCTCGGCCTGGCCGTGTGGGGCCTGGTGATCACCGCCGTCCTGACCGGCGTCTCGTTCCTCGCCTTCCGGCGGACCATCCCCTGATCGGACCACCCGGCACGAGGGATGCCGCGGCCGCGCGCTCGGTGCGGGCCGCGGCATCCGTGCGTCCGGGCACTACCCGCAGACCGCAGCGGAGGCAACCCCACTCCTCCGCCGTCCGTTCGCGCGTAACGTCCAGGAGCAGAACCCGCCCGTCCGAGGAGAGAGGATGCCGTGACGCCCGAGGAACGCCGCCTCCGCGACCACCCGCGCCTGCGCCTGCGCGAACGCCGGTCGTACCTCTCGCGCACCCTGCGCGACGCCGTGCGACCGCCGCGGCTGCTGCTCGTGGCGAAGACGGCGCTCGCGGTCGGGCTCGCGTGGGCCGTCGCGCCGCACATGCCGGGCGTCACCGACGAGTATCCGTACTACGCGCCGCTCGGTGCTCTGGTGAGCATGTACCCGACGCTGATGGGCTCGATGCGCTCGAGCCTGCAGACGCTGTTCGGGCTCGCCGCGGGCATCGGCCTGGCCGCCCTGATCGTGCTCACCGTCGGTCCGACGTGGTGGACCATCCCGCTCGTGGTGGGTCTGGGCGTGCTGCTGTCGGGCACGGGATGGTTCGGCGCCGGGCGCGAGTACGTGCCGATGGCCGCGCTGTTCGTGCTGATCATCGGGGGACAGAACGCCGACGACTACTCGGTGGGGTACCTGGCGCAGATGGCCGTCGGCGTGGTGATCGGGCTCCTGGTGAACCTGCTGATCGCGCCCGCACCGCTCGCCGCGGCGGCTGCGTCGAGAGTGGAGTCCTTCCGCACGCAGCTGGGCGAGCACCTGCACGACATCGGGTACGCGGTGTCGGAGTCGTGGCCGCCGGAGACCGCACAGTGGGCGGAGGACGCGGCGTCCCTCGCCGAGACCACCGCCGATCTGCGGGCGGCGCTGGCCGAGGCCGACGAGAGCGTGCGGTACAACCCACGCGCGCGACGCCGGCACGTGGGGACAGCGCACATCCACGAGGACCTCTCGACGCTCGACCGCATCGCCCATCTGATCCGCGACATCGCCGATGCGACCGCCGACACCATCTGGGACCGGCCCGCCGCCATCCCGCTCGACCCCGCGCTGCCCGAGCCCCTGTCGGCGGCCTGTCACGCGGTGGCCGACGTGATCGCCGAACCCGATCCCGGCTCGAGCGAGGCGCACCGCCGGCGGGGTGAGGCCGCGCGGGCGACCCGCCTGCTGCTGGAGCGTGTGGACGACCGCACGTTCGACGCGCGCAGCACGATGGGTCCCGGCGTGCTGACGGCGATGCACCTGCGGCGGATCCTGATCCTCAGCGGCGAGCGCCCGGACGGCGACGCGTGAGTCACGGCGACGGGTGAGCCAGGGCGACGAGTGAGTCAGGGCGACGGGTGAGTCAGATGGTGTCGTCGGCGACGACGATGTCCAGCTGCCAGTAACGACCGTCGGGGTCTGTGGCGTCGTGCGCGTCGTCGGCCGCCGACAGCACGTCGTTGACCTGGCGCATCACGTCTTCGAACTCGGCCTCGGTCAGGCGGATCGTGCGCTGCACGAACGACGCGTGCACCTCGGTCGTGCGGCCGGCGACGTAGTCGGGGCTCCAGGCGAGCACGCGGCGCACCAGCTCGCCGTGCTCCTCCGCCAGGGCGGCGACCACCGCGCCGCCGAGCGCCTCATCGGCCACCGGGTTCTGCGGGTCGCCGAGGTTGAGGGCGCGCTTGCGTCCGGTCCAGACCCGGTCGCGGCGGTCGCGCGCGCGGTCGGGGGCCTCCTCGATGAGTCCGGCGTCGGCGAGCACCCGGAGGTGGAAGCTCGCGCTGTTCGCGGGAACGCCGAGCTCGGCGGCGATGTCGGCGGCCCGCAGGTGCTCGCGGCGCGCGATGAGGCGCAGGATCCGGCGGCGCAGCGGATGCGAGTAGGCCTTCAGCATCGCCGAGGTCATGAAGACGGCGTCGTCGCCCGCGCTCGTCCCCGCGTCGTCGGCCATACCCCGATCCTACCGGCGGACAATTGCACACCTCTAGTTGCGCAATTTATGTTGCGCATCTATGGTCGAGCCATGACCACCGCCACCACCCCCCACCGCCTGTGGCGCAACACCCGCTACCTCACCTGGCTCGTGAGCGACACCAGCAAGGGGCTCGCCGCCTCCCTGTTCGGCTTCGCCGTCCCGCTCCTGGCGCTCCTCATCACGAACGACCCCGCGCAGGCGGGCATCATCGGCGCCGCCGGACTCGTCGCCCGCGTGCTGCTC